>JAGXQU010000091.1 GCA_018335895.1 Hyphomicrobiales bacterium | reverse complement strand
CTCATCCAGCAGCAGAACTTTCGGGCGCGGCGCGAGCGCGCGCGCGATTGCGACCCGCTGCGCCTGTCCGCCGGACAATTCGCGCGGCCAGCGCTCGGCATAGTCGGCAAGGCCCACGCGCAACAGCACTTCGCCAACGATCCGCTCGCGTTTCGCTTTCGGCAGGTGCGAGATACCGAAGCCGACATTTCCCGCGACCGTCAGCCATGGCAACAGCCGCGGCTCCTGAAAGATCAGGCCGACGCATTCATGTGGCGCGGAAATCGTTTCGCCGTCGAGTTCGACCCTGCCGCGCGTCGCGGGATCGAGGCCGGCAACGAGACGCAGCAGCGTGCTCTTGCCGCAGCCCGATCCGCCGACAACGGCGACGATCTCGCCTTGTTCGACGTTGAGGCCGACACGGTCGAGCGCACGCGTGCCGTTGGGATAAACTTTGTCGACCGATTGAATGTTGAGCATGATCCGGTTCTTGTTGGTTTATCGCTGATCTAGTTTTTGGGCGCGAACGCGTCCTGCCAGGTGAGAAGCGGCGCGCTGGCGGCGGCAAGCAGGCCGTCTGTGATCTTGCCGAGAATCGCGAAGGTGAGGATCGCGGCTAAAATCTGGTCCGGCTTGCCGAGCTGTTGGCCGTCGACGAGGAGGTAGCCGAGACCTTCGGAAGCACCCATGAATTCGGCCGCGACCACGAACATCCAGCCGAGCCCGAGACCTTGGCGAAGCGCGAGGATGTAAGCGGGTAGAATCGCAGGCAGCAGAATCCGCCGCACCAGTTGAAACTGGGAAAGCCGGAACATGCGGCCGACCTCAACCGTCTTGCGGTCGACGGAAGCGATGGCGCCGAACACGCCGAGATAAACCGGGAAGAAGCAGCCGACCGCGATCAGCGCGATCTTGGATTCCTCGAAAATTCCGAGCCAGAGAATGAACAGCGGAACCCATGCGATCGAAGGCACCGAGCGCAATCCCTGCAGCGTCGGATCGACGATGTCTTTCGCGAGACGCGATGCGCCCGCAAGCGCGCCGACCAGTGTGCCCACGATCGTGCCGAGCGCGAAGCCGGCAGCAACGCGCGCGAGTGTCGCAAAGATGTGCCGCCAGAGTTCGCCGGTGATTGCGAGATCGTAAAGCGTTTTGAAGAGCCGGCTCGGTGGCGGCATCAGCCGCCCTTGCGCCAGTCCCGATGCGACCGCGATCTCCCATCCGGCGGCGAGCGCGACCGGGAGCAGAATGCCGAGCGCGAACTTCGCGCCGAAGCGGGATTTCGCAACGGGCACGGAAGTAACGGGAGACGCCGCCTCTTGGGCGGCGTCTCTTTCCTGGATAGCGTCCATGACGCTCATTAACAGCGATCCGCGATCAGTTCGAGAGTGTGGCGTTGAAACGCTCGTCAATGAGATCGTTTAACACCTGCTGTACGTTGACCTTCGCGTCGATCACGCCCGCTTTCTGGAGGGCGATACCGGCCGCGAGGATGGAATCGCGCTGCGGCTTTCCGATCGCGCTATGCGTCAGCTCGGTGCGCTCTTTGAGCTGCTTCTGGGCGACGTTCTCCGGAATCTTTGCGGCTTCGGCGAGCGCCTTCGCTACCTGATCCGGATTGGCGAGTGCCCAGCGGCGGCCCTGTTCGTAGACTTTCAATACGCGCTGCACGAGCTGCGGATGTTTGTTCGCAAATTCTTCGCGCACGTTCAGGATGCCCCAGGTGTTCGCCTCCGGCTTGCGATAGAACAGCTTCGCGCCTTCATCGAGTTCGGCGGATGCCATCATCGGGTCGAGACCGGCCCAGGCCTGCACGTCGCCGCGCGAAAGCGCGAGACGGCCGTCGGCATGCTGCAACAGCATGAAGCGTACGTCCTTGTCGGTGAGACCGGCTTCCGCGAGCGCTCGCACGAGGAAGATGTGCGGATCGGTGCCGCGCGTGACCGCGACCGACTTGCCCTTGAGATCTGCGACCGTCTTGATGTCCGACTTCGCGCCGGTGACGAGCGCGGTCCATTCCGGACGCGAATAGACATAGATCGATTTGATCGGGTTGCCGTTGATCTTGGCGACCAGTGCGGCCGAACCTGCGGTTGAACCGAAATCGATCGAGCCGGCGTTCAGAAATTCGAGTGCCTTGTTCGAGCCCGCCGACTGCACCCAGCGAACCTTGATGCCGTCCTTCTCGAGTTCTTTCTCGAGCAGACCCTGGTTTTTCAGAATGATCGAGACTGGGTTGTAGGTCGCCCAGTCGATGCGGATTTCGGTCACTTGGGCCTTGGCGGCGCCGGTGAAGGCGAGAGCGGCGGCAACGGCAATCGCGATGCGGCCGAAGCGAGAAACGAAGTTCATTTGGATACCCCTTAGAAAATCCGTGAATTTCATGGAATACCATCGATCATACGTGGATCATCTGTCAATAGAATATATATACATATTCTTACAGTAATATAATCGCCGTCCACGGTGACGGAATCGAAGCAATCAGATATTCGGGACAGCAGGATTTCTCGCTATTCCCTCGATATGTCGCGCGCAGCCAAACGCCGCCGCCGGGGCAAGCCCGGTCAGGCGGATCTCATCAATGTGGCGAAGCTCCGCGAGGAGCTTGCCGGTCTGTCGGCGGCTCATGAGGGCCGCCTCGCGGACATTCGCGCTGCGCTGACCCAGCGGCTGAAGGCGGCGATGAATGAAGGCCGCGAGAATGCCGAGAAGAAGCTGCTCGGCGGTTTGCCGGGCCGCGGCTGCGCAGAGGCGCTTTCGCGGCTGATGGATTCGATCATCACGCTCGCCTACGAGGTCGCGGCGGAGCAGCTCTACCGATCCGAGAATCCTTCTTCATCCGAGCGCATGACGGTGGTCGCGGTCGGCGGTTATGGCCGCGGCTTGCTTGCGCCGGGCTCGGACATCGATCTCCTGTTCCTGCTTCCCTACAAGCAGACCGCATGGGGCGAGAGCGTCGCGGAGGCGATCCTTTACGCGCTGTGGGATATGGGTCTCAAAGTCGGCCATGCGACCCGCTCGGTCGACGAGTGCATCAGGCAGGGCCGCGCCGACATGACGATCCGCACCGCGCTCCTGGAGGCGCGGCGGCTTGTCGGCGACGACGAACTGTTCGCGGAATTTCAGACGCGGTTCGACAAGGAAGTGGTGCAGGGCACCGCTGCCGATTTCGTCGCCGCGAAACTCGCCGAGCGCGACGACCGCCACAAGCGCGTCGGTCAGTCCCGCTATCTCGTCGAGCCGAACGTGAAGGACGGCAAGGGCGGATTGCGCGACCTGCACACGCTGAACTGGATCGGCAAATACGTCTATCGCGTGCGCGACGTCGAGGAACTCGTAGGCAAGGGACTGTTCACGAAGGCCGAACGCGCGCTGTTCCGCCGCTGCGCGGATTTCCTGTGGGCGGTGCGCTGCCATCTGCATTTCCTCACCGGGCGCGCGGAGGAGCGGCTCTCTTTCGAAGTGCAGGAAGAGATGGCGCGGCGCCTCGGCTACACCGATCATCCCGGCCAGCGCGACGTCGAGCGCTTCATGAAGCACTACTTCCTCGTGGCGAAGGATGTCGGCGATCTCACCGGCATCGTCTGCGCGGAGCTTGAGGAGATCCACGTGAAAAGCGCGCCCGCGCTGACTCGCGTGATCTCGCGCTTCGCGCGCCGAAAAAAGAAGCCGGTCAAGGATTTCCCGGACTTCGTGATCGACACCGAGCGCGTGAACGTCGCGAACGAAAAGGTGTTTCAGAAGAATCCGATCAATCTGCTGCGGCTCTTTCATATCGCCGACCAGCACGATCTCGAGTTCCACCCCGACGCGTTGCGGCTTGCCCGCTCTTCGCTGAAGCTGATCGATGCCGAGCTGCGCGCCGATAAGGACGCAAACAAGCTGTTTCGCGAAATCGTGTCTTCAAAACATGCACCGGAGATCGTGCTGCGCAAGATGAACGAAGCCGGCGTGCTTGGCCGCTTCGTGCCCGAGTTCGGGCATGTCGTCGCGATGATGCAGTTCAATCTCTATCATCACTACACGGTGGACGAGCACCTCATCCGCTGCATCGGCGTGCTCGCGGAGATCGAGCGCGGTACCAACCCCGAGTACGGGGTTGCCAACGAACTGATGAAGGGGATTGCGAACCGCGAGTTGCTTTATATCGCGCTGTTCCTGCACGATATCGCCAAGGGAAGACCGGAAGACCATTCGATCGCGGGTGCGAAGGTCGCGCGCAAGTTCTGCCCGCGCATCGGGCTTTCGCAGGCCGATACCGAGACGATCGCGTGGCTGATCGAGCAGCACCTGACGATGTCCACGATCGCGCAATCGCGCGATCTTTCGGATCGCAAGACCATCGAGGATTTCGCCGCCGTCGTGCAGAATCTCGAGCGTCTGAAGATGCTCACGATTCTGACGACCGCCGACATTCGCGCGGTCGGTCCCGGCGTGTGGAACGGCTGGAAGTCGCAGCTGATGCGTACGCTCTATTACGAGACCGAGCCGGTGCTCACCGGCGGTTTCTCGGAAGTGAACCGCACCCGGCGCGTGGAGATGGCACAGGCGGAATTCCGCTCAGCGCTTGGAAACGGCAACGTGCAGGAGCTCGATCGCTACATCCTCCGCCACTATCCGCCCTACTGGTTGAAGGTGGATCTCGCGCGCAAGATCGAGCATGCGAAGTTCATTCGCGAGGCGGAAGCCGCCGGCAAGGCGGTCGCCACCTCGGTGCGCACGGACCCCGCGCGCGCGGTCACCGAACTGAATTTATTCACGCCGGATCATCCGCGGCTCTTGTCGATCATCGCAGGCGCCTGCGCCGCCGCGGGCGGCAACATCGTGGACGCACAGATCAACACGACGACCGACGGCTACGCACTCGATACGATTTCGATCTCGCGCGAGTTCGACCTCGACGAGGACGAAATCCGCCGCGCGCAGCGGATCGCCGCAAGCATCGAGCAGGCGTTGAGGGGCTCGATGCAGCTTCCGGAGATCGTGGCGAAACGCCAGCCGAAGGCGCGCATCAAGCCGTTCCGCCTGCAGCCGGAAGTCAGCGTCAATAACACCTGGTCGGATCGCCACACCGTGATCGAAGTGACGGGCCTCGACCGCCCGGGACTTCTTTACGATCTCACCAACACGATCTCCCGGCTCAATCTGAACATTGCGTCGGCGCACGTCGCCACTTTCGGCGAGCGGGCGGTGGACGTTTTTTATGTGACGGACCTGATGGGCGCGAAGATCGCCTCGCCGCAGCGGCAGGCTTCGATCAAACGCGCGTTACTTGCAGTGTTCGAACGCGAAGCGCTCGAGGAAAAGCCGCGCAAGGCCGCTGCCGCGCGCTAGCGGCCGAGAGCCCCGGCTTAACTTCGCCTTAAAGCAGGCCCTTTAAGACTCCTTAACGCGCGCGGTCTGCGTTCGCGTGCGTGCAGCGAGGCTCTTTATATATGGGCTGGCTCGGCGGGCGCTCGAAGCGCCGCGAACCCCGGATGACCGATCGCGAGGCGCGGCTCGACCT
>JAGXQU010000090.1 GCA_018335895.1 Hyphomicrobiales bacterium | reverse complement strand
GTGCGGCCCGACGGTACGATCCAGCTTGGGCCGAACGTCGGCTCGATCCACAAGATCGGCGCGCTCGCGCAGAATCTGGAAGCCTGCAACGGCTGGACCTACTGGCACTTCGAGGACGGCAAGGCGAAGAAGCCGATCGACGCGCTGCGCTCGATCATCCGCGGTGAGTTACAGGCTGCGGAATAGCCGCTACGAAACGTCCGGCCTTGCGGTCGCGGTCGTCACCGGCCCCGGCGTGACGCCGTTCTTGAACGCATAATCGAACATGCCCTGCGCGATTTCGCGCTCGCCCATGATCGTGTGGCTCGCGCCGAGTTTGTTGAGATTGGCCTGTTCGGCATCCGAATGCGCACGCGCGACGATCTCCAGCGCCGGGTTCGCTTTCCGCGCCTGCTCGACGATCTGGCCCGCCTCGAAGCTTTCCGGGATCGCGACGAACAGCGTCCTTGCCGCAGCCAGATTCGCGGCCGCGATCAGCTTGGGCGAGGCCGCATTGCCGAAGAATACTTCGACCCCGCGCGCACGAAGCTGCTTCACGACCTCCGCACGGTCTTCGATCACGAGAAAAGGAATGCTCATCTCGTGCAGCCTCTCGCCGATGTGGGAGCCGACGCGGCCGTAACCGACGACGACGGCATGATTGGTGAGCCTGGTCGGCTCCGGAATCACGGTCGCTTCCTCGTGCGGAGCTGCCGGAGACGCCATCTCGTTTTCGGGCTTTACCGCCCGTTTCTCGATGCGCGGCTTGATCCAGTCGATTGCCTGAAAGACGAACGGATTGGCCATGATCGAGATGATCGCGCCGGCGAGAATGAGATCCAGCCCGGTTTGCGGCATCAGCTTCAGGGTGACGCCAAGACCGGCGAGGATGAACGAAAATTCGCCGATCTGCGCGAGCGAAGCGGAGATCACGAGCGCGGTCGATGTCGGATACTTGAACGCCCGCACGATCAGGAACGCGGCAACGGATTTGCCGAATACGATGATGAAGATCGTGCCGACCACGAGCCACGGATGATTCACGACGATGGCCGGGTTGAACAGCATGCCGACCGAAACGAAGAACAGGACTGCGAACGCGTCTCTGAGAGGCAGTGTTTCCTCGGCGGCGCGCTGCGATAGCGGCGACTCGCTCATCACCATGCCGGCAAAGAACGCGCCGAGCGCGAAGGACGCGCCGAACCACGTCGATGCCGCGTAGGCGATGCCAATGGCGATCGCGAGCACGGAGAGACGAAACAATTCGCGCGAACCGGTATGCGCGACCCAATGCAGCGCCCACGGAATTACGCGCTGGCCCACGACCAGCATCACGAGCACGAAGGCCGCGACCTTGCCGAGCGTGATCGCGATCGGTTGCCAAATTGCCGGATTCGATACCGAACCCTTCGCCATCATGACGCTCGCCATCGCCGGAAGCAGCACAAGCGCAAGCACCATCGCGAGGTCTTCGACGATGAGCCAGCCGACCGCGATACGGCCGCGCTCGGTTTCGACGAGGCGGCGCTCCTGCAACGTGCGCAACAACACGACCGTCGATGCGACCGAAAGTGCCAGCCCAAAAACGAAACCCGCTGTCCAGGTCCAGCCGAGGAAATAGGCCATCGCCATGCCCATCAGCGTCGCGGTGCCGATCTGCACGACGGCGCCGGGTATCGCGATGGCACGAACCGACAAGAGATCCTTGAGCGAGAAGTGCAGGCCGACGCCGAACATCAGAAGAATGACGCCGAGTTCGGCAAGCTCGTTGGCAATTGCCTGATCCGCGACGAAGCCCGGCGTATAGGGACCCGCGACCACACCCGCGAGCAGATAACCGACGATCGGAGAAGTACGCAGCCGCTGCGCGATCGATCCGAAGATGAAAGCGAAAACGAGACCTGCGACAATCGTGGCAATCAGCGGTGTGTAGTGCGGCATCACCCTAATTCCCGCGCGCGGCGCGCATGCATTTCAACAACTAACGTATACGCTTTTTAATTGGAGGAAGCGGGTTATCAAATGCAAAAAAGAGGCGCCCGCGCCACGGCGAGGGCATTGATCGCCGTATAGCTACGGACCTGCAATCGCGTTGCTGGTGAGCGGCCGCAAAAAAACACGGGGCCGCTCGCGCAGCCCCGTGCCGATTTTCAATCGATCTGCCTACTTTGCGGCCACGACCATGATCTCGACCTTGTAGTCGGACGAGGCAAGCTTCGCCTCGATGGTCGCGCGCGCGGGCACGTTGCCGGGGGAAACCCATGCTTCCCAGACCTTGTTCATCTCGGCGAAATTCGAGATGTCCGGCAGGAAAATCTGCGTCTGCAAAAGCTTCGTCTTGTCGGTGCCGGCCTGCTTCAGGAGGCCGTCGATGATCTCGAGTATCTCCTTCGTCTGCTCGGTCACGCTCTTGCCCTTGGTTTGGCCCGCAACCTGACCGGCAAGATATACGACGCCGTTGTGCACGACGGCCTGTGCCATCCGCAGGCCCGGCTCGATACGTTGAATGCTCATTTCTTCGCTCTCCCTTTCGATTTTTGCTTTCCGCCGAATTCGAGTGCGTGGGCGATAACCTTTCGCATCACGCTCGGCAAGGCTTCGTCACCGAGCGCGCGAAGCTGCACGAAGCGCATGCCTTTCGGCGCTTTCGTCCTTGCAGGAGCCTGCGCGGTGTAAACCGTAAGCTCCAGCGGAAAATGCGTGAAGACGTGCCGCACGGTCTCTGCCGCTTTCAGCCACTTTATATTGGCAAGCGGTGCCGCCATATTGGCAAGCGGTGCCGCCTTCGTAGACGCTCTATAGTCCGCGCTCCACTCGCTGCCCGGAACTTCGGTCATGCTGGCAAGCAGACCTTTGTCTGCGCGCGTACGCAAAAGAATGTGTCCGTCTTCGCGGATCACGACGAAGGCTGCGCCCTTGCGTAGCCTGCCTTCCGCTTTTGCGATCTTGCGCGGGAAGGTCTGCTGATCGCCGCGTACACGGGCCGCACAGGATTCCATCCACGGGCAGATTGTGCAGGCCGGGTTCTTCGGCGTGCAGATCGTGGCCCCGAGATCCATCAGCGCCTGCGCGAAATCTCCCGCGCGATGCGCGGGCGTCATTTCGGCGGCGAGGCGCGCGAGCGCTTTCTTCGCGGCAGGCAGTTTCTCCTCGACGGCGAAGAGCCGCGACATCACGCGCTCGATGTTGCCGTCCACCGGCGTCGCTTTTCTGCCGAAGGCAATCGCGGAAATCGCGGCGGCTGTGTAGGCGCCGATTCCGGGCAGGCGCCGCAGTTCCGCTTCGTCCTCGGGAAACCGTCCGGAATATTCCGCGCTCACCGTTCTGGCGCAGGCATGGAGATTTCTCGCGCGCGCGTAGTAGCCCAAGCCTGCCCACGCGGAGAGCACCTCTTCCTGCCGTGCGTTCGCGAGCGATATAAGGTCAGGCCATCGCGCGAGAAATTTCGCGAAGTAAGGCAACACGGTCTCGACGCGTGTCTGCTGCAGCATGATTTCGGAGAGCCAGACCCGGTAAGGGTCCGGCTTCGCGGAACCCCTCACCCGCCACGGCAGCACGCGTGCGGAAACGTCGTACCAGGCCAGAAGCGTTGCGGCATCGGGTGCCGTTTTCGGCTTTGCCCGCTCTTCACTTGGTGCCCAGCTTGTCTCGCGCATCCGGAATCATTACGCCGAAAGCAGCCGGAGTCGCAAAGATGACCGTGCCGCCCAAACGTCCGCGCCAAGCCGCGCCGATCGCCGATCTCGTCGGCAAAACGGTGGGCGATGCTTTTGCCAGGCAGGGCTTTGCCGCGGTCGAGATCGTCACGCACTGGGAGGAGATCGTCGGCACAGAACTCGCACGGCGGTCGGAGCCCGTGAAACTCGTCTGGCCCCGCCGCGACGACCCGGAGTCGGTCGGCAACCTGCAAATCCGGGTCGAAGGCGCCTATGCGCTCGAGATCCAGCACATGCAGCCGGTCATCATCGAGCGGGTAAACCGCTACTTCGGCTGGCGCTGCGTTGGCAGGCTTGCAATCCGGCAAGGTCCGGTTGGCCCGCGCAAAAAACGTCCGGCTCCGCGCAAGGAACCGACGCCGGAAGAGATCGGTCAGGCACGGGCTGCCATCGGAGAGTTCAAGGACGAAGGGCTTGCCCGGTCGGTCGCCCGCCTTGGTGCGCTAATCAAAAGCCGCGGACGCAAATAGTGATGTGCGAGTGGTAATGTGTATGTGATCGCGGCATCCCACGCTTGCCACAATCGGGGCCGCAGTCTAGGTCGAACCGTCAATCAGCCCTTGTCCGGAGGCCGTCTTGTCCATTTCGCGCCGTGAATTCACCGCTGGAGCCGCCGCCACCGTACTGGCGGCGAGCCTTCCTTTCGCGCCGCTCCCGGCATTCGCGCAGGGCAGGCCGAGAAAGAAGTTCGAGATCGGCGAACTCTACAAGCCCGGGCCGCTCGGCGATCACGTGCTCGGCAAGGACGACGCCCCGGTTACCATCGTCGAGTATGCGTCCTTCACCTGCGGACACTGCGCGAATTTCCACGTCACGACTTTCCCGAAGATCAAGGAAAAGTACATCGACACCGGCAAGGTGAAGTTCATTTTCCGCCCCTTCCCGACCGGCCCGGCGCAGCTTTCCATCGCAGCAGGCATGCTCGCGCATTGCGCAGGCAAGGATAAGTATTTCGCGATGACGTCGGCGCTCATGGAGACCCAGCGCAACTGGATGTCGACCGAAGATCCGCTGCCGCTGCTGCAAAAGCTCGCGGGTCAGGCCGGCATCGACGAAGCCAAGTTCAAACAATGCCTTGGCGACCAGACGCTTGCCGCCGAAATCCAGCGCACCGGGCTCCGGGGCTACGAGGCCTTCGGCGTCGAGGGCACGCCGACGTTCTTCATCAACGGCAACACCGTCATCGACGGCGACGCCTCGATCGACCAGTTCTCGAAGATCATCGATCCGCTGATTAAGTAAGTAGTGGATTTAGCGGCCTTTTTCGGCCCGCTATCCCCAGCGTCGTTCGATCAAAATCCGGGGCGGACTTGCCGCCACCCTGCCGGAGCCCCATCGTCTTGGGCATCCGAATCGCGCGGTCATAAGCGCGTCACAAGGCCAGAAAATATATGCAGTTCACGCGGTTAAAGCTTCTCGGCTTCAAGTCTTTCGTTGAGCCCTCCGAGTTCGTCATCGAAACGGGGCTGACCGGCATCGTCGGCCCGAACGGCTGCGGCAAGTCCAACATCGTCGAGGCGCTGCGCTGGGCCATGGGCGAAAGCTCGACCAAGGCCATGCGCGCGCAGGACATGGACCAGGTGATCTTCGCCGGTTCCGCACACCGTCCGCCGCGAAACACCGCCGAAGTCGTCATCGTCGTGGACAATGCCGAGCGGAAAGCGCCCGCCCAGTTCAACGACGCGGATATCCTCGAAGTGTCGCGCCGGATCGAGCGCGAAGCGGGCTCGGCTTATCGCATCAACGGCCGCGAAGTCCGCGCCCGGGACGTGCAGTTGCTGTTCGCCGACGCTTCCTCCGGCGCCCGCTCCCCCGCCCTCGTGCGGCAGGGCCAGATCGGCGAGATCATCAACGCGAAACCGGAATCGCGCCGCCGTATCCTGGAAGAAGCCGCCGGCATTTCCGGCCTTCACGCGCGGAAGCACGAGGCCGAGACGCGGCTTCGTGCCGCCGAAAACAATCTCCAGCGGCTCGAAGACGTGATCGGCCAGATCGCAACCCAGATGGACAGCCTGAAGCGGCAAGCGCGTCAGACGGTTCGGTACAAGAACATCTCCGGCGAAATCCGCCGCCGTCAGGCGCTTTTGATGGCGCTGCGCTGGCGCGAAGCAGAAGGTGCAATCGCCGAAGCCGAACGCACCCGCGATCTCGCGATCCGTGCGGTCGCCGACCAGACGAAATTGCACCTCGAAGCGAGCCGCAAGCAGAGCGAAATCGGCGAGCAACTCAACCCCGCACGCGAACAGGCGGCGATCGCGGGCGCGACGCTCCAGCGCCTTACCATCGCAAGCGCCGAGCTCGACCGCGAGGAAGCCCGCGCGAAAAGCCGCGCAGAGGAACTTGATCGCCGTCTCCAGCAGCTTACCGCGGACATCGAGCGCGAACGCGCGCTCGCAAACGACGCGGTCGAGGTGCTTGCGCGCCTCACGCGCGAAGAAGAAGCGCTGGCCGCGGAAGAAAACTCGGTCGCGGGCGGCGAAACCAATGCCCGCGAGCGGCTGATCGCAGCCGAGCAGCAACTCGCCGCGACGGAAAAAGCATTCGACGAAGCGACCGCCAAACTCGCTTCGCTGGTCGCCAAGCGCGGCTCGCTCGACGCCTCGATGAGCGGCTACCGCGAGCGACTCGCGAAGATCGCCGCCGAAATCGCGCAGATCGAACAGGAAGCCGGCCAGGGGCTTACCGAGAACGGCGG
>JAGXQU010000089.1 GCA_018335895.1 Hyphomicrobiales bacterium | reverse complement strand
ACGGCTGGAAGCTCTTTTATCCCGTCGGGGCGGGCGCGCCAAACCTACTATCGGCGAGGTGTCGCGGCCCGCGTTGACCTTCCGCAAAAGCCCCGCATATTCGCCTGCCATGGATTTCACGCTCTCCGAAGAACAGGAAGCCTTCCGCGACGCAGCGCGGGATTTCGCCCGCGAGGTAATGATGCCGCGCGCGCGCGAATGGGACGAGCATTCGATCTTCCCGGTGGAGCAGCTGCGTGCGGCGGCGAGCCTCGGCTTCGGCGGGATCTACGTGAAGGAAGACGTCGGCGGCTCGGCGCTCACGCGGTTGGACGCCGCGATCATCTTCGAGGAACTGGCGCAGGGCTGCACCTCCACCGCCGCTTATATCTCGATCCACAACATGGCGGCTTGGATGATTGACACCTTCGGCGATGTCGATGTGCGGCATCGTTTCCTGCCGAAGCTGACGACGATGGAGCACTTCGCGAGCTATTGCCTGACCGAGCCGGGCGCGGGCTCGGACGCGGCATCGCTGCGCACGACGGCGAAGCGCGAAGGCGGCTTCTATGTGCTGAACGGCGAGAAGGCGTTTATCTCCGGCGGCGGCGCTTCCGACATTTATGTCTGCATGGTGCGGACCGGCGAGCCGGGCCCGCGCGGGATTTCCTGCATCGTGGTCGAGAAGGATACGCCGGGATTGAGCTTCGGCGCGCAGGAACAGAAACTCGGCTGGAAGTCGCAGCCGACCGCAGCGGTGATCTTCAACGACTGCCGCGTGCCGGTCGAAAACCTGATCGGTGCCGAAGGGCAGGGCTTCAAGATCGCGATGGCGGGGCTGGACGGCGGGCGGCTCAACATCGGCGCGTGTTCGCTCGGCGGCGCGCAGTTCTGCCTCGACCGCACCCTCGAATACATGCGCGAGCGGAAACAGTTCGGAACGCGGCTCGCGGATTTTCAGGCCTTGCAGTTTCGTGTTGCCGACTATGCGACAGAACTTGAAGCGGCCCGCCTGCTGCTTTGGGCGGCGGCGCAGAAGGTCGGCGACAAGGCGCCGGGTGCGACCCGCATGGCCGCAATGGCGAAACGGACTGCGACCGATACCGGCTTCGAGGTGGTGAACGGCTGTCTTCAGTTGCACGGCGGCTACGGCTATTTGCGCGATCATCCGATCGAGCGGGTGTTGCGCGATGTGCGTGTCCACCAGATCTTAGAGGGCACCAACGAAATCATGCGCGTCATCATCGCGCGCGAGATGCTCGGTAATTGAATGAGTGAACCCGAAATCCTGTTCGAGCGCCGCGGCTGCGCGGGGTTCGTGACCTTGAATCGTCCGCAGGCGCTGAATGCCGCGACCGACAACATGGTGCGGCAGTTGGCGAAGCAACTCGACCTCTGGGAGAACGACAGCGCCATCGAGCGCGTGGTCGTAAAGGCAGCGGGCGAACGCGCCTTCTGTGCAGGCGGCGACATCCGCGCGCTCTATCAACAGTACAAGGCAGGCGAAGTAAATAAGTCGATCGATTTCTGGCGCGTCGAATACACGCTCAATCACCGCATCAAGCATTTTCCGAAGCCGTATGTCGCGCTGATCGACGGCATCGTTATGGGCGGCGGCGTCGGCCTCTCGGTGCATGGCCTGTATCGCGTGGCGGGAGACAGATATTCGTTCGCCTATCCCGAAGTCGGCATCGGATTTTTCCCGGATGTCGGCGCGACCTATGTGCTGCCGCGGCTCCCGGGAAAGACCGGTCTGTGGATCGCGCTCACGGGCTCGCGCGTCGGCGCGGACGACGGCGTTTCCTGCGGGCTTGCCACGCATCGCATCGCTTCTTTGCAGTTCGCGGAACTCGAACGCGCGCTGGAAACTGACGAAAGCGTTTCGGAAGTGCTGAAGACGTTTTCGCAGAAGCCTGCGCCCGGCAAGCTCGCGGCCGACCGGCCGCTGATCGACCGCATCTTCGAACTCGGCTCGGTCGAGGAGATTCTCGCGGCCCTCGACGGCGAAATGAACGAAGAAGCCTCGAAGCTCGCGCGGGCGATCCGCGCAAAATCGCCGCTCAGCCTCAAGATCGCCTTCGAGCAGGTGCAACGCGGAGGCAAGCTCGATTTCGCGGAGGCCATGCAGACCGAGTTCCGGATCGTGAACCGGGTCGCACGCGAGGCGGAATTCTACGAAGGCATCCGCGCGGTCGTGATCGACAAGGACAACGCGCCGCAATGGAATCCCGCCTCGCTGGAAGAGGTGAACGGGGATAAGGTGGCGTCCTATTTCGCGCCGCTTCCCGCGCCGGAGGAACTCAGACTTTGACCCTTTACGAAGACCCGCTGGACGAAGCGATCGGCCGCGACTCCGTGAAGGTGAAGCCGTGGCGCCAGCGCATGATCTATTTCCAGCGCGCGGTCGGCGGCTTCATGCTCGTGAAGGGCCTGATCGGCTGGGCGATCATCTGCGGGCTGCCGCTCGGCATTCCCTTCGAAGAGATGCGGATGCACGCGCAGGCGTGGACGATTTTCTTCGCCGTGATCGACGTGGTGGCGGGGGTGGCGCTCTGGCTCGGCTCGGCCTGGGGCGCGACGCTGTGGCTTGTGGTAGTCGCGACCCAGATTTCCGCCGATGTCGTGTTCACGGAGCGCGCGGGGATTCTCGTGCTGCTCACGATCGTGGAAGTGGTGCTGGTCGCGGGCTACGTGCTCGTCCGTTTCAAGGTGCTTGAAGAAGACACCAAGTAAGAAAGTTTGGGGAGGCTCTGTATGGCAAAGATCGGTTTCATCGGGCTCGGCAACATGGGTTTGCCGATGGCGCAGAACCTCATCAAGGCGGGGCACGAAGTGTCCGGCTTCGATGTAACGCCGGTGGGGCCTGCGAAACTTGCCGAAAGCGGCGGCAAGTCCGCGAAGGAAATCGGCGATGCGGCAGCCGGCATGGATTTCGTCATCACCATGCTGCCCGCAGGCCAGCATGTGCGCGACGTCTATCTCGGCAACGGAGGCGTGTTCCAGCGTGCGAAGAAGGGCGCGGTGTTCATCGACTGCTCGACCATCGACGTCGAAACCGCGCGTGCCGTGATCGCAGACGCAGAGAAGAACGGTTTTCTCATGCTGGACGCGCCGGTTTCCGGGGGCGTCGGCGGCGCGCAGGGTGCGACGCTTACGTTCATGGTAGGCGGCTCGGATGCGGCTTTCGCGAAAGCAAATCCAATCCTCGAGAAGATGGGCAAGACCATCGTGCATGCGGGCGCCGCCGGCGCGGGACAGGCCGCGAAGATATGCAACAACATGATCCTCGGCATCTCGATGATCGCGGTCTCCGAAGCCTTCGTGCTCGCGGAGAAGCTCGGGCTCGACAAGCAGAAGCTGTTCGACATTTCCTCGAAGTCTTCCGGCCAGTGCTGGTCGATGACGACCTATTGTCCCGTGCCGGGTCCGGTTCCCACATCGCCTGCGAACCGGGACTACGCCGCCGGTTTTACCGTAGCGATGATGCTGAAGGATCTTAAGCTCGCGCAGGAGGCGGCGAAGTCGGCAGGTGCTTCGACGCCGCTCGGCGCGAACGCCGCCGCGCTCTATCAGAAGTACGCCGATAGCGGCGAAGCGGGCAGGGATTTCTCCGGCATCATCAATTATCTGCGGAAGTCATAACGCCCGATGCACGGCGGGCACGATCATTCGCACGGCGATCATTCTCATGGTCCCACGCGCCATGATCGGGCATTCGCGATCGGTGTCACGCTCAACGTCGGCTTTGCTGCTGTCGAACTCGCATTCGGGCTGGTTTCGCAATCCCTCGCGCTGATTGCCGACGCCGGTCACAACTTCTCCGATGTCGCCGGTCTCCTGATCGCATGGTTTGCGGCGTTGCTCGCGCGAAAGCCGGCTACTTCGCTCCGCACCTACGGTTATCGCCGTGCGTCCATTCTGGCCGCGCTCGCCAATGCGGCACTTCTGATTGCTGCCGTCGGGTGGATTGTCGTCGAGGCGGTACAGCGGTTCTTCGATCCGCAGCCGGTGGCGAGTACGACGGTGATCGTGGTTGCCGCACTCGGCGTCGTCATCAACACGGCGACTGCGCTTTTGTTCATGCGGGGCCGGGAACACGACATCAACATCAAGGGCGCCTACCTGCACATGGCTGCGGATGCGGCGGTGTCGGCCGGCGTGGTGACCGCGGGCATTCTGATTTATTTCACGGGCTGGCTGTGGCTCGATCCGGCGATCAGCATCGCGATCGCGTGCGTGATCTTGTGGAGCACCTGGTCGCTTGCGCGCGACAGCTTGAATCTTTCGCTCGACATGGTGCCGCCGAATGTCGATCGGGGAGAGGTCGAGAAATATCTCGCGTCGCTGCCCGGCGTTTCGAACGTACATCACCTGCATATCTGGGCGATGAGCACGACGGAAATCGCGCTGACGGTGCATCTCGTTCGTCCGAATGCATCGCTCGACGACAAGTTTCTGAAGGATGCGTGCGAAGGCCTCAAACGTAGTTTCGGAATTGTGCACGCGACGTTCCAGATTGAGGCAGGCGCGTGCCCGGAAGCGTGCTGAATCGCTACATCGACCCCTATTTACAAGGCTTTTCCGCGCTTCATAAACCTTTCGTCAAGGCTGATTCCTGACCTTCCATTTATCATTCAATTTAAGGCTTCCTTTTCGCGTCTTGTGTACAAAGATGCATAACGAGCGGAAGAAAACTCCGCCGATAAGAACGAACACACGGGGCGTAGAACATGAAAAACGTAGCGCGAGCGGCGCAAGGCGCCGAACCGCTTGAGACATTCGACGAGCTGAAGACGCCTTATCTCGAGGCGTTGACGCTGGTGGAGCGGCTGCATCGCCGCCTGCTCGATGTCATCAAGGACGAATTCGATCGCCGCGGAAGTTCGGACATCAACAGCGTGCAGGCGCTCTTGCTGTTCAACATCGGCGGCAGCGAACTGACGGCCGGAGAGCTGCGCACGCGCGGCTACTATCTCGGCTCGAACGTGTCGTACAACCTCAAGAAGCTCGTGGAGATGGGCTATCTGCATCACCAGCGGTCGCGCATCGACCGCCGCTCGGTGCGCATCAGCCTCACCGACAAGGGCAAGGAAGTTCACGAGATCGTCGAGAACCTTTACCAGAAGCACATCCGCACACTGGAAAAGGTCGGCGGCATCGGCTCGCAGGATTTGCAGGTGTTGAACAAGGCGCTGCAACGCCTCGAGCGCTTCTGGACGGACCAGATCCTCTATCGCCTCTGATCGATAGAACGGCGACGCATTCCAAGAAACAGCCCCGGCGAAACGCCGGGGCTTTTTTTATGCGGCGCTTTTTCCGCGCGGCTCACCCTTCAGCCATGGGCTCCATGGCTCGGGCGGCAGTACGGTCTCTGAAGTCCATACCGGATGAATGATGCCGTAACGGTCGATGCGGCCGATCACGGCCGGTTTGTGAAGGTGATGGTTCTCACGGTCCATATGCACGCGGAAGCCGCTCGGTGCGTCCAGGGTAAGACCGGAGAGCGCTTCACGGATGCTGTCAGCGTCCAGCGTGCCGGCTTTTTCGACTGCCGTGGCCCACAGATTGAAGCCGAGCCAGGTCGCTTCCATCGGATCGTTGGCAATCGCCTTCGGGTCGCCCGAGAAATCGCGCCACGCGGAGATGAAACTACGGTTCGCCACGGAATCCATTTCATGCAGATAGTTCCACGTCACCAGGTGGCCGGTCATGTTCGCGCGTGGCAGCGCGGGCAGTTCCGCCTCGCCGATGGAAAGCGACATGACCGGGAGCATCTCGGCGGTCAGGCCCGCGCGGGCGAACTCGCGATAGAAGTGCATGTTGGAGTCGCCCGAAATCGTGGAGATGACGGCCGACTGCCCGCCGGCCGCGAAATTGCGCAGCTTTGCGACGACGCTACGCCAGTCGGTATGTCCGGCGGGCGCGTAGAACTCCGCGACATCCGATCCCGCAATCCCGGCCTTGGCGAGGTAGTTGCGGATGATGGCGTTTGTCGTGCGCGGATAAATGTAGTCGGTGCCAGCCAGAAAGAATTTGCTGCGGTGCTGACGGCGCAGGTAATCGATCGCGGGTAAGGCCTGCTGGCGCGGCGTGCCGCCCAGATAGAAGATGTTCGGAGACTGTTCTTCGCCTTCGTATTGGCTTGGATAGAACAGAAGTGCGTTCGCGCGCTCGACGACAGGGAGAACCTGCTTGCGCGACGCGGAAGTCCAGCAGCCGAAAATCGCCGCGACCTTGTGGTCGTCGAGCATCGCCTTGGCCTGATCGGCGTAGAGCGCCCAGTCCGAGCGCGGATTCATGATCACGGCTTCGACCGGGCGGCCAAGCAACCCGCCGCGCTCGTTCAGATGCTCGATCAGCATGACGAGAAGCGATTGCAGCGGCCGCTCGCTCGCGGTCATGGTGCCGGAAAGCGAATGCAGGATTCCGATCTTGATCGCGCCGCTGTCGAGGTTGACGAAATAGCGCTCGACCGCGTCCATCATCCATTGCGAGCGGTCGATGAGATCGTTCGCGGTGGTCAGCACGGACTCGCCCGCGTCCTCCACCTGCGTCACCGCGGAGGAAATCTCGGGCAGGGCGCCGGCGACGCCGTCCGCGACTTTCGCCGCGCGGTCGCCGATGTTGCGGAGTTCGTCGGCCTGCAGGTCGAGGCTTTCGGTCATGCCGCGGCTGGTCCGGCTCATGGTGCCGACGCTCGCGGAGACCGCGTTGATCGCCCCGACGGTGTCCTCGACCGCTTTCTGGATATCGTTGATCTGCGCGTCGATGGTGCCGGTCGCTTTAGCGGTCTGCGACGCCAGCGCCTTCACTTCGCTCGCGACCACCGAGAAGCCTTTACCGGCTTCGCCCGCGCGGGAGGCTTCGATGTGCGCATTCAGCGCGAGCAGGGAGGTCTTGTCGGCGATCGACTGAATGGATTTCACGACCTCTTCGATTTCGAGCGCAGCCGCGGAGAGGCTCCGCACAATGCGGTCGGTGCGGTCGAGGTCGGAAATGGTCTGGTCGGTCGCGCGCTGGGCGGCCGCAATCTGCTGCGTGGAATCGCCGAGCAGCTTCAGAAGTTTGCCCGCCGATTGCGCGACGGCCTGCGAATTTTCGGCGGCAAAGGCAGCGGTGTTGGATGCGCCGGTCACCTGGCTGCGCATGCGGATGTTGCGGTCGGCCAGTTCGCTGGCGGTGACGCGGATTTCTTCGCCGGCGGCGGCGAAGGTCGAAAGCACTTCGTCGATGGCGGTCCGGAATTTCTTCGTGAAGAAGACCCGGGCCGCATGGCGGAGCCGCGCCTCGTCCTGGCGCGAGCGCTGGTCGGCGGCGAGTGCGTCCGCGTCGAGCAGCGTCTTGCGCATCGCTTCCGCTGCGGCGGCGAGCTTTTCGAAGCTGGGGCCGTCGGACGCGTCCGGCAGTTCGGCAAAGCGGTCGCCCTGCGAGATGCGCGAGATCGCTTCGGTCAGGGAGCCGTATTTCCGGTCGACGATCCACGCGCCCAAGAGCGCGAGAAAGAACGCGGCAATCAGCCCGTAGAGGATGCCGGCATAGAGGGTCGCGTATCCGGTCAACGCGGAGGCGAGGAACACCGGAAGCGTGATGCGCAGTGCAGGCAATTTCGCGCCGGTAGGCTCCGGCATCTTCTCGCTCCGGCGAATCTCTGGGAATCAACTGGCTCGATAAGACGTGGCTGCACGAGAGAGTTGAAGCCCATATTATGAGCGTAATGCCAATGGTTTAGGCCGATTGCATACCGTTGGCTTGCGGACGGTAACGTGAGACCGCATGGTCGTGCGGGAGCGACTCGGGGGCCCGGAAAATGCCCACCAAGGGTGAAGGCGAAGTGATCGTCGAGATGCGTCCTGTGGGCGGCGTGGTCCGCGTGGCTGCAATCGATGTCGCTACCGGCACGGAGGTCGTCGTGATGGGGCCGGCGAGTGCCAGCCAGCAGACGCTGGAGCAGGTCGCCATCGCCAAACTCCGCCGCAAGCTCGCAATGGATAAGGGCAGCTAGACAGGTCAGCCAGACGCTTCCCGCGCTTTTTTTTGAAGGGCGGCTATGTTAGGCGGAGCCCCGCTCATTCTCTCATTGGCCAGGAGGCCGGAAATGCCCGCGACCGATCCGATGGCGGATCGCAACGATGCGAACCGCTTTTTTACCGCCACGCTTGAGCAAAGCGACCCCGAAATCTTCGGCGCGGTGAAAGGTGAACTCGGTCGCCAGCGGCACGAGATCGAACTCATCGCCTCCGAGAACATCGTCTCCAAGGCGGTGCTCGAAGCGCAAGGCTCCGTCCTCACCAATAAATATGCCGAAGGATACCCGGGCAACCGCTACTACGGCGGTTGCAAGTGGGTCGATATCGCCGAGAACGTCGCGATCGACCGCGCGAAGCGGTTGTTCAACTGCGGCTTCGCGAACGTGCAGCCGAATTCCGGCAGCCAGGCGAACCAGGCCGCGTTCATGGCGGTCATGAAGCCGGGCGATACTTTCCTCGGTTTGAATCTCGCGGCCGGCGGACACCTTACGCACGGATCTCCGGTCAATATGTCCGGCAAGTGGTTTAAGGCGGTGCCCTACGGCGTGAAGCCGGACGATCACCGCATCGACTACGACGCCGTTGCGCAGCTCGCGAAGGAGAACCAGCCGAAACTGATCGTCGCCGGCGGCTCGGCCTATCCGCGGCAGATCGATTTCGCACGCTTCCGCAAGATCGCGGATGACGTCGGCGCGGTGTTCATGGTCGATATGGCGCATTTTGCCGGACTGGTCGCAGGCGGCGCGCATCCGAGTCCGTTTCCGCACGCGCATATCGTGACGGCGACCACGCACAAGACACTGCGCGGCCCTCGCGGCGGCCTCGTGCTCACGAACGACGAGGCGCTCGCGAAGAAGATCAACTCGGCGGTGTTTCCGGGCCTGCAGGGTGGGCCGCTGATGCATGTGATCGCTGCGAAGGCGGTTGCTTTCGGCGAGGCGCTACAACCGTCCTACAAGCTCTATGCGAAGAACGTGGTTGAGAACGCGAAGGCGCTCGCGGAAAACCTGCGCGGGCACGGCTTCGACATCGTGTCCGGCGGCACCGATACGCATCTTATGCTGGTCGATCTTCGCCCGAAGCGTCTCACCGGCCGGATTTCCGAGAACGCGCTTGGGCGCGCCTACATCACCTGCAACAAGAACGGCATTCCGTTCGATCCGGAAAAGCCCGCGGTGACCTCCGGCATTCGCCTGGGCTCGCCCACGGGCACCACGCGCGGTTTCGGCGTGAAGGAGTTCCAGCTGGTCGGCGATTATATCGCCGAGGTGTTGAACGTGCTGTCGCAGAAGGGCGCCGAGGAAGACAGCATGGTCGAAGCCGCCGTGCGCGATAAGGTGACGAAACTGCTCGAACGCTTCCCGATCTATCAGTGAGAACGACAAAGACGAGGGCATAGAACATGCGGTGCCCGTTCTGCGGCAACGCCGATACGCAGGTGAAGGACTCGCGGCCGACCGAAGACTCGGCCGCGATCCGCCGCCGCCGCGTGTGCCCGCAATGCGGACAGCGCTTTACGACCTTTGAGCGCGTTCAACTGCGTGAACTGACGGTGCTGAAGCGCAGTGGCCGCCGCACGCCGTTCGATCGCGACAAGCTGTTACGCTCCGTGCAGATCGCGCTCCGCAAGCGGCCGGTCGATCCCGCGCGCATCGACCAGATGGTTTCCGGAATCGTGCGCCGCCTCGAAAGTGCGGGCGACGAGGAGGTCAACTCGGAGGTCATCGGCGAACTCGTGATGGACGGGCTGAAACAGCTCGACGACGTCGCCTATGTCCGCTTCGCCTCGGTCTATCGCAATTTCCGCGATCCGAAGGACTTCGAGGACGTGCTCGGCGAACTTGCGGAAGGCGAACGGCCCAAAGGTGCCGAGTAGGGCGCGGGCATGAACGCCCTTCACTATGCGAATGTCGTGGCGCCGGTAGGTAACGACGATGCGCGCATCATGGATGCCGCGCTTCAGTTCGGCCGCAGCCATATGGGCATGGCAGCGCCCAATCCTTCCGTCGGGACCATCATCGTAAAATCGAACGGTGTAGAGCCGGTCGTGATCGCGCGCGGCGTGACGGCGCTCGGCGGCCGCCCGCATGCCGAAACCGAAGCGTTGAAGATGGCGGGAGAGGCGGCGAGAGGTGCTACAGCCTATGTCACGCTGGAGCCTTGCGCGCATCACTCGAAAACGCCGCCGTGCTCCAGCGCGCTGATCGCAGCGCAGATCGGCCGCGTGGTGATCGCGATCGAAGATCCAAACCCGCTGGTTTCCGGCAACGGCATCCGCATGCTCCGCGACGCGGGGATCGAGACGATCGTCGGCATCGGTGCCGCGCAGGCGAGGATCGACCATGCCGGACATTTCCGACGCGTACGCGATGGCCGGCCGCACATCCTTCTCAAGATCGCGGTTTCGGCCGACGGCAAGACCGGACTCGCAGGCCGCAAGCCCGCGCGCATTTCCGGCCCTGTTTCGATGGCGGAAGCCCACATTCTGCGCGCGACCTCGGATGCGGTCATGGTGGGCAGCGGAACGGTGCTTGCAGACAATCCGAAACTCGATTGCCGTCTTCCCGGGATGGAGAACCGATCGCCGATCCGCGTCGTGCTCGACGGCAGCCTGAAGATCCCGCTCGACTGCCACCTCGTGCAGACGGCAAAAGCACGCAAGCTGATCGTCATCGCGAGTGAAAACGCGCCTGCGGAGAAGCAGAAGGCGCTGGAAGACGCGGGCGCGGAAGTCATCCGTGTTCCGTGCACCCGCGACCGTCACCGCAAGCCGGCCATCGACGATGCGATGCAGGAACTCGGAAACCGCGGGATCACGCGGCTCTTGGTCGAAGGCGGGCCGGTACTTTCGGCGTCGCTCCTGCAGTACGATCTCGTCGACGAGGCGGTGGTCGTGTGCGCAAAGGTCGAACTCGGGGAGGACGCCATCGACGCGATCGAGGGCATGCCGCTCGACGCGCTGACGGCTTCGCCTAAACTCAAGATCATCGAGGAGCGGATGCTCGGCGAAGACCGCATGGTCCGCCTGTTCCGGAAGTAAAGTATGTTTACGGGTATTGTCACTGATGTCGGCGTGATCCGGTCTGAAACGGGCCGCTACGATCCGCAATCCAAAGCCAACCTGAAACGGCTGCGTATCGCCACGCGCTACGACACCAAGAGCATCGATCTCGGCGCGTCGATCATGGTCAATGGCGTCTGCCTGACGGCGGTTGCCCGGGATGAGGACTGGTTCGAGGTCGAGGCAGGTCCTGAAACGTTGCAGATCACAACCGCAGGCGGCTGGAAGGCGAACAAGAAGGTCAATCTCGAACGCTCGCTCAAAGTCGGCGACGAACTCGGCGGCCATCTCGTCAGCGGTCATGTGGACGGCATCGCCGAAGTGGTTTCCCGCGAGGATTTCGACCAGTCGTCACGGATCGCGCTGCGCGCACCCGACGAGCTCGCGCGTTACATCGCGAAAAAGGGCTCGGTTGCACTCGACGGAATTTCGCTCACCGTTAACGAGGTGAAGGGAAGCGAGTTTTCGGTCCACCTGATCCCGCACACGCTCCAGGTGACCAACTGGAACGGTCTAAAGGCCGGTGATCATGTGAACCTCGAAGTCGATCAGCTCGCGCGCTATGTCGCGCGGCTTGCCGAATATAAATAAGCGCTGTATCCGCTCCGCGATGGCATTCAAAACCGCACCAGTGGCCGCCGAAGCTCCGATCGAGGGCGCGAAGCTTCTCGTAATCGACGCCCGCTTTCACGAGGCGATCGCCGACGAGCTCGTCGCCGGTGCGCTCGAGCGCATTGCCTCGGCCAAAGCGAAGGCCGACCGGATCAGCGTGCCCGGTGCGCTCGAAATTCCGATCGCGGCGTCGATTGCCATCGGCTCCGGCCGCTACGAAGGTGTGGTCGCGCTCGGCTGCGTCATTCGCGGGGAGACCGAGCATTTCGGGATCGTCTCCTATGAGTCCGCCCATGCGCTGATGCGGCTCGGGGTCGATAAGAAGATCGCGGTCGCGAACGGCATTCTCACGGTCGAGAACGAGGAACAGGCATGGGCCCGTGCCCGCCGCACCGAAGGCAATATCGGCGGG
>JAGXQU010000088.1 GCA_018335895.1 Hyphomicrobiales bacterium | reverse complement strand
CCCCGCCGTGCCGTTGCCGCAGGCGGCGACCACCTTGAGTTTTCGTTTCAGCTTCGGCCGGTTCGCGAGATCGGCCATATACTTCTCAGCAAAACCGGGAATGAATTTGAACGAGCCGCCTTCACGCGTCTTCGATTTCGCTTCGAGCACGATTTCCTTCAAGCGGCCCATTTCGTCGGGGCCGAACGTCAGCGGCCGCGCGGCGCCCATCTTCACGCCGGTCCAGCCGTTATCGTTGTGCGAGGCGGTCACCATCGCGACGCACGGACAATCAAGCTCGAACTGCGCGAAGTAGGCCATCGGCGAAAGCGCGAGGCCGACATCATGCACGCGCATCCCGCCCGCCATGAGGCCGCTGGTCAGCGCCGCCTTCACCGACATCGAGTAACCGCGGAAGTCGTGGCCGACGACAATGTCCGGGCGGACTCCAAGCTCGTGAAACAGCGTCGCCATGCCCAGGCCCAGCGCCTGAATGCCGATCAGGTTGATTTCCTTCTCGAGCAGCCAGCGCGCGTCATATTCGCGGAAGCCGGTCGGCTTCACGAGCGGGGTCGTCTCGTATTCGTAGGTATTCGGCGCAATCGCCGCCTTGGGCTTGGGAAACATCGTGGATCCGTACTGGGAAACATCCCGGCGGGCGCCGGGTTCGCCTGCGATCTAGCACGAAAGCGGGCGGAAATAAGTAGCGCCGGAAGTCTAGCGCTCCAGTTCGAGCACGCCCTTCTTGAACTCGAAGCGCGCGAGCCTTCTGAGGAAGCTCATGCCGAGAAGGTTTTGTCCGAGCGCTCCCTCGTCGAGCACCATGGCATCGACGTTTTCGAGCTGGATCGAGCCGAGCCGCACGGAACGAAGCTGCACGCGCTTGGCCCGCGCGGTGCCGTTCGCGGTATTGACCTTGATGTCGAAGCGATCGCTCGGCGTGACCAGCCCAAGCGCCCGGGCGTCCTCGTAGCGGAGCGCAATCAGCGTCGCTCCGGTATCCACGATCGCGCGGAAGCGGCGGCCGTTGAAATCGACGTCGGTGACGTAATGACCTGAGCGATCCGAGCGGATGCGGACGTAGCCACCGGCATCGTTGCTCTTTTCGCTGTTTTCGACCTGAGCCGGCTCGGAGCCCTGCTGAAAGGCGATGAAGGCATCGCGGCCACGGCGCATCAAGTCCTGCGCGACATCAGGCGCATAAACCGACAGCGCAAAAAAGCCCAAAGCAGTAAGAACGAGAAAGCGAAACATCGTGGCACCCGGCAGGCGCGATTATCGCGCGAAGAGCGTATGAAGCCCGTTAACGGCAAGTCGTACGCAGGATTGCGGCTTTTTCGGCGAATTCGTTTCGATCAATTCCCGCGCGGTTTCGCCCGGCGTGTCGGCGCGGCGGAAGCCGGGTCGTCCGGCCAGACGTGCTTCGGATAGCGGCCGCGCATTTCCTTTTTCACATCGGCCCAGGAACCGCGCCAGAACGCGGGCAGGTCGCGCGTCACCTGGATCGGACGGCCGGCGGGCGAGAGCAGAGAAAGCACGAGCGGAATCTTTCCTGCCGCGACCGACGGGTGCTTCGAGAGGCCAAACAGCTCCTGCACTTTGACCGAGATAGTCGGGCCCGCCTCCGCCGAATAATCGATGGCAAGTTCGGAGCCGGTCGGCGCGGTAAAACGATCCGGCGCTTCGGCATCCAGCCGCCGCGCAAATTCGCGGGGAAGCAACGCGTGCAGAGCGTTCGAAACGTCGCCCGCCGAGATTTCGTTAAGCGAGGTTTTTCCCGTAAGGAAAGGAGCGAGCCACTCGCCAGCGTTCGCCGTGAGCGCTTCCTCCGAAAGGTCACGCCACTCTTCGCCTTCGGCAGCACGCAGGAAACGCACGCGCTCGAGCCAGCGCCGCACGGCTTCGGAAAGCGGCAGCACGCCGATGCCGAGCGAAGCGACACCATCCGCAAGCGCCTTCGCCGTTTCATCGCCTGCCACAACTTTCAGCGGGCGTTCGCTTAGCACCAGCGACATGTACTTTCGCGCCGATCGGCCACGGACGGCGCGCGCCTTCGGATCGAACACGGACTCTTCCGTCTGCGCGATCCTGTCTGAAAAGCGCGAAAGAATTTCGGCTTCACTGATTCTCGCGGCAAGCAGCATGCGGCCTTCCTGTGCGGCTCCAGCGATTTCAGCGACCGCGAGATAGTCCTCGCGAGCAAGGGCACTCGTCTGTTCGAGTTTCGCGCCGCGTCCGTTCGCCAGCAGAAATGCGCCGCCGCGTTCGGGACGTGCCTTCGCAATGCGATCGGGATAGGCGAGCGCAAGCAGGCTGCCTGCGCGCGCGGGCGCCGTTTCCCGGATGGTACCGCCCGACGATTCCGCCCAGCGCTTTGCGAGGTTTCGCGCCTCCTCGCCGCGGCGCGATCTGTCGCGGCGAAATTCGGAAATGCGGTGCGAGAGATCGGGATCGTTGCAGCCGAGACCGCGCTCGGAAACGACCGCCGCGATTTCAGCGGCGAGCAGGGCCTGGCCCTCCTCTGCCGATGCGACGATCATCGCGGCAAGGCGCGGATGCAGCGGCAGCTTTGCGAGCTTCCTGCCGAGCGACGTAATCGCACCGCTTTCGTTGATCGCTCCCAGCGAGAGGAGCAACGCCTTCGCCTCGCTCACCGCCGCCGCCGGCGGCGCGTCGAGCCAGGTCAGCGTCATCGGATCACGTACGCCCCATTGCGCGAGATCGAGCACGAGACTTGTCAGATCCGCCGCAAGAATTTCGGGCGTTGCGAAGGGAAGCAGGCTGCGCGTCTGTTCTTCGTCCCAGAGACGGTAGCAGATGCCCGGCTCGGTGCGGCCGGCGCGGCCGCGCCGCTGATCGGCGGAAGCGCGCGACACCCGAACCGTCTCCAGCCTCGTCAGACCGAGATCCGGCTCGAAACGCGGTACACGTGCGAGGCCGCTATCGGCCACAACGCGCACTCCCTTGATCGTGATCGAGGTTTCCGCAATCGAAGTTGCGAGCACGATCTTGCGCCTGCCTTCGGGAGAAGGCTCGATCGCCTTGTCCTGCACGTCCGAATCGAGCGCACCGTAGAGCGGAACGATGTCGATGGTTTTGTCGCGAAGCCGTTCGGCGAGAAAATCCGCCGTACGGCGAATTTCGCCGACCCCCGGAAGAAAGGCGAGGATCGAGCCGTCTTCGTTCGCGGCAACGCGCGCAAGCGCGTCCGCCATCTCCTGATGGATGGGTATCCGGGCGTCGCGGCCGAGATACTTCGTTTCCACCGGAAACGCGCGGCCTTCGCTTTCGATGACCGGCGCATCGCTCAAGAGTCTCGCGACCCGCGCGCCGTCCAGCGTCGCCGACATCACGAGAATACGCAGATCGTCGCGCAAGCCCCGCTGCGCATCGAGCGCGAGCGCCAGGCCGAGATCGGCGTCGAGCGAACGCTCATGGAACTCGTCGAACACGACCGCCGCGACGCCCCTCAATTCGGGATCGTCGAGCACGAGGCGCGTGAACACGCCTTCGGTGATCATCTCGATCCGCGTCTTCGCCGAAACTTTCGAGCCGAAACGTACGCGCAGGCCGACGGTTTCGCCGAGCTTTTCGCGAATCGAGTTCGCCATGAAGGAGGCCGCAGCGCGCGCCGCAATCCGCCGCGGCTCCAGAACGAGAATTTTCCCGCCCTTCACCCATGGCTCGTTGAGAAGCGCCAGCGGCACGCGGGTGGTCTTGCCCGCGCCCGGCTGCGCCACGAGCACTGCCGCATTGCCCGCACGCAAGGCATCTTGAAGCGCGGGCAGCACCTCATCGACGGGAAAAGCGCCGTGCAACGGTTCTCGTGGTGAATTCATTCTTAATGCGTTCGCTAAAACTGTCGCGGAATAGCCGCTCGCTCCGGCCCGGTCAAAACCTGAGAAAAACGGCCCTTGGTCTGCACCGCAAATTAAGAGGCGGCGGCTATTAAGTGCAGCAACGGCACAACCGCGCCCGGAGGCGCGAGATGGAAGCGATCGCGAACTACGGCAAGCCTAGGGTCGACTGGGTCGATTACGCCAAAGGGTTCTGCATCATCATGGTAGTGATGATGCACTCGACGCTTGGCGTCGAGGCGGCAGCAGGAAAAGATAGCTGGATGCACGCGCTCGTCGCTTTCGCGAAGCCGTTTCGCATGCCGGACTTCTTCCTGATCTCGGGTCTGTTTCTCGCGCGCGTGATCGCGCGGCCATGGCGCGACTATCTCGACAAGAAGGTCGTGCACTTTCTCTATTTTTACGTGCTGTGGGTCACGATCCAGTTCGTGTTCAAGGCGCCGGGCTTTCTTGCGCAGGGCGGGATCACGAACGTCATGCAGCAATACGCACTCGCCTATCTCGAGCCCTTCGGCACGCTCTGGTTCATCTACATTCTGCCGGTGTTCTTCGTGGTGACGAAGCTGCTCAAGCGCGTGCCGCCGATCGCGGTATTTGTTGCCGCGGCAGCAATCGAGATCGCGCCGATCCATACCGGCTGGATCATGATCGACGAGTTCGCGGCCCGCTTCGTCTATTTCTTCGCGGGCTATTGGCTCGCCGGCTACTTCTTCGGCTTGGCGGATACTGTGCAGAAAAACGTAGCGCTTGCGCTTGCCGGGCTCGGCGTGTGGGCGCTCGTCAACGGCTATCTCGTTTTCGCGGGCTACGGCGACCTGCCGCTGGTCTCGCTCTTGCTCGGCTTTGTTGGCGCGGCTGCGATCGTGACGATGGCTGCGCTGCTTGCGGCAATGAACTGGGCGGCGCTCCTGCGCTACGCAGGCGAGAATTCCATCGTCGTCTATCTCGCGTTCTTCCTGCCGATGGCGGCAACGCGCGCAGCGTTGCTGAAGGCCGGCGCGATCCCCGATCTCGGCACCGTCGCGCTGATCGTAACCGCGATGGGCGTCATCGTGCCGCTTCTGTTCTACGCACTGATCCGCGGCACGCGCTTCGATTTCCTCTTCGTGCGGCCCGCGGCTTTCCGGCTCGCAAGCCCGCGCAAAGCGCCGCTTCAGCCCGCGGAATAAGCCCTACCGGCGCGCAGCGGCTGTCCCCATCTATGGGTACGGTTGCGCTTGCCGTGCCCGCCTCGCTTCGGCATCGTGCCGCCAGCTCCGCGAGGTTCCATGTCCGAAAAGCGTCCTCTCAAGAAGGGCGACCGCGTCTTCCTGATCGACGGTTCGTCTTTCATCTTCCGCGCCTATTTTGCGATGTTCAAGGCGGCGCAGTCGCGCGGGCGCGCGTTCTCGCGTTCCGATGGATTGCCGGTCGGCGCGATCATGACCTTCTCGTCGATGATGTGGAAGATCATGCGCGAGGGCATCGACGGCAAGAAGCCCACGCATGTCGGGGTTATTTTCGATGCGCCCGGCGACGGTTTCCGCAACGAGATTTACCCGGAATACAAAGCGAACCGCGACGATCCGCCCGAAGACCTGGTGCCGCAGTTCCCGCTGATGCGCGAAGTGGTGAAGGCCTTCGGCATGAAGCCGATCGAAGAACCGGGTTATGAGGCCGACGACCTGATCGCGGCCTACGCCCGCGAAGCGCGCGAGCAACAGGCGGAAGTCCTCATCATCGCGGGCGACAAGGATCTCATGCAGCTCGTACGCAAGGGCGTCACCATGTACGACCCGATGCCGGGCAACGAGCGCAAGATCGGCGAAAAGGAAGTCGAGGAGAAATTCGGCGTCGAGCCCGAGCGGGTGCCGGACGTGCAGGCGCTATGCGGCGATGCCACCGACAACGTGCCGGGCGTTCCCGGTATCGGCATCAAGACCGCGGCATTGCTCATTCAGGAATATGGCGATCTCGATACGTTGCTCAAGAACGCCGAAAAGATCAAGCAGGACAAGCGCCGCCAGACGCTGATCGACAACGCCGAGCTTGCCCGTGTCTCGAAGAAGCTCGTGCTGCTCGACGACAAGGCGCCGCTGAAGATTCCGCTGGACATGCTCGGCGTCGATGGCAGCGATCCGAAAAGGCTGGTCGCGTTCCTGAAGGCGATGGAATTCACGCGGCTCACCGAGACCGTGGCAAAAGCCTCCGGCATCGATCCGGCCGATGTCGAGCCCGATCCGGAGCTCTCCGCGGGAGCCGCGGTTGCAAAGAGCAAACCGGCCACGAAGGAAGCGCCTGCCACGGTGGGCAAAGTTGCGCCTGCGGCTGACGGCGATCTCACGCCGCAAGCTCTCTTTGCGGCTCGCGAAGCGCAACTGAAGGCAATCCCGTTCAACCACAAAAATTACGAAACCGTCACGAGTGCGAAGCAGCTTGACGCATGGATCGCGCGTGCGCGCGAGCAAGGCTATGTCGCCGTCGATACCGAAACGAGCGCGCTCGACGCCATGCAGGCCGAGCTTTGCGGCGTGTCGCTTTCGGTTACGCCGGGCGAAGCCTGCTACATTCCGCTCACCCACAAGAGCGAAGGCGAGGGTCTGTTCGAAGGCGGAGTGCTGAAAGGTCAACTTCCGGTCGACGAGACGATCGTGAAGCTGAAGCCGCTCCTGGAAGACAAAAGTATTCTCAAGATCGGGCAGAACCTCAAGTACGATCTTCTGGTGCTGTCGCGCTACGGCATCGAGATCGCGCCCTACGACGACACCATGCTGATGTCTTATGCGCTGGATGCCGGCCGCTCGGGCGGCGGGCACGGCATGGACAATCTTTCGCAGAAGTTTTTCGGCCACAAGCCGATCGCCTTCGAAGATGTCGCGGGCAAGGGCAAATCTTCCGTAAGCTTCAATCGCGTGGCACTCGACCGCGCCACCGAATATGCGGCCGAGGACGCCGACGTCACCCTGCGGATGTGGCTATACCTCAAGGCGCGGTTGACCGCCGAAAGCATGAACAACGTCTACGAGACGCTGGAGCGGCCGCTCGTGAGGGTGCTCGCGGATATGGAGAAGCGCGGCATCGCAATCGACCGCCAGATGCTCTCGCGCCTCTCCGGCGAATTCGCGCAGATCACCGCGCGGCTCGAACACGAAATTTCGAAGATCGCCGGCGAAGAGTTCAATCCGGGCAGCCCGAAACAGCTCGGAGACATTCTGTTCGGCAAGATGGGGCTGCCCGGCGGGACGAAAACCGCGACGGGCGCCTGGTCCACCGGTGCGAAGGTCCTCGAAGATCTCGCCGAGGAAGGCCACGAACTGCCTAAGAAAATTCTCGAATGGCGGCAGCTCTCGAAACTGAAATCGACCTATACCGACGCGCTGCCGGAATATGTGAACCCGGAAACCAAGCGCGTCCACACTTCCTACTCGCTCGCGGCCACGCCGACTGGCCGCCTCGCCTCGTCCGAGCCGAACTTGCAGAACATTCCGGTTCGCACCGAGGAAGGCCGCAAGATCAGGAAGGCCTTCGTCGCGGAGAAGGGCAACCAGCTCGTATCGGCAGACTATTCGCAGATCGAACTGCGGCTCTTGGCCGAGATCGGCGACGTGCCGCAACTCAAAAAAGCGTTCCGCGAAGGGCTCGACATTCACGCGATGACGGCCTCCGAAATGTTCGGCGTGCCGGTCAAGGACATGCCGGGCGAAATCCGCCGGCGCGCGAAGGCAATCAACTTCGGCATTATCTACGGGATTTCCGCCTTCGGTCTTGCCAACCAACTCGGCATCGGCCGCGAGGAAGCGGGCGCGTATATCAAGAAATACTTCGAACGATTCCCCGGCATTCAGGACTACATGGAAGAAACCAAGAAGTTCGCGCGTGCGAACGGCTATGTGACGACGCTGTTCGGGCGCAAGTGTCACTACCCGGGCATCAAGGACCAGAACCCCTCGGTGCGCGGCTTTAACGAGCGCGCGGCGATCAACGCGCGACTACAGGGCACCGCCGCCGACATCATCCGGCGCGCGATGATCCGCATGGACGGCGCGCTGGCGAAGGCGAAGGTCGATGCGAGAATGCTCCTGCAGGTTCACGACGAACTGATCTTCGAGGTCGCGGAGAAAGACATCAAGAAGACGCTGCCAGTCGTGACCAAGATTATGGAAGAAGCGCCGCTGCCGGCGGTGGCCCTTTCCGTTCCCTTGTCAGTCGACGCGCGCGCGGCGAGCAACTGGGAAGAGGCGCATTAAACGGCTACGCTTCCGGGCATGAACGAAGCGCTGCTTTCCTCGCTCTGGGCCTTCGCGCTCGCCTCGCTCATCGTCGAGCTGATCCCGGGTCCGAACCAGACCTATCTCGCGGCACTCACGCTTAATCACGGCATGCGCGCGGGCTTTGCGGCGGTCGCGGGCATTGCGATCGGGCTTGGCGTTTACGGCATGGCTGCCGCGCTCGGCGTCGCAGCGATCGTCCATGAATCCGACTTTCTCTATCAACTGTTGCGCTGGGCTGGCGTGCTTTATTTCCTCTGGCTCGCCTGGGACAGCTGGCACGACGAGCCGGACGGCAAAGTCGAAGCGAGCAGCGATGCGAGGGCCGCGCAATCCTTCCGGCGCGGGCTGATCACCAATCTCCTGAACCCGAAAGCGGCGATATTCTACATCAGTGTGCTGCCAGGATTCATCGTGCCCGGCGCGATCTCGGTCTTCGCGCAGACCGTCCTGATGTCGGTAATCTATGTTTCGATTGCAACGGCAACACATGTCGCGGTCGTGCTGCTTGCCGGACGGCTCTACAGATTTCTCGACGACCCGCGCTATCGCGTGCCGGTGCGGCGCGGGATCGCGCTCGTGCTGGTCGGCGTTGCGATCTGGTTTCTGCTCGCAAGCGCGCGCTAGAGGAAGATGCTCACTTCCTCGAGCTTCTTCTTCGCAATCACCGGCACCTTGCAATCTTCCGCAGGATAACCCGCTACCAAGAGCACGTAAGGCTTTTCGTTCGCGGGCCTGCCGCAGATATCGTTCAGGAATCCCATCGGCGACGGCGTGTGCGTAAGCGTCGCCAACCCCGCGTTGTGCAATGACGCGATCAGGAAGCCCATCGCAATGCCGACCGACTCCGGCACGTAGTAGTGCTTCACATGCGACCCGTCAGGCGCAACGCCGTAGCGCTGGCCGAAGATCACGATAAGCCAGGGCGCAACCTCCAGAAACGGCTTGTGCTCGTCGGTGCCGAGCGGCGCGAGCG
>JAGXQU010000087.1 GCA_018335895.1 Hyphomicrobiales bacterium | reverse complement strand
CGGACCGTCTGCGCGCGTGCATCCGCGGCATCGATCTCGCCTGCCGCTATGGCGGGGAGGAATTCGTGGTCGTGATGCCTGATACCGATATCGGCGTCGCCACAATGGTAGCCGAGCGCATCCGCCGCCGCGTTGCGGGCGATCTTTTCGCGATCCACAAGGGCGAGAAGCAGATCGAGGTCACGATCTCGATCGGCATTGCCGCGCGTTCGACGCCCGAGGACAACGCAGGAATGATCCTGAAGCGGGCAGACGAGGCGCTTTACCGCGCCAAGCGCGACGGACGAAACCGCGTTGTCGCCGACGCTGCCTGAGCGTCCGCAAGGATTGTCAGGCTTAACGCGCTCCCCCGGTAAGGTTATCCTTTTAGGTAACCGCGCGATTCGCCGCCCAAGCCTTTGAATTTCATTGCCTTCGGCGAGCGCCGCGCTACGTTCAACCTACGTTCTGACTACTAGCTAACCCTACGGAATGCTCAGGTCCGCCGCATCTCCTGGGTCCGTGGGGTTCGGCCGGCAGGTTCGAGACGAGAGGCCTCCTCTTTCTTTGCCTGCCGGCCACCTAATCTCAGAGGACTGAAACTGAAAAAGGCGCCCCAAAAGGGCGCCTTTCTTTCTTTGGCTCGGAAGGAGCGATTACTTGATCTTCGCTTCCTTGAACTCGACGTGCTTCTTCGCGACCGGGTCGTACTTCTTCTTGACCATCTTCTCGGTCTGCGTGCGCGAGTTCTTGGTGGTCACGTAGTAGTAGCCGGTGTCGGCGGTCGAGACGAGCTTGATCTTGAGGGTGACTGCCTTGGCCATTTGAATGTCCTGAAAAGGGGGGCTTTTAGTAGCGTCTTGCGCCCGAATTTGGCGGCAACCTAGCGGCCAATCCCCAGAAGTCAAGGAAGCGCACGAAACGGACGGCATTGCCGGAAGGGATGCCCTTATGGCCGGCGAAACTCCCGGTCGAACCACGTCTGGACGTTGTATCGGACGTCCGAGGTGGTTTTGAACTCCAGCTTGGCACCGTGATTTCGCGCGAGCCAGTCGTAAAAGGCCGAGAAGTTGAGATCGGTGACCGGCGTATGGGAATAGCCCTCCGCTCTTCGCCACTGATGGCAAAGCTGCCGGATTGCCTTCTCCGCTTCACCTTTGGTCACGGCACTCAGTCTAACAGTTTCCGCTGAAATCCGCCCGGCCGGTAGAAATAGAACGGCGCGGGCCGGGTCATTTCGCCGGTTTTCAGGCGATCCGCGATCTCGCGAAGCACGACCTTGGTGATATTCGGCAACTCGACTTCCTGTGCGTCGTCGAAGGTAAGCCAGTCCAGCGAAACGAGTTCGGTCTCCGTGCCGACGATTCCCGGAATCTCCGCGCCGATATCCGCGCGGTCGGCGAGGAAGAAGCGGGTGTCGAAACGCTTCGGGCGCTTGGGCGGCGTAATCGCGCGGGCTACGAAGGTGAGCGCCGAAAGCGAAGGGCGGATTTTCTTCGACACGAACGGCGACCACGCATCGGCTTTCGAAGTCACGCCGTTCGCGTCCTCCTTGCCGATGAGCAAGCCGGTCTCTTCCGCGGTTTCGCGGATCGAGGCGAGCGCGAGCGCGCGGCCGCGGCCCGCGCTCCATTTCACGACGTTCTGGGCGAGGCGGCGCGCGCAGATTTCTCCAAGATCGTCGAAGGGCTTGATTGCGCGGTCGGCGGCATCGAGCCGTCCGCCCGGAAATACATATTTCCCGGGCATGAATTTGTGCGCGTGATGGCGCTTGCCCATCAAGACGCGCGGCAGTTTGCCCGAGCGGTCGATCAGAATGAGGGTCGCGGCATCCTTGGGCTTGAGCGAGACGCCCGTGCCCGGGCCGAGCTTGGCCCGCTCGCGCTCGTGGAGCTGTCTCTCGGTTTCGTTCATCGCACGTCCTTCAGCCGTGCGTTCGTCATGGTGGCGATTTCATCTTCGTGGTTCGGGTCGAAGCCGTGCATGCGCTGCGCCCATTGCCAGGCGACGACGACGCCCTTGACCGGCTGCAAAAGCGCCAGCGAAAAGATAAGCGTAAGCGGCAGCCAGATCGAAAGCGAAAGCCAATGCGGCGGCTGATAGAGCTTTTCCGCGATGAGGGCGAGCGGAACGATGATGTGCCCGACAATCAGGATCACGAGATAGGCTGGCGCGTCGTCCGCGCGGTGGTGACGTAATACTTCGCCGCACCCCGCGCATTCGTCGGCGACCTTCAGGAACTTGCGGAAAAGCTTGCCTTCGCCGCAGTTCGGGCACCGGCCGAGCAAGCCGCGCTTTACTGCTTCACCAAGATTCCGCTTTTCGCTCATCGCCGCTTGCCTTTTCCTTTGCCGCTTTTCTTGCCGCCACTTTTGCCGCTCTTAGCTGGTATCGGACGCCCGTATTTGCCACGCATCGGGGCGTTTTGCCGCTCGCCGGGCGCATGACTGCCGCGCGGGCCATGCGGCCTGTCGCTACGCGTTTTCCGGCTCGCCTTCAGGTCGTAGCGGCCTTCGGAAATCAATTCGAACCGCAGCGCGCCCGCGACCGGAACCGCCTCCACGAGCTTCACCTCGACAATGTCGCCGAGCCGGTAGGCTTCGCCGGAGCGGTCGCCGACCAGCGCCTGCAAGGCTTCGTGATAGGCGAAGAACTCGTTGCCGATGGTGCGGGCGGGCACGAACCCGTCCGCGCCGATTTCATCGAGCTTCACGAAGAGGCCGGCGCGGGTGACGCCGGACACCACGCCGCGGAAATGCGCGCCGACACGGTCGGCCATGTAATGCGCGATCAAGCGATCCACCGTTTCGCGCTCGGCCGCCATCGCGCGGCGTTCGGCTGCGGAAATGCGGGCGGCGATCTCTTCGAGGCTTTCCGGCGTCATGCCGTTCGAAAGGCCATCGTCGCCCAGGTTGAGTGCACGAATGAGCGAGCGATGCACGATGAGATCCGCGTAGCGGCGGATGGGGGAGGTGAAGTGCGCGTAGCGCCGCAGCGTCAGGCCGAAGTGGCCGTAGTTGTTTGCCGAATATTCGGCCTGCGCCTGCGAACGCAGCACCACTTCGTTCACGAGGCGCTCGTATTCGGTGTTCTTTACGCGCACGAGCACGCGATTGAAGAGCGCGGGGCTGAGCTGGTCCGTCTTCGGCAAGGTCATGCCGATGGAGTGCAGGAAGTCGCGGAGAGCTGCGGCTTTCTCGAGCGAAGGACCGTCATGCACGCGATAGACGATCGGCGTGCGCTTTGCTTCCGCCGTCTCTGCCGCCGCGACGTTTGCGAGGATCATGAATTCTTCGATCAGCCGATGCGCGTCGAGGCGCTCCGGGGTCGTGACACGGTTGAGCGTGCCGTCCGGGTTCAGAACCAGTTTGCGCTCCGGAATATCGAGCGCAAGCGGTTCGCGCGCGTCACGCGCCTTCGCGAGAGCGCGATAGGCGGCCCAGAGCGGCTCCAGCACTTCTTTCAGAAGGGGCTGTGTCGTGTCGTCGGGTCTGCCGTCGATGGCGGCCTGCGCCTGCTGATACGAGAGCTTGGCGTGCGAGCGCATGAGGATGCGATGGAAGGAATGGCGCTTCTTGCGGCCGTTCGCGTCGATCCACATACGAACCGCCATCGCCGCCCTGTCTTCGTTGGGCCTGAGCGAACAGAGATCGTTCGAGATGCGCTCGGGCAGCATCGGCACAACGCGGTCGGGGAAGTAGACCGAGTTGCCGCGAATGAGTGCTTCGCGGTCGAGTGCGGAGTCCGGCGTCACGTAATGCGCGACGTCGGCAATCGCGACCGTCAGCACGAAGCCGCCGCGGTTCTCGGGATTCTCGTCGGGAGCCGCATGCACTGCGTCGTCGTGATCCTTCGCGTCCGGCGGATCGATGGTGACGAGCTTGAGCGTGCGCCAGTCTTCTCGGCCCTCGAGCAAGGCGGGGCGGGCGGCTTCTGCCGCGGCGATTGCCGCATCCGGAAAACTGTTCGGAATGCCGTGGGCGTGGATCGCGATCAGGCTTACGGCCTTCTCGGATTTGATCGAGCCGAGACGCTCGCGGACTTTCGCTGTGGCCAAGCCAAATGCACGTTGCGGCAGCGCGTCGGCGGTGACGAGATCGCCGTCTTCCGCGCCGTTTTCCATGCCTGCCGCGATCACGATTTCGCGGCCCAAGGATTTCTTGTCGACCGGCACGAGGCGTCCGCCGCCGAGCGCACTCTTGCGGTAAATGCCGAGCAGTTGCTTCTGCGCTTTTTCGAGCACCTTGATGACGCGGCCCGTGTAGGGCGCGTCTTCGTCGTCATGGTTCTTCTGCGTGCGAAGAAGTACGCGGTCGCCGATGCCGGGGGCGGGGCCTGCGCCCGGTTTGCGCCCGAAGTTCAGGCGAATGCGCGGGGCCGCGCCAAAGTCTGCTTCGTCCCACTCAAGCGGCTCGGCGAGGAGATCGCCGTCGCTGTCGCGCGCGACGATGCTCGCCATGACGGTGCCGCCGACTTCGCCTGCGACGTTCACCTTGCGGCGGCGGCCGCGAACTTCGCCGCCGTCTTTCAGATCGCGGAGCAAGGATTTCAACTCGACCTTGCCCACGCCATCGAGGCGAAAGGCGCGGATGATGTCGCGCTTCGAGACATCGCCGCCGCGCTCGGAAATGAACGCGATGATTTCTTCCCGCGACGGCAGCTTGCCGTGCGGCTTGGGATCCTTGAATTTCTTTTTCGGTTTTTTGGACAAAGGGAATCTCGGGGACTTTCTATCGCCCATTCAACATGGACGCAGCAGTTTTGTTCTCGCACCCGTTCGGGCCGAGGCTGAATGGCCACCCTGCGAGGGCGGCGGGGACGCCGGGGGATGACCGATCCCCTACGGCCGCCTGCACGATGACAAAAGTGCAGACGACGTATTCACCGCAGAAAACCGGACACGCCGGCGTCCCGCACGCGGGTGGGTTACAGCCTGTTTCGCCTGACCCCCGGTGGACGTACCAAATTATCCACCGCTGGAGACCTCCTCGGTCGCTTCGTTTGCGGTTGGCACCGCCACGGGAGCAACCGCCAAGAGAGGCCGAAGTGGCGAGCGGCAGGCTCGCCGGAGTCATGCGACTTCAGCCGCTGCGAGACGGGTGCGTTACGCCCGCGCGTCGCAGCCACCGCTCCCGGTCCGCGCACCGAACACGCCGCGCGACGCGCCCCTCGTGAACCGAGACAGGCGCATTATGGGCGTGGCGCGGGACGCGGGGATAAGTTTTTCCGCACTTCGGCGGAAAGGATTGAGAGAAAAGCGAAATCGCTAAAAGCGAAAAATGCTTATCCCCACCGGGGACGACATCGACGTAAAGAGAGGTCTTCAATTACTCTTCGGTCGCGGTCTCTTCAGCGACGCCGGTTTTCTTTTTCTTTGGCGCGGCCTTCTTCTTTGCCGCGGCCTTTTTCTTTGGTTTTGCCGCGGCTTTTTCGCCGCTGCCGTTCGTCTCTTTCGTTTTCTTCGCTTTCGCGGGCTTCTTGCCGCTCTTTCCCGCGCGCGCGTCGATCAGCGTGACCGCCTCCTCGAGCGTCACGGCCGCGGGATCGGTGGTGGAGGGGAGCGTCGCATTGACCTTGTTGTGCGAGACGTAAGGACCGTACTTGCCGTCGTGCTGGGTCACGGGGCCGCCGAGCGTGGGGTGATCGCCGAGCGCCCGGCCTGCCGGCTTGCCGCGGCGTCCGCGGCCAGGGCCGCGTGCGAGCTTTTCGGCGATCAGCGTGACCGCACGATTGAGACCGACGGTTAAAACCTCGTCGCCGTCGGTCAGGCTCGCATAAGTGTCCTGATGCTTCACGTACGGACCGAAGCGGCCATAGCCCGCTACGATCGGCTCGCCTGACTCCGGGTGCTTGCCGACTTCGCGCGGAAGCTGGAGCAGCGAGAGCGCGGTGTCGAAGTCGAGTTCGTGTGCATCGAAATTTTTCGGGATGCTCGCCCGCTTCGGCTTCGAGAGCACGGGCTTGCCGGTCTTGGTCTTCTCACCCGTGTCCTCGGCCTCGCCGAGCTGGATGTAAGGACCGAAGCGGCCGGAGCGAACCGTGATTGTCTTCTTGGTTTCGGGATCCTCGCCGAGTTCCTTGGTCGCCGCGAGTTCACCTTCGCCGGGTGCGGTCAGCGCCCGTGTGAAGCGGCATTCGGGATAGTTCGAGCAGCCGACGAAGGCGCCGAACTTGCCGACCTTGAGGCCGAGGCGGCCGGTGCCGCATTGCGGGCAGGCGCGCGGATCGGAGCCGTCCGCCTTCGGCGGGAAGTTGTGCTCGTTCAGGAGCGCATCGAGGACGTCGATGACTTCCGAGATACGAAGGTCTTTCGTTTCCGCGACCGCGCCGGTGAATCCGGTCCAGAACTCGCGCAGCACGCGCTTGTAGTCGAGTTCGTGGTTCGCGATCTCGTCGAGCTTCTCTTCGAGATTGGCGGTGAATTCGTATTCGACGTAGCGCGGGAAGTAGGACTCGAGGAAGGCCACGACGATGCGGCCCTTGTCCTCGGGAATGATGCGCTTCTTGTCGAGCCGCGTGTAGCCGCGGTCGCGCAGCACCTGAAGGATCGATGCATAGGTCGAAGGCCGGCCGATGCCGAGTTCTTCCATGCGTTTCACGAGCGAGGCTTCCGAGAAGCGCGGCGGCGGCTCGGTGAAATGCTGGTCGATCTTGAGTTCGTTTTTCGAAAGCGCCTCGCCCTGATTCATCGCGGGCAGGCGGCGCGCGTCTTCGTCTTCGAAGTCGTCGTCGCGGCTCTCGTTGTAGAGCGTGAGGAAGCCGTCGAACTTCACGACCGTTCCGGTCGCGCGCAGGTTCACGAGCTTGTAGGGCGCGGAAGGCGCAGTCACGCTCGCTTCGATCTCGGCGGTGGTGCGTTCGAGTTCGGCGCTTTCCATCTGGCAGGCGAGCGTGCGCGTCCAGATCAACTCGTAAAGACGCGCCTGATCGGTTTCGAGCTTGCGCGCCATGTCCTTCGGGTGGCGGCGCAGGTCGGTCGGGCGGATCGCTTCGTGCGCTTCCTGCGCGTTCTTGGATTTGTTCTTGTAGATGCGCGGGCTGCCGGGGAGATAGTTCTTCCCGTAGTCCTTGGCGATGACATCGCGCGCCTGCGTGATCGCTTCCGGCGCGAGGTCGATGCCGTCGGTACGCATATACGTGATGAGGCCGGTGGTCTCGCCTTCGAGATCGATGCCTTCATAGAGACGCTGTGCAAGCCGCATGGTGTGCGAGGGCGCGAAGCCCAGCTTGCGGCTCGCTTCCTGCTGGAGCGTCGAGGTCGTGAACGGCGGGTAGGGGTTGCGTTTCGCGGGCTTCGCTTCGATCGAAGCCACTTTGTAGCTCGCCGCGTTTAGCGCCTTCTCGAAATCGCGCGCCTCTTTTTCCGAGCCCACATCGAGGCGCTGGATTTTCTTGCCGTCCGCGCCGACGAGGCGCGCTTCGAATCCGTCTCCGCGCGGGGTCGCGAGCAGGGCTGCGACCGACCAGTATTCCTGCGGCTTGAAAGCCTCGATCTCGCGCTCGCGGTCGCAGACGAGGCGGAGCGCCACCGATTGCACGCGGCCCGCAGAACGCGCGCCGGGGAGCTTGCGCCACAGCACGGGCGAGAGCGTGAAACCGACGAGATAGTCGAGCGCGCGGCGCGCGAGATAGGCGTCCACCAGCGAGTGGTCGATCGCGCGCGGATGCCGCATGGCTTCCTGCACGGCATCCTTGGTGATCGCGTTGAAAACGACGCGGTCGACCTTCTGGTCTTTGAGCGCGCGCTTCTCTTTCAGGACTTCCAGCACGTGCCAGGAAATCGCTTCGCCTTCGCGGTCAGGGTCGGTCGCGAGGATCAGGCGGTCCGCGCCTTTCACGGCGGCGGCGATCTCGGCGAGGCGCTTCTGCGCCTTGCCGTCGACCTGCCAGATCATCGCGAAGTCGTCGTCGGGCAAAACCGAGCCGTCTTTCGGGGGCAGGTCGCGCACATGGCCATAGGAGGCGAGTACCTCGAAATCGGGCCCGAGATATTTGTTGATCGTCTTCGCCTTGGCCGGCGACTCGACAATGACGACGTTCATTCAGCGTCCGAGGGTTATCGCGAACAATCAGATGGGTCCGCGGCCCCGCGCGGCGGCGGGAACATGGTGAGATAGGCTGCCCAAGTCAAATCGCAGCCAAGTCGCCTGCCTAAAGCGGAGTGATTAAGGCGAGCTGACCAATGCCTGCTATGCGCGAATCTTGAAATAATACAACCTATGATATAGGATCGATTCCGTGGGTCGGATGCGGGCGGACCATGACGGAAACAGGCTCAGGAGGCGGAGAAACCCGTCCTGAAGAGGTCGCGGCCTACGTCGCCGCCATGACCGCTGAGATGGGGCGGCTGGCCCGGAAGCACAACCTGCGGGCTCTGGGGTATCTCCTGGATCTTGCCCGGATGGAGGCGATCGAGCAGGCCGGGACGACCAATTCGGGCGACGGTCAGCGAATCGCCTGAAGCGTCAGATCAGCGAAATCATCCCGCCGCCGTGGCGCTCGATGCGGCCCGCGAGTTCCAGTTCCAGGAGCGCCACCTGCACGTCCGAGGCTTTCGCCTTCGCTTCTCTCACAAGATCGTCGAGCGCCACCGGCGTGCTGCCGAGGAGTGAGGTAACGCGCGCGCGAAGTTCGTCGGCCGTGGAGGTCGTCTCGGCGGGAACGACAATATCCGGCTCGCGCACCACCGACGGCGTGCTGAGACCCAGCGTTGGCTTCAGGCTTTCGATCACGTCCGCCGCCGAAGTCACGAGCGTGGCACCCTGCTTGATAAGACGATTGGTGCCGCCAGCGCGCGGATCGGCGGGAGAGCCGGGGACCGCGAAAACCTCGCGGCCCTGTTCGCCTGCAAGGCGGGCCGTAATCA
>JAGXQU010000086.1 GCA_018335895.1 Hyphomicrobiales bacterium | reverse complement strand
CCGCCGGTATCAAACATCCGCCGCGAGCCGACGCTGGTCCCGGGTAAGGGCGCGAATGCCGGCTACGACGAAGCGTACGACGAAGAATACGAAGAGGAATACGAGGAAGAGGAAGAAGCGTACGAGCCGCGCCGGAAGCCCGCCGCCTCGCGTGAAAAGAAGCGCCGCCGCGGCGGCACCTACAAGCTTCCGCCGTTCGATCTGCTCGCTGCGGTAAGCGGCTCGCGGACTCCGGCTCTGTCCGTCAAGGCGCTCGAAGAAAATTCCCGCATGCTGGAAAGCGTGCTCGACGACTTCGGCGTGAAGGGCCAGGTCGTGAACGCAAGTCCCGGCCCGGTCGTGACCCTCTACGAACTCGAACCTGCTCCCGGCATCAAGTCTTCGCGCGTGATCGGCCTTGCCGACGACATCGCGCGCTCGATGAGCGCGGTCTCTGCGCGCGTCGCCGTAATCCCCGGCAAGAATGCGATCGGCATCGAACTGCCGAACGCGAAGCGCGAGAAGGTCGTGCTGCGCGAGCAATTAGAGTCGAAGGATTTCCGCGACACACCCTCGAACCTGCCGCTCTGTCTCGGCAAAACCATCGGCGGCGAACCGGTGATCGCCGATCTCGCCCGCATGCCGCATTTGCTGATCGCGGGCACCACCGGCTCCGGCAAATCGGTCGCGATCAACACGATGATCCTATCGCTGCTCTATCGTCTCTCGCCCGAGCAGTGTCGCCTCATTCTCATCGACCCGAAAATGCTCGAACTTTCCGTCTATGACGGCATCCCGCATCTGCTCTCGCCGGTCGTCACCGACCCACGCAAGGCCGTGATCGCGCTCAAGTGGGCGGTGCGCGAAATGGAAGAGCGCTACAAGAAGATGTCGAAGCTCGGCGTCCGCAACATCGCCAACTTCAACGAAGCGGTGGTGGAGGCCGCGGCCAAGGGCCGTTCAATCAAGCGCACGGTGCAGACCGGCTTCGACCGCGAGACCGGCGAGGCAATCTACGAATCCGAGGAGATGGATCTCGAGCCGCTGCCCTTCATCGTCGTCGTGGTCGACGAAATGGCCGACCTCATGATGGTCGCGGGCAAGGACATCGAAGGCGCGATCCAGCGCCTGGCACAAATGGCACGCGCGGCCGGCATTCACCTCTTGATGGCAACGCAGCGTCCGTCGGTTGACGTCATTACCGGCACCATCAAGGCGAACTTCCCGACCCGCATCTCGTTCCAGGTCTCGTCGAAGATCGACTCGCGCACGATCTTGAACGAGCAGGGCGCGGAACAGCTCCTCGGCCAGGGCGACATGCTCTACATGGCGGGCGGCTCGCGCATTTCCCGCGTGCACGGCCCGTTCGTATCCGACGCCGAGGTCGAACGCATCGTGCGCTACCTGAAAGAGCAGGGCGTGCCCGAGTATCTCGAGGAAATCACCGCCGAGCCGGAAGCAGGTGAGGACGGTGCTGTCTTCGACAAGAGCGGCATGGGCGAAGAGGGCGGCGATCTTTACGAGCGCGCGGTCGCGATCGTGCTGCGCGACAAGAAGGCCTCCACGTCCTACGTGCAGCGGCGCTTGCAGATCGGCTACAACCGCGCCGCGACGATCATCGAGCGGATGGAGATGGAAGGCATCATTTCCGCACCGAACCATCAGGGAAAACGCGAGATTCTTGCCGGCGGTGGCGCGGATTGACCTCCGAATCGTCGCCAAATCGCCATAGCGCATTCCTAGAACCGCAGTCCGAGGGCGCTGTTCACGCCGCGCCGCGAACCGCTACATTCTCGCCCTTCCCGGTACTATGTATCGGGCAAGAGAGCCCCTGATTCGGCAATCCTGAAGGACCCGCCAAGGAACGCACGATGGATCGGCTGACCAAGACTTCGGCACTTCTTATTTTCAGCGCGGCGATATTTGCGGCGCCTGCGCTCGCGCAGAATGCTCCCAAGCAGCAGCCGAAAGCGCAGACGCAGCCGCAGACCAAGCAGGGCCCCATCGTCGCGACGACTAAATCCGGTCTCGAACTCGACCAGAAGCAACTCAATTCGCTTGAGCGCGTCACGAAGTTTTTCAATTCCACCGCGACGCTGGTCGGCAAGTTCCACCAGATCGGCCCCGACGGTTCCAAGACCGAAGGCGTGTTCTACATGCAGCGGCCCGGCCGGGTACGCTTCGAGTATGAGGAGCCGAGTCCGATTGAGCTGATCGCCGACGGCTCTTCGGTCGCGGTGCGCAACCGCACGCTGGCGACCCAGGATATCTATCCGCTCTCGCAAACGCCACTTCGTTTCCTGCTCGCCGAGAAAATCGATCTTCTCAAGGACAGCAACGTCACCTCGGTATTTCAGGACGACCTGTTCGTCACCATAGTAATCGAGGAGAAGTCGCAGATCGCAGGCACGCATCGTTTGCGCATGTTGTTCGGCGCAAAGGACAACCAGCTCAAGCAGTGGACCATCACCGATCCGCAGGGCTTCGACACCACCGTTTCGGTTTACGATCTCGATGCGAAGACGCGCCCCGATCCCGGTCTCTTCAAGATCGACTTCACGCGCTATCAACAGTAGGCGCGTGTTCGTGAAAAACGGAAGCCGGCTTTCGGCCGTACCGCGCTAAAGTAAAAGATGCCGTTCTCCGTTGCGACCTGGAACATCAATTCCGTCCGCCTGCGCTTCCCGCAAGTCAAACGTTTCCTCGCGCGCTTCCAGCCGGACGTGCTTTGCCTGCAAGAAACGAAATGTCCCGACGATAAGTTTCCGCTGAATGATTTTGCTAAGCTTGGCTACGGGTACGTCGCGTTGCACGGGCAAAAGGGCTATCACGGCGTCGCCGTGATCTCGCGGCATCCGTTCGAAGACCAAAGCAAAAACTTCTTCTGCGGAAAGAACGACGCGCGGCATATTTCAGCGACATTCGAGGTGAAGGCAAACCTCGCAAAACCCGTCACCGTCCATAATTTTTATGTGCCCGCCGGCGGCGACATTCCCGATCCCGCTCTCAACGAAAAATTCGGGCACAAGCTGCAGTTCCTGGACGAGCTTTCGTCATGCTCGATGACGGAAGAAGCGAGAAAGGGTACGCGCTCCATTCTGGTCGGCGACCTGAACGTCGCCCCGCGCGAGCACGACGTCTGGAGCCACAAGCAGATGTTGAAGGTGGTGAGCCACACGCCGGTCGAGATCGAGAAGTTCGAACGCGCCCGCAACGCAGGCCGCTGGATCGACGTGATGCGCGGCTTCGTGCCGGACGATCAGAAACTTTATACGTGGTGGAGTTACCGCGCAGCCGAGAACTGGAAAGCTGCCGACCGTGGCCGCAGGCTCGATCATGTCTGGGCCGGTCCCGCGCTCGAAGGCGCGGCACGGTCCATGAGCGTCTTCAAGCCTTCGCGCGGCTGGCAGCAGCCGTCGGACCATGTGCCGGTGATCGTCGAGTTCGCGCTCTAAGCAGGAATCCTCAGACCTTCTGTCCGAAGCGCGGCAGCACCGTATCGAGATCGTCAAGTGCCGCATTGACCCTGCGCGAGATCATCTCCCGCAATCCCACCGCGGCCTCGACGTCGCTCTCGAGCATACGCATGAACATGCCGCGCGGAATTTTGTAGAGCGTGGAAGGCTCCATCGCGATCGCCGATGCGGGCCGGTCTGTCTCGATCAGAAGTGCGCTTTCGCCGATCAGCGCTCCCGCCCTGATCAGGGTGGGTTCGTCGAGCGCCTTCTCCGTCGCGCGCCGCAGCCGGATCACACCGGCCTCGATTGCATAGCCGCAATCCGCAGGCTCGCCTTCCTCGAACAGAATATCGCCGGCGCGGAGGTGAAGCTTCTCGACGCCGATTGCGAGCACGCGCAGCGCGTCGGGGCCCAATACGCGGAACGTCGCGATCTTGCGCAGGAAGAGAATGTCGTCTTCGAGCGCCATCCAGATCTCAGGGAACGAGTTTATAGCCGCCGCCCTCGGTGACGAGGAGGCTGGCGTTGGAAGGATCTTTTTCGATCTTCTGGCGCAGACGATAGATGTGGGTTTCCAGCGTGTGTGTTGTGACGCCGGAATTGTAACCCCAGACTTCGGTGAGCAACTGGTCGCGCGGCACCGGCGCTTTTCCGGCGCGGTAGAGATAGCGCAGGATCGCGGTTTCCTTCTCCGTGAGCCGCGTCTTTTTGCCTTTGTCGTCAACGAGGAGCTTCGCGCCCGGACGGAAAGAATAGTGCCCGACCGGAAAGATCGCGTCCTCGCTCGCTTCGTGGCTACGCAGCTGCGCGCGGATGCGCGCCAAGAGCACCGCGAACTTGAAGGGCTTGGTGACGTAGTCGTTCGCGCCGGCCTCTAAGCCCAGCACAGTGTCGGAGTCCGTGTCGTGACCCGTGAGCATGATGACCGGCGACTTGAACCCGTTCTTGCGCATGACGCGCACGGCTTCGCGGCCGTCCATGTCGGGCAGACCGACATCCATAATCAGGAGATCGATGTGACCCAGTTTCGCGCGCTCGATCGCGGCTTGCGCGTTGTCGGCAGATTCCGTCGCGAATTCCTGATGCAAGGCGAGCTGTTCGATCAGTGTGTCGCGCAGTTCCGCATCGTCATCGACGACGACAATCGTGCGAGCATTGGCCATGGGGAGCTTCTAAACCCGTTCTCTGTTTCGTGGCCGGGGGAGTAGCCAAACCGGTCTTGGCAAGCAAGAGTTTGAGTTTACACGCTTTTGTGTGCGGGCGGAACGAGACTGAAAAGGCAGTGAAGGGCAGAGGTTTAAGCCTGATTCGGGTTTCGGCGGCGGCAGGATGCCCAACGCGCGGGCATCTGATCGCCGGAAGCCGCGTTTTTCCAGTTGCCCTGGGCCGCGGCGGCATCCGCGTGAACAAGCGCGAAGGCGACGGCGGCTCTCCGCGCGGGAAGTTCAGGCTCTTGCGGATCTGGTGGCGGTCGGATCGCCTCCCCCGTCCGCAAACGAAACTGCCGCTACGCAAAATCACTAGGGGCGACGGCTGGTGCGAGGACCCGAAGGATAAAAACTACAACCGCCCCGTAAAGCTTTCGCCCTCAACCAGCGCCGACCGTCTCTGGCGAGACGATCATCTCTACGACCTCATCGTCGAACTCGATCACAACACGCGGCCGCGCATTCCCTATCGCGGCAGCGCAGTCTTCATTCACTTCGCGCGAAAAGATTTTACACCGACGGCTGGTTGCGTCGCGCTGAAACGCGGCGATTTGCAGAAATTATTGTCGTTGCTTGCAAGAGATTGCTGGATCGAGATTCGCTAGTTGCAGGGCAGGCAGGAAAATTTATGTCATCGCTGCGAAAGCGGAAATCCATGATCCCCGTACTCGCGGCTCCGCTCTACCGTCTGAAGAAGTAATTTCTAATCGTGATGATGGGTCTTCGCATTCGCGAGCGCGACAGATCAAACGATCTTCGGTCTCGTCCCGAAAATCGCGCTCCCTACCCGCACATGCGTCGCGCCGAGATTGATCGCGGTTTCGAAATCCGCGCTCATACCCATCGACAGGAGCTTCAGTCCGTTTCGTTCCGCGATCTTTCGGGTCAACGCAAAATGCGGCGCGGGCGCTTCATCGGCAGGCGGAATGCACATGAGGCCCTCGATCACGAGCCCGTGCTGCGCCCGGCAGGCGTGGATGAACTGATCCGCGTCTCCGGGTGCAATGCCCGCCTTCTGCGGTTCTTCGCCGGTGTTGATTTGCACGAAGAAGCGCGGAAGTTTTCTTCCTCCGGTTTTCGCGATCACCTTGGCAAGCTCGGATGCGAGCGACATGCGATCCACCGTCTGAATCACGTCGAAAAGCTCGATCGCGTCCTTTACCTTGTTGGTTTGCAGCGGCCCGACGAGATGCAGTTCGATGTCGGGATACTCCGCGCGCAATTCCGGCCACTTGGCCTTGGCTTCCTGCACCCGGTTTTCCCCGAACAGCCGCTGGCCGGCCTCGATCACCGGCAAGATTTCGTCCGCCCCGAAGGTCTTTGCAATCGCGACGAGCTGGACCGAAGAAGGCTCGCGCCGCGCCTCGCGGGCTGCCTTTTCGATCTGTCCGCGCACATAGGCGAGGTTTTCAGCCGCGTTTTCGCTCATGTTCGCTTGTCTCGCGCGTCCGGTTCACCCTGACAAGCCTGAAACCATTGCCTGCAATAGCGATTCGTGGTCCAAACCGCCCGTTTTCAAAGCCCCGAAAGACCTATGAAAAACGAGCGTTACAACGCCCGCGAGGCCGAGCCCCGCTGGCAGAAAATCTGGGACCAGCGCGAAATCTTCAAGACGAAGAACGACGACCCGCGCCCCAAATATTATGTGCTCGAGATGTTTCCCTATCCGTCGGGACGCATCCACATGGGGCATGTGCGCAACTACACCATGGGCGATGTGGTCGCGCGCTATATGCGCGCCAAGGGCAAGAACGTGCTGCATCCGATGGGCTGGGACGCCTTCGGCATGCCCGCCGAGAACGCGGCGATGCAGAACAAGGTCCACCCGAAGAAGTGGACCTACGAAAACATCGACACGATGAAGAAGCAGCTGAAGTCCATGGGCTTGTCTTTGGACTGGAGCCGTGAAGTCGCGACCTGCGATCCAAGCTACTACCGCCACCAGCAGAAAATGTTTCTGGATTTCTGGAAGGCGGGACTTGTCGAGCGCAAGGTTTCGAAGGTGAACTGGGATCCGGTCGATATGACCGTCCTTGCCAACGAACAAGTGATCGACGGCAAAGGTTGGCGCTCCGGCGCGGAGGTCGAGCAGCGCGAGCTGACGCAGTGGTTCTTCAAGATCACCGACTACTCGCAGGAATTATTGGACGCGCTCGATACGCTCGACCGCTGGCCGGAAAAAGTCCGGCTGATGCAGAAGAACTGGATCGGCCGCTCCGAAGGCCTTCTCTGCCGTTTCATGCTGGCGAAGCCGGAAGGCGAGTTTTCGGAAGTAGAAGTCTTCACTACGCGCCACGACACGCTGTTCGGCGCGAGCTTTCTCGCGATCTCGCCGGATCATCCGATTGCGAAAGCGGCTGCGGCAAAGAACCCGAAAGCTGCTTCGTTCATCGAGGAGTGCAAGAAGATCGGCACCGCACAGGAAGCCATCGACAAGGCCGAGAAGCTCGGCTTCGACACCGGGCTCCGCGCGAAGCATCCGTTTGATGAGAAGTGGGAGCTTCCGGTCTACATCGCGAACTTCGTGCTGATGGACTACGGCACCGGCGCGATCTTCGGCTGTCCTGCGCACGACCAGCGCGACCTCGACTTCGCGCACAAGTACAAACTTCCCGTTCGTCCGGTCGTCGTTCCCGAAGGCGTTGACTCTTCAACATTCGACGTCGGTAACGAGGCTTATGTCGAGGACGGCAAGCTCGCGAACTCGCGCTTCCTCGACGGCATGAGCGTCGAAGCCGCGAAAGAAGAAGTCGCAAAAAGGCTTGAAAAACAAAGCATTGGCAACCGCCCCGTGGCCCAGCGCCGGGTGCAGTTCCGCCTTCGCGACTGGGGCATTTCGCGCCAGCGCTACTGGGGCTGCCCGATCCCCGTGATCCACTGCGAGAAGTGCGGCGTGGTTCCCGAGAAGGACGAAAACCTTCCGGTCGAACTTCCCGATGACATCGAGTTCGATCGCCCCGGCAATCCGCTCGACCGTCACCCGACATGGACCAAAGTGTCGTGCCCGAAATGCGGGGCGCCCGCGCGGCGCGAGACCGACACGATGGATACCTTCGTCGACTCGTCCTGGTACTTCCTGCGCTTCACCGCACCGGATGCAAGCACGCCGACCGATCTCAAGGCCGCGCAATACTGGATGCCGGTCGACCAATATATCGGCGGCGTCGAGCACGCGATCTTGCATCTCCTCTACTCGCGCTTCTTCACGCGCGCGATGAAGAAGACCGGTCACGCGAACATCGACGAGCCGTTCAAGGGCCTGTTCACGCAGGGCATGGTCGTCCACGAAACCTACCAGAAGAAGGACGGCACCTTCGCTTCGCCGACCGAAATCAAGATCGAGCTCGACGGCGAAAAGCGAAGCGCGACACTCCTTTCGAGCGGCGAGCCGATCTCGATCGGGCCAATCGAAAAGATGTCGAAATCGAAGCGCAACACCGTCGATCCCGACGACATCATGGAAACCTACGGCGCGGACGTCGCGCGCTGGTTCATGCTTTCCGACAGTCCGCCCGAGCGCGACGTCGAGTGGACCGAAGACCGCGTGCAGGGCGCCTCGCGCTTCGTGCAGCGCCTTTACAGAATCGCGAACGAGCTTGCCGAGACCGGCGCAAAGCCCGGGACGGCAAAACCCGCGGAATTTTCGGAAGCCGCAACCGCGGTCCGCAAGGCCGCGCACACCGCGCTCGCCCATGTCGGCGAGGACATCGAGAAGCTGCGCTTCAATCGCTGCGTCGCGCACATCTATGAAGCGGCGAATGCGATCGGCGCAGCCGCCGAGGCGAACAAGAAGCCCTCGCCCGATCTGGCCTGGGCCTTCCGCGAGGCCGCGGAAATTTTGGTCCGCATCGCCGCGCCGATGATGCCGCACCTCGCCGAGGAGTGTTGGGCCACGCTCGGCCATAAGAAGTTAATCGCCGAAGAGCCCTGGCCTGCGGTCGAAGCCGCCCTCCTTGTGGAAGACACAATTACCCTGCCTGTTCAGATTAACGGGAAGAAGCGGGCGGATGTCACGGTTTCGCGGGAAGCTCCTCCTTCGGAGGTTGAAAAGGCCGTGTTAGCTTTGGATGCGGTACAACAGGCCCTGGGCGGCAAAGCGCCCAAACGGATCGTGGTCGTACCCCAGAGAATCGTGAATGTGGTTGCGTAACGCAATGATTTCAAAGGCTTGTAGAAGCCTCGCCGTGCTCGCACTTGCGGGCACGCTGGGCGGCTGCTTCCAGCCGATGTACGGCCAGTCAACCCTGTTCGGCGCCGGCGCGAAGCTTCGCGACGAGATGCGCCAGGTCGAGGTCCTCGAAATCCAGGGCCGCGTCGGTCAGGAAATCCGCAACGACCTGATTTTTGAACTGACCGGCGGCCAGGGCAATCCGGTCGGCGCGCCGTACAAGCTTGCGATGACCATCACCTCCGGTTCGCAAACGCCGCTCGTCGACGTCACCTCCGGCCGCGCTACTTCGGAAACCGTCGTGCTCGACGTCACCTACCGCGTGCTCGATGTCGCGAACGACCGCGTCGTGCTGACGGAAAAAGCGCTCGCGCGCATTTCGCTGGACCGCTCGCAGCAGCGTTACGCCGCGATCCGCGCCGTGCGCGACGCACAGAACCGCGCAGCCAAGCTCGTCGCCCAGCAGATCCGCTCACGTCTGGCATCGTATTTCCTGACCCGCACCTAAAGCGCGAGATGATGGTCGCGATTCCCCGCAGCGACTACGACAGCTTCTGCGAAGATCCGGATCCGCGCTATCCGATCGTCTTGATCTACGGACCCAACCGCGGCCTGGTCAGCGAACGCATCGATAAACTGCTGAAAAACGTGCGCGGCAAGTCCGCCGACGATTTCACCGTCGTTACCCTCGACGGCGACGCGCTCGCATCCGACCCGGGAAGAATCTCCGACGAAGCGAATACCATCGGATTGTTCGGCGGCAGGCGCGTCCTGCATATCCGTGCTGGTAGCCGCTCGTTCGCCGACGGATTGAAGCCGCTGCTTACCGGTCCCACGCCCGAAGCCTTCATCGCCATCGAAGCGGGCGACCTCGCGAAAAACTCACCGCTACGAACGGTCTGCGAGGCGGCGAAATCCGCGGCGGTAATTCCCTGTTACGACGACGACGCCAGAACCATCGCCGCACTCATCGACAGTTCTCTTCTTCGTGCCGGGATCGCAATGGACCGGGACGCGAAAGAGACGCTCGTCTCGCTGGTCGGCTCCGACCGGCTGTCCACGCGAGCCGAAATCGAAAAGCTCGTCTTCTATGCGGGCGAGACCAAACGCATCACGCTTCCTGATGTCCGCGCCGTCGTCGCCGATGCGTCAGGCCTTGCCATCGACGATGTGCTCGATGCGGCATCCGCAGGTGACTCGAAGGCTGCGCTTCGGGCGCTCGCCGCCGCGCGCGCGGAGGGGACTTCACCTGCTAGCATTCTCAACGCGGCGATCCGCCATCTCTCTTCGTTGCATCGCATGAGCCTTCAGGTCGAAGCGGGCGAGGACACGGAAAGCGTTTTGAAAAGAAACCGCGTGTTCTGGCGGCGGATGGACGATCACAAGCGCGCCTTGCGCCGTCTCGGTTCACGCTCACTTGAAAATGCGCTGATCGCGCTCGGAGAAGCAGAGCTGGAATCGCGGCGCTCGTCAGCGCTCGCCGACGCGATTGCGGAACGCGCGATCCTGTCGCTCGCCGAACGCGGCAAGCGAAAAGCCTCCTGAATCAAGGGCTTCTCAGTACCTTACGCCGAGCTTGCGGCAGAGCGCATCGAGCTGCTCGAGCGATTTGTATTTGACCTTCAACTCGCCCTTAGAGCCGCGGTTGCTGATCGAGACCGCCATGCCGAGCTGATCGACCAGCTTTTTTTCGAGCGAGCGCACATCGGCCGATTTCGCAGGCTTTGTCTTTGCACCCGCTTTTCCCTTCGCCGGCTTACGCTCGTTCGGCGTCAGCGCCTCGACTTCGCGGACGTTCATGCCGCCACCGTCGACGATCGCCTTTGCCAGCTTCTCCGGATCGTCATGTGTGAGCAGCGCGCGCGCGTGACCGGCGGTGAGTTTCCCTTCCGAAAGATATTTCTTCACCGAGTTCGGCAGCTTCAGAAGACGCAGCGTGTTCGCGATATGGCTGCGGCTTTTTCCGACGACTTTGGCGAGATCGTTCTGGCTGTAGCTGAACTGCTCGATCAGGCTTTCGTAACCCGCCGCTTCTTCCAGCGGATTGAGATCGGAACGCTGGACGTTCTCGACGATCGCGATCTCGAGCGCTTCCTTGTCGTTGATCTCAAGGAGCGTGATCGGGACATCGTGCATGCCCGCACGTTGCGCCGCGCGCCAGCGGCGCTCGCCGGCGATGATCTCATACTGATCCTTCTTGCCGCCGACCGGACGAACCAGGATCGGTTGCAGAATTCCCTTCTCGCGGATCGATGCGGACAGATTGTCGAGTTCTTCCGAATCGAAAACCTTGCGCGGGTTTTTCGGATTGGCCTTCAGGAACTCGATCGGCACGCGCCTCTGGCCGCGCGCCCGCTCGACGGCGGCAGACTCGTCGCCAACATCGCCGATCAGCGCCGCCAGTCCGCGTCCCAGTCGTGAGCGTTCTTCCGCCATCGCCATTACCGCTCTCTCCGCGCCGCCCGCGCTTACGCGGCCGCGAGTGCGCGTTCGCGCTGCACGATTTCAGATGCGAGCTTCAGGTACGCCTGGCTGCCGACGCACTTGAGATCGTAGAGCAGCACGGGCTTGCCGTAGGACGGCGCCTCCGAAACACGGACGTTGCGCGGGATGATCGTGTCGAAGACTTTCTTGCCCATGAACTGGCGCACGTCGGCGACAACCTGATCGGAAAGGTTGTTGCGCGCGTCGTACATGGTGAGAACGATGCCGTGGATCGTAAGCGATGGATTCAGGTTGACCTTCACCTGCTCGACCGTCTTCAGAAGTTGCGAGAGACCTTCGAGTGCGAAGAACTCGCATTGCAGCGGGACGAGCACGGCGTCGGAAGCTGCCATCGCATTCACGGTGAGAAGATTCAGCGACGGCGGACAATCGACCAATACATAAGTGTAGCCGTCGCCGGCGAACTGCCCGTCCGCCTGCCGGTCCGGACGGGAAAGTTTTCCTATCGCGTCGCGGAGCCGGTAGGCGCGATCCTTCTCATGCGCGAGCGAAAGTTCGAGACCCGAGAGGTCGAGGGTCGAGGGAGCGATGTGCAGGTTCGGAACCGCCGTGTGGCGAATCGTCGCCTGGAGGTCCGAGTCGCCGACCAGCACGTCGAAGGTCGAGCGGTCGCGGTCCTTGCGGTCGATGCCGAGGCCGGTCGATGCGTTGCCCTGCGGATCGAGATCGACGATCAGCACCCGCTCGCCAATGGCCGCGAGCGCGGTTCCGAGATTAATCGCAGTCGTCGTCTTGCCGACCCCGCCCTTTTGGTTGGCGAGGGAAAGTGTCCGGGGACGAAGTGTGCTTGTCATGGTCCGCATCCAGATTGCGATTAACGCCGCTCAGCTTTTTCGATCAGCAGGATTCTACCACGCGGGTCGGTCAGGCTGTTCCTTACTTGATAGTTAACGTTCCAAGATTTAGCGGCTGTAGTCAATTCGTCATCTATATCTTGAGACTTAAGAAACACCCCCCTCGCGCCGCGTTCGAAGAATGGTCTAGCGAGTTCTAGCAACTTCGGGAGCGGTGCGAACGCACGAGCGGTGACCATGTGAATCGGTGTGGCAATCCGTTTCGCCGCCGACTCGACCCTTTCTGCGTAAACTTCGGAACGTGCATCGGTGACACGCACAGCCTCGCGAAGAAACGACGCCTTGCGTGTGTCGCTCTCGACGAGATGAAATTTTTTCTCCTCTGAAGCGATCGCAAGCACGAGTCCCGGGAAGCCGCCGCCGCTTCCGACATCCACAACTTCTTTTGCGCCATCCAGGTCAGGAAGCAGTTGTAGGCTGTCCGCGATGTGCCGCGTCCAGAGCGTGTTCAGCGTCGAAGGCGCTGCGAGCTGCACGACGCGCTGCCATTTCAAAAAATGCTCAACGAGTAGATCGAGCCGCTTCGCTGTTTCACGTGAAACGGGCGTGATTCTGAGCGCCGCCTCACGGTCTTTTGCAAGAAGATCCCGGTCGATCATCCGGCCTTGCGGCGCGCATGCAGCGCGAGAAGTCCGAGCGCTGCCGGCGTCATGCCTTCGATACGGTTCGCGTGCCCAAGCGTCTGCGGCCGCACCGTCGCAAGCTTCGCGCGAAGCTCGTTCGAGAGGCCGGGAATGGCGTCGAAATCCATCGTCGAAGGTAGCGCCATCGCCTCATCGCGGCGGAAGCGTTCGGCGTCTTCGCGCTGGCGGTCGAGATACACCGAATATTTCGCGTCGATCTCCAACTGCTCCGCGATCGCGGGCTCCAGCGCGGAGTGGCCGGGCCACAGCTGCGCGACCTGTTCGGTCGAGACGTGCGAGTAGGACAGCAAATCGAAAGCCGTGCGCCGTTGTCCGTCGCGGTTCAGAACGATGCCGAATCGATTGGCCTCATTCGGCGTCACCGAGATCGACTTCGCTTCAGCTCGCGCCGCATCGAGCGCCGAGAGCTTGCGCTCGAAAGCGCCCGCGCGAACCGAGCCAACACAGCCCAGCGATACACCCTTCGCCGTCAGCCGCTGGTCCGCGTTGTCGGCGCGGAGCGCCAGACGATACTCCGCGCGCGACGTGAACATTCGATACGGCTCCGTGACTCCCCGCGTAATCAGGTCGTCGAT
>JAGXQU010000085.1 GCA_018335895.1 Hyphomicrobiales bacterium | reverse complement strand
CGCGGTGCTCCGCCTCCGCACTACGCGGAGGACGATTACGGCGGCGAGCAGGACAGATATGAGCCCGCGGCCGAAGGTCCGCGCGAGGTGCGTCCGCCGCGCGGAATGCCGCGCGCCGAAGGCCGCGATCAGAGGCCGCCGCAGCGTTCCGAACCGTCGCTGCGCCCGCAAGCAGGCCGCGGCCGAAACGCAGCCGAATACGCCCGCGAAGGTGCGCGGAAGTCGTCGCGCAGAAAGTTCGTCGTTCTGGGTCTTTTGTTGTTGTTGCTCCTGACTGCTGCCGCTGTCGGCTACGTCAATCGCGGGCGCATCTTCACGCTGGTTTCCAATGTCGTGCCGTTCGGCACCGAGCAGAGCGAAACGGCGTCATCGGCTTCGCGCGCGGATCGCGTCCCGCAAGCGCAGCAGAACGACGGCTCCACGCCGCTATCCGCGCCGCCCGTGGGCTCGGGCCGGCGCGCGGTGCTATTCGAAGAGAATCCGGGAACGCAACAGTTCACGGCAATCAACGGCACGGTGTCCTGGCGCGCGGAGACGATCACTCCCGGCGCCGACCGTCCGCCGGAACTGATGATCCATGCCGACATCGAGGTTCCAGACCGGAAGCTGACCGTCTCCTTCTCGGTGCGGCGCAATCCCGATCCGACCAGCTCTGCCAGTCATTACATCTACGTGCGCTTTTCCGGCGACGACAGTTTCGGCGGCATCGCGCAGGTTCCGTTCATCCGCATGAAGAGCAACGAATCCGCGCAAGGCACTCCGCTTGCGGCGGTCAGCCATCGCGTCATGCCTGGGTTCTATCTTTTCGGCCTGTCCGCGATCGAAGCAGATCGCGAGCGAAATCTGACTGCGCTTCGCACGCAGCCCTGGATCGACATCGCCTTCGTCTACGAGAACGGCCGGCGCAGCGTGATCGCGTTCGAGAAGGGGCCTGCCGGCGACAAGGCGCTCGCGGAAGCTTTCGCGGCCTGGGGCATCTAGCGCAGGCGCAAGGCAAAAGAAAAAGGCCGGGCTTTCGCCCGGCCTTTTCTATTTCCTCTGAGGCCGATTCACATCGCCGGAAGCGCGCCGGTGGGTGCTTCGATTTTCCGCATCCGTTCGACGACCGCTTTCTGCACCTTCTCGAAGGCGCGGACCTCGATCTGGCGCACGCGTTCGCGCGAGACGCCGAACTCTTCGGCAAGCTGCTCCAGCGTGATCGGATCGTCGGCGAGACGGCGCGCCTCGAAGATGCGACGCTCGCGATCGTTCAGCACCGAGAGCGCACCTTCGAGCGCCTGATGGCGGTTCGATTTCTCTTCCTGGTCAGCGAGCATGGCTTCCTGGCTGTCGCTTTCGTCGACCAGCCAGTCCTGCCATTCGCCGGACTCCGAGTCGGCGCGGATCGGTGCGTTCAGCGAGGTGTCGCCGCCGAGACGGCGGTTCATCGAAATCACTTCGTCCTCGGTGACACCGAGCTTGGTCGCGATCTGCGTCACGTGCTCGGGCTTCAGCTCGCCTTCCTCGAGCGCGGAGATCTGGCTCTTGGTCTTGCGGAGGTTGAAGAACAGGCGCTTCTGCGCGGCGGTGGTGCCCATCTTCACGAGCGACCACGAACGCAGGATGTATTCTTGAATCGACGCGCGAATCCACCACATGGCGTAGGTGGCGAGGCGGAAGCCCTTGTCGGGCTCGAACCGCTTCACCGCCTGCATGAGGCCGACGTTGCCTTCGGAAATGACCTCGCCGATCGGCAGGCCATAGCCGCGATAACCCATCGCGATCTTCGCGACGAGGCGCAGATGGGAAGTGACTAACTGATGCGCGGCGTCGCGGTCGTCGTGCTCGCGCCAACGCTTGGCCAGCATGTACTCCTGCTGGGGCTCGAGCATCGGAAATTTGCGGATTTCGGACAGGTAATGCGACAGGCCGCCTTCGGCGATGGCGGGCAGATTACCGGTAGCTGTGCGGGCCATTGAAGTCCCTTCTTTCTCGGCCCCCGTTGTGGCGAGCCGTTTCCGCCGCTGCTCCGAATGAGCCAGCGGCAACAGGCAAATATAGGAACGCTTCCGGCGGCATTAAGGTGCCGCAAATGAAATATTTTTAATCCGGCTCCGTAGCGGCGGGGCCAGTGTTCAGGGCCTTTTGAAAGATTTCTCCAGCGCGGCGAGGTCTTTCGGCAACTTACTTTCGAAGGAGAGCAATTTGCCCGTGCGCGGATGTGAAAAGGCCAGACGGAAGGCGTGTAGCGCCTGCCGGTTCAGCGCTTTGAGTTTCGCCTGCGTTTGCTGCGGTAAAAGTACGGATTTCGACTGGAAGCCCGCGCCATAGACGGCATCACCAAGCAGTGGGTGGCCGGCCTTCGCGAGATGCACGCGGATTTGGTGGGTGCGGCCGGTTTCCAGTTCGCACTCGACCATCGATGCGACCGGCTTGCCGTCGGCGCCGGGATATTTCTGCAGCACTTCGTAATGCGTGACGGCTTCCTTGCCACCCTTTCGCACAGCCATCTTCACGCGCGAGCGCGGATCGCGCGCGATCGGCGCGTCGATGGTGCCGCGCTCCGGCTTCGGCGCGCCCCATGCAAAAGCCAGATAGCCGCGCGAAAGCTCGTTGGTGCGGCCGTGATCCGCGAACTGCTCCGAAAGCGAGCGATGCGCTGCATCATTCTTCGCGACGACCAGGAGCCCGCTGGTGTCCTTGTCCAGTCGGTGCACGATGCCGGGGCGTTTCTCGCCGCCGATGCCCGAGAGCGACGCGCCGCAATGCGCGATCAGGGCGTTGACGAGCGTGCCGGAGCGGTTGCCGGCTGCGGGATGCACGACGAGCCCCGCAGGCTTGTCGATCACCACAACGTCCTTGTCTTCATAGACGATGTCGAGCGGGATTTTTTCTCCCGCCGGTTTCGCCGGTTCGGCTTCCGGAATGCCGACCGCGATTTCGTCGCCCGCGTTGACCCTGTATTCGGGGTCTCTTACTGTCCGGCCGCTCACTTCGACCGCGCCTTCGAGGATCAGCGCTTTCAGCCGCGTGCGGCTAAGCTCGGCGATCCGGTCTGCGAGAAAGCGGTCGAGGCGCGCGCCCTTATCCTCCGCGCCCGCGGCAATTTCGAAACGCTGACTGCTCAAATCCGCCATGACCGCCAAGAAAAAGAATCCCGACGCGCACACTAGCGAAGTCCCGCTCGATCCGCAGCAGGAAGCGATTCTCCGCAAGCTCAAGCGCATGGCGATCTATTCGACTGCGCTGATGGTGGCGGGCGTGCTCGCGATCATCGGGGTCATCGTCTACCGGCTCTCGAATCCGGCTCCCGCACCCAAGGCCGCGCCGATCGCAGCGATTACCAATGCGCTGCCGAAGGGCTCCCGCGTCGTCTCGACCGCGGTCAGCGATGGCCGCATCGTGGTCACGATCGAGCGCAACGGCGTCACCGAAATGCGGGTGTTCGATCTCTCCACCCTGCAACTGCGCGGCACGCTTCGTCTCGAGCCGCAGAACTAAATGGACCTGATCGTATTCCTCGCCGTGCTCGCGGGTGCCGCGATGCATGCGGGATGGAATGCGCTGGTCAAGACCGGTCTCGACCGCACGACGTCGATCTTTCTGCTCGCGCTCATTCAGGGCGCGATCTCGCTGGCGCTGTTGCCGCTTTTCGCGATGCCGTCCGCTTTGAGTTGGCCGTGGATCTTGGTCTCGGCGTTCCTGCACAGCGGCTACAAGATTTTCCTGATCCGCGCCTACGAGCATGGCGACATGAGCCAGGTCTATCCGCTCGCGCGCGGGAGCGCGCCATTGATCGTGGCGGTAGCCGGCGTCTTCCTGCTTCAGGAAAACCTGACCGCGACGAAGCTTGCTGCGGTCTGCGCGATCGGCCTCGGTGTGATGCTGATGTCGTCAAGGCTGGGATCGGGCGAGGCTATGCCGAAGAAAGCGCTTCTGTTCGCGCTCGGCACCGCGCTGTTCACTGCGAGCTATACCCTAGTCGATGGCATCGGCGCGCAGCTTTCGGGCACGGCCTCGGGCTTCACGCTCTGGATGTTCGTGGGCGACGGCGTGCTGATGACGATCTACGCGCTTCTTGTGCGCGGGCGCGATTTGCGCGCGGCGGTCCGCGGCAATCTCCTGAGCGGGACGGCGGCGGGAGCGCTTTCGCTCGGCTCCTACTGGATCGCGATCTGGGCCTTCACATTGGCGCCGATCGCGCTGGTCGCGGCGCTCCGCGAAACCAGCGTGCTCTTCGCCATGCTGATCGCCGTGTTCTTCCTCGGCGAAAAGGCGAGCCGGCAGCGTTGGGCCGCCGCGGCACTCATCCTCGCGGGTATCGTGCTGATGCGGCTCTAGCGCATGCCCCCGAAAGTGGGCGCAGGTATTCCGGCAAGGTTATGCGCGAACAATAGATGGAATGCGCAACTTGCCCGCTCTGCCCACGCGCTGCTAGAAGCGGGTTGTAAGCTCCCTTCGTCTAGCGGTTAGGACGCGGCCCTCTCAAGGCTGAAACACGGGTTCGATTCCCGTAGGGAGCGCCAGTGGAACCGGCGGGTCGTTCGTATGTTTTGGAACAATCGGTTTTCCGGGCTCGCCGATCGCCGGCAGGCAGGATAGGTTCGTTCCTGCCAGCGCTTCTTATTGCTCTCTTGTAATAAGCCCGCCGTTCAGGCACGCCTTTTCTGCATGCCGATTTCCAGTCGCTTTGTAGTTCGTTCGACAATCCTGCTTCTGGGTGTTGGTTTCCTGACACTCCTCGGAATCGTGGCAACCACGATCTGGCTGAGCGAGCGCGCTCAGTATTCTTTTAGCGAAGTAGTCGAAGCGCGCGAGACTCGCGGCGCCTCAGTCGAGCTACGCACGGCGTTGCAGACGGCCGAATCCAGCCAACGCGGCTATCTCGCTACCGGAAACGAAATTTATCTCGCCCCCTACGCCACGGCCAAGGCGCAGACGATGCGTCACTTCTCTACACTGAAGCGGCTGCTTGCGAATGAAGCTTCGTTCACAGTCCTGCTCGATCGGCTGGAAGCTGTCATCGGCCAAAAGCTTAAGGAAATGGACGATGCCGTCGCTTTCAAATCGGCGCTTCGGGAACGGGATGCGCTTGCCGTCTTGCAGACCAACCGCGGCAAGGCGCTGATGGACGAAGCCAACCTCTTTCTCTCGGGGATCATCCGTCGCACCGACGACCGCCTGACTGCTGCAGTCGTGGAACAACGTGCGAATGCTGCATGGTTGCGCTGGGTTACGGTTCTGGGCGGCCTCGTAATCGTCCTCGTGGTTGGCGGTGTTACGATTTTGACGCTGCAATACGCGCGCGAGGTCGTGCAGGCCCGCGATGAGGTCCATGCGCTAAACGCAAGTCTCGAGGAGCGCGTCAAGATTCGCACCGCCGATCTCGCGCTCGCACGCGATCGCGCGGAAATGCTGGTGCAGGAAGTCAATCACCGCGTCGCCAACAGTCTCGCCATGGTCAGCTCGATGGTGCAGTTGCAGGCGAGGGCCCTTACCGATCAGGCGGCGAAGGATGTGCTTTCCGAAACGCAGGCGCGCATCTATGCAATCGCATCCGTACACAAGCGACTTTACACATCGAAAGACGTGCGCGTGGTCGATCTCGACGCCTACCTTGCCGCCGTGCTCGACCAGCTTGCGGTGACGCTGAAGAATGAAGGGGGCGGCGCGTCGCTGCGTTACACGATCGAACCCCTCAAGATGCCTACCGACCGAAGCATCAATCTCGGTGTTGCCATCACCGAACTGGTCACGAACGCGTTCAAGTACGCCTACCCGGACGGTAACGGCGAAGTGCGGGTGAAGCTCGCGAGCCTAAAGAACGGCAGTGCCGAACTGATCGTGGAAGACGACGGCATCGGCAGAAACGAAAATGCTCTGGCGAAGGGCACCGGGCTAGGTACGCGCATCGTGCATGCGATGGCATCGAATATGGAAGCGAAGATCGAGTATCTGGAGCGCGCTCGGGGGACGGCCGCGCGGATCGTATTTCCCTTGAAGGAGGCTGCTTGATGCTCCGGGTGCTTCCGGCCCTATGCGCCTTATTGTTCGCTGGTGTGGTGTCTGCGCAGGATGGCCCGCAAGGCATCACCACTCCGGTGGTGCTGCCGTCATTCGATCCGTCCGCTCCCTCATGCAGCGCGCCGCCCGGATTGCAGAAAATCCTGACCTTCGCGCAGGACAACGAACGCCAGTTCATGCAAGGCGTAGCGAAGGGGTTGGCGGCGGCCGCGAAAGATCGCGGCTTCCAGTTCAGGGTCGTACTCGCGAACAACGATCCCAGGCTGATGATCGAGCAGGTGCAGGCGCAACTCGCAGACCGGGCCGGCGCCGTGGTCGCCGCGCCCGTGCATCCGCCATCGCTTGCGCCGCTTCTTCAGCAGGTGATCTGGTCGGGAGCCTATGTTGGCACCGTGGTGCCGCCGCCCGCAGTCACCCTGCTTAACGCGCCGCAATATCTTACCGGCCGGGTGCTGGCGGAAGCCGCCGCCGCCTATATCCGCGGTCGCCTCAACGGCAAGGCGAACGTGGTGCTGCTCACCCACGACAGCCTGCAATTCCTTTCGCCGCGCTTCGCCGCTATGCGCGACGTGCTACAGGACATGCCGGGCGTTACCATCGTCGCCGACATCTCGCCGCTGACGGTGAACAAGGAGGGCGGGCTCAACATGATGCGCACGATTCTCATCGCGCATCCCGATGTCGATGTCGTGCTTGGCGCGGACACAGTCGTGCTCGGGGCATTGCAGGCGCTGCGCGAAGCCAAGAAGTCCCGGCCTGACCAGTTCCTTGGCGGCATCGACGGAGAACCGGAAGCCGTCGCCGAGATCAAGTCGGGCAACAGCCCCTACAAGGCGAGCGTCAGTCTTTCTTCGCCGGTGTTTGGTTATGCGCTCGGGCAGTTCGCCGCCGACTGGATGGCGGGCAAAAGCGTGCCGCAAGCGATGGACATTCTTCCAAGCCTGCTCACGCAGGCGAACATCGCGCAATACGAAGCGGACTTCGAGAATCCAGGTGCAGTGTTCACCGATCCGAACCGTCGCGATGCCTACCTCAAAATGTACGGAAATATCTGTTTCGACACGCGCGATCGCTACGTGAACTTTCCTTGGTCTTCGGAGCGGAAGTAAGCGCGCCGTTCCGCACTACCCGGTTGTGTGCGAAAAATTTCTACTTACTGAGTACAACCGGCGCATGAATCTTCGCGCTCTGCACTAGCGCTGCCGCAAAGCCGTTCCTAGATCGCCCCATCGCCCGATTCCGGGCCGGGGAGAGCGCTCCATGAACGTCGCCGTCAATCCGCGCGAAGAGACGATCACGCTGAACCAAGCCAAGAAGCTCGTGCAATGCATGGCGGGCGAGCAGAGCTTTCTCCTTCTCTCTCCGCCGGGCGTCGGCAAATCCGAGATGGTCTACCAGGCGGCGGCGGAAGCGGGGTTGCCGTGCCGCTCGCTCTTGGGCACCCAGATCGCGCCGGAGGATGTGAGCGGCATTCCGCGTATCGTCGGCGAACGCTCGGTGTTCTGCCCGCCGCGCGTACTGCTGCCCGAGAACCCTGAGCCGTTCTGTCTGTTCCTTGATGAGCTTCCGGCCTGCGCGCCGGATGTGCAGAAGGCGTTCTACTCGCTTCTTCTGGAACGCCGGCTCGGCGAGCACGCGTTGCCCGAAGGCACTTGGGTCGTGGCAGCCGGCAACCGTATGCAGGATCGTGCGCTGGTTCGCGCATTAAGCTCCGCGCTCGTGAACCGCGTCACGATCCTGCATCTGCGCGTGGATGCTCTTGAGTGGCTCGCCTGGGCTGCGAAGAACTCGATCCGCGAGGACGTTCGCGCTTTCATCTCCTATATGCCGGATGCGTTGATGCGTCCGGTGCCGTCCGAACCCGTGCCGTTCTCGACGCCGCGCGCGTGGTCGCTGCTCTCGAATGCACTCAATAAGGCGGAAGCTGCTGGCATTCTTTCGAACGAAACGCGCCGCGCGCTCGCCTTCGGGCGGTTGTCTGCCGAAGACGCAGCCGTATTCTGCGCGCTCGCCGAAGAGGCGATCGGCCGGATGCGTCCGATCGAGGACTACATCGGGGCTCCCGATCTCCTGCCGAAAACCGACGCCGCCCGCTGGTTCATCCTGAACTGTATCCGCCAGAACGTGCGCGAAGGAAAATTGTCGCACCTCAAGCCGAAGACGGTGAATAAATTTCTCGGCAGCCTGCCTGCGGAAGCGCAGCTCACGCTGCTCACCGAGCTGGTCGAGCAGTGGGGTTCGCTCGGTGCCGACAAGTCGATGCTGAAGTTGCTCAAGGAAGTGACGGCGATATGAGCACCGTTCCTTCCGCCGCCGACACGCTCGCGCGCATCGAGCGCGGGCTTCGCATGGTAACGGTACCGATGCCGCATCTCGCGGGTCTGGCCGCCGCCGTGCGCTGTTCGATCGACGACCGCGTGCCGACCATGGGCGTGTTTGCATCGGGCCGCATGGTCGCGAACCGGCAGTTCGTCGCGAAGCTGAAAGAAAACGAACTCATCTTCGTGCTCGCGCATGAGCTGTTACATCTTGCGCTGCGTACGCACGACCGCGCCAAGGGATCGGGACGGCTCGAGTTCAACTACGCGCACGACTACATCATCAACGACATCCTGCGTGCGGAACTCGGCTTCACGCACGTGCCCGCGGGCGGGCTCGACATGCCGGGCGCGAAGGAAAAATCCGCCGAGCAGATCGTGCTGGAGATGCGCAAGGACGGCGACAAGATGCAGTCGAAGACGCAGGTATGGGATGGGCAGTCGGTTTCCGCCCGCGGCGCGCTTGGTCAGCCCGGGCAGGATCAGCGCGAGGCCGACGATGCTGGCGATGTGATGGACGACGCGAAGGAACGCGAACTGTTCCCGGAATGCCGGAACGGAGAGCAGGTCCGGCAGGCAAGCGAGATCGATCGCGAGGCAGCGAAGTCGCTCGCGCTCGGCAAGGCCATGGGCAAGATGAAGGGCCGCGGCACGGAAAGCGGCGATGCCACCCAGACGATCATGGCGCTGCGCGGCATGTACAAGACGCCGTGGGAGGCAGCGCTCCAGAAATGGATCGAGTCGGTCGCGCCCGGCGAGCGGACCTATCTGCGCCCGTCGCGCCGTGAAGTCGCGGGAAGCGACATCGTGCTTGCAGGCCGCAAGCGGGAATCCTGGATGCTGAATGTCGTGCTCGATACCTCGGGCTCGATGAGCGAAGATATTCCGCCCGCGCTCGGCGCGATCGCGGATTTCTGCGAGCAGTTGTCGGTCGATGAAATCCGTCTCGTGCAGTGCGACGCAGCGGTGACCGGCGATGAAGTGCTCACGCCGGAAGCGCTCGCGAACTATCAGGTGAGCGGCTTCGGGGGCAGCAACCTTTCGCCCGGCATGCGGACTCTCGCTGAAGACGCGCGCGTGACCGCGGCGGTGGTGATTACCGACGGCGATATCGACTATCCGCCGGAAGAGATGCCTTACGACGTGCTCTGGGTCGTCACCTCCGGAGCCCCGATGAATTTCAACCCGCCTTATGGGCGTATCGTCCGCATGCAGGGAGGCCGCGCATGAAAGTCGTGCAGGAACTTGTGACCTATTTCGACCGCTGGGGATCGCTCTCGCAGAAGCAGCTTCGCACGCTGCTCGATCAGGGGTTCCTTGCCGCCGAAGCGCCCCAGCACATGCTGGAGCTCGGCCGCGATATTGGAGCGAGTTATTACTTCCGGGTGCGCGGCGGCACGGAAGGTCAGGTCTGGGGCACGGATGTCTATACCGGAGACTCGCTTCTTTCGGTTGCGGCGGTGCACGCCGGTCTCGTGAAGCCCGGCGATACCGCGGTGGTGAGGGTCACGGTGGAGACGCCGCTTTCGAAGTATCAGGGCAGCATCCGCAATAACGTGAAGTCCCACGACTTCGGCCGTTACGGAACCGCGTACCGGCTGTCGGCGATCTGACGCCGCTCTCCCGCAGCGAGCGCCCGTACGAACAACAAAAAACGCCGGTCCATCGACCGGCGTTTTCGTGTCATCGGCGCCTGTATTACGAGCCGGACGGCGCGCTCGGGTCGGCTGCTGCCGGAGCAACTTCCGCCTTCGACTTCCGCTTCATGTCCATGGTGTGCGCGCGCTTGTAGGTCTGGATGTCCTTGAATTTGCCGTCGGCAGTGCGCACCGCGTAAAGCTTCTTGCCCTTGGAGCTGTACATCGTCGTACGGCGGCTCTTCTTGCGCTTCGTCTTCTTCTTCTTTTTGGCCGCTACCTTTTTGGCCTTTTTCTTTTTCGTTTTTTTGGCTTTCGCCTTTTTCGCCTTCTTACGCTTCTTTGCCATGTCCGATCCCCTTGTCGGTTGCCGCTGAAAACTGATGAAAGGCATTAGCGGCTCTGCCGATTCGTTCGTCAATGGGCTTCCGCTTGCTTCCCCCAAGTCTGGCCTCAGGTTTGGCCTCAAGTCTGGGCCGGTTTGGCAATGCGGAAGCGCTGACGCATACTTCCGTGATCACCATAAAAACAGTCCGCAGGGAGCCTCGCCGTATCACCATGTCCGAGAACAAGAACCGCCGCATCGTCCTGGCCTCGCGTCCCGAAGGCGAGCCGAAGCCCGAACATTTCCGGCTGGAAACCGCCGCAATCCCCGAGCCGAAAGACGGCGAGGTGCTGCTCCGCAATCTCTGGATGTCGCTCGACCCCTACATGCGCGGCCGCATGAGCGCGGCGAAGTCCTACGCGAAGCCGGTCGAGATCGGGCAGCCGATGGTCGCAGGCACCGTGAGTGAGGTCGTCAAATCGAAGCGGCCGGACTATGCGCCGGGCGACATCGTGCTCTCCTATACGGGCTGGATGGACTATGCGGTCTCGAACGGCTCCGATCTTAGGAAGCTCGATCCGAAGCAGGCGCCGGTGCAGACCGCCCTCGGCGTGCTCGGGATGCCGGGCATGACCGCCTATCTCGGCATGAAGAATATCGGCATGCCGAAGGAGGGCGAGACCGTTGTGGTCGCCGCGGCCTCCGGCCCGGTCGGCTCCTTCGTCGGCCAGTACGCGAAGATCAAGGGTTGCCGCGCGGTCGGCGTCGCGGGCGGCGCGGACAAGTGCAGATACGTGGTCGAGGAACTCGGCTTCGACGCCTGCGTCGATCACCGCGATCCAGACCTGCCGCAGAAACTCGCCGCCGCATGCCCGAAGGGGATCGATGTCTACTTCGAGAACGTCGGCGGCAAGGTGTTCGATGCCGTATTCCCGCTCCTGAACCAGTTCGGCCGCATGCCGGTCTGCGGGATTGTCTCGCACTACAACGACACAGTGCTGCCGCCCGGCCCTGATCGCACCGGCATGCTGCTGGGCGGCATCCTGCGCCGCAGCCTCACGTTGCGCGGCTTCATCGTCTGGGACTTCGCCGCGCAGGCGCCGGACTTCTATCGTGAGGCCGGCCAGTGGGTGCGCGAGGGCCGCATCAAATATCGCGAGGATGTCGTGAACGGCCTCGAGAACGCGCCCGAGGCTTTCATGGGTCTTCTGAAGGGCAAGAACTTCGGCAAGCTCTTGGTGAAGATCGCTTGATACCCCACCCGCTCGCTTCCCTCCCCCGTGCGGGGGGATTAAGGGTGGGGGCGGTTAGCGGCGTTTTTCGATCTCTGTGACCCTTCCACCGTCGATCTTCACGATGGTCTGCGCGAGCAGTTCGATCTCGTCGCGGGAGTGGCTGACGTAGAGCACCGGAATCTTCGCATTCGCGACCAGCTGCGTGAGATACGGGATGATCTCGTTCTTGCGTGCGGCGTCGAGCGAAGCGAGCGGCTCGTCGAGTAGCAGCGCCTGCGGCTCCGCAAGCAGCGCGCGGCCGATGGCGACACGCTGGCGCTCGCCGCCGGATAATTTTCGCGGGCGGCGCGAGAGCAGCGGTTCGATACCGAGCAATGCCACGATCTCGTCGAACTGCGCGTCGCGCTTTTTTCCGGCGAGCCAGCGGCCGAACATCAGGTTTTGCGCGACCGTGAAATGCGGAAACAGCCGGCTTTCCTGAAACACGACGCGCATGCCCCGTTTCTGGGCGGGAATGCCGATCCTTGCTTCGCTGTCGAACAACGTGCGGCCATTCACGGCGATCCTGCCGCGCTTCGGGGTAAGCAATCCCGCAATAGCCGCAACGATGCTCGACTTGCCCGAACCAGACGGGCCGGAAAGCGCCGTCACGATGCTTTCGCTCCTGAACGAAGCGTCGAGATTGAATTCGCCAAGCATGGCCTGCACGGAGACATCGAACATGTTGTCACCCGTCGATCCGCGCCGCCGTCCTGCGCGCGAGCAGTTCGGAGATTACGAGCGCGGCGAGCGCAATGATCATTGCGATCACAGCCAACCGGAACGCACCCGCGTCTCCGCCCGGAATTTGCGTAAAGGTGTAGATCGCCGAAGGCAGCGTGCGCGTTTCGCCGGGGATATTCGATACGAACGTAATGGTCGCACCGAATTCGCCGAGCGCTTTCGCGAAGGCGAGCACGAGCCCTGCGATGATGCCGGGAAGTGCCAGCGGCAGCGTGATAAGAAAAAAAGTCACGAGCCTGCCGGCGCCGAGCGTACGCGAGGCGTCCTCGAGGCGCCGGTCGGTGCTTTCCAGCGAAAGCCGGATCGCGCGGACCATCAACGGGAATCCCATGACGGCCGCAGCAAGCGCCGCTCCGGTCCAGCGGAACGAGAAGACGATGCCGAAGGTTTCTTCGAGCCACGCGCCGATTGCGCCCTTGCGGCCGAACAGCAGGAGCAGGATGTAGCCAGTCACCACCGGTGGCAGCACGAGGGGCATGTGCACGAGTGCGTCGAGCAGGATCTTTCCGGGGAAGCGCCAGCGCGCGAGCACATAGGCTACGAACATGCCGAGCGGCAGGCTCGCGGCGATGCCGATCGATGCCACCCAAAGGCTCAGGCGGATCGCGTCGATTTCATCTGCGGAAAACGAGAACATCAGTTGGCTTTTGCCGAAGCGAGCACTGCAAAGCCGTACTTCCTGAAGATCGCCTGCGCGGATGGCGAGTTCAGCGACTTCAGGAATTCCGCGGCGTTCGGATTTTTCGAAGTTTCGATCTGCGCAGCCGGATAAAGGATGGCAGGATGCGAATCGGAAGGAAACGTGCCTATCACGATCACCTGCGGCTCCGCTGCGGCGTCGGTGCCATAGACAATGCCAAGAGGAGCCTCGCCGCGTGACACATAGGCGAGTGCTACGCGAACATTTTCGGCTTGCGCAAGTTTGTCTTCCACCGATTTGTAGATGCCAAGTTTTTCGAGCGCAGATTTCGCATAGATGCCGGCCGGAACGCTGTCGACTTGACCCAATGCCAGACGATCCTTGCCAAGCATGCCGGCAAGATCGAAGGCCGGGCCGACCTTCACGTTCTTGAACTTGCCGTCCTTGCGCGCGATCAGCACGAGCGAGTTGCCGAGGAGATTCTGGCGGGTATTCGCCTTGATCAGTTTCCTTTCCGCGACGTAGTCCATCCATTTTAGGTCGGCCGAAATGAAGATGTCGGCGGGGGCGCCGTTCTCCATCTGCTTTGCGAGCGCGGAGCTTGAGGCGTAACTGATCTTTACTTTGGTCTTGTTCGCCTTCGTCCATTCCGTCGCGGCTTCGTCGAGCGCATTCTTCATGCTCGCCGCGGCGAAGACGATGATCGGTTGTTGCTGCGACTGCACCGGCGCGGAAAAAGGAAGCGTAAAGGACAGCGCAAGCGCCGACAGCGTAGCGCGGATCAGAAGCCGTCGCTTCATGACAAGAATCTCCGGGGCACGGCCGTGCCATTGTTGTTCATGGAGGCGCCGCGGCTTTCTGCTTCATCAAGCGGGAAAGGGGCGAAAGACCGCCTTCTCCGGCGGGCCGCGATCAGGCGGTATCGGGACTGTAGGCAGAGACGGCGTGGATTGCCAAGGGTCTCGTTATCGAGCTCACGTGATCAACTGCGGATCTGCAGCTTGCGGATACGATCCGCCAGAGAGTCGCGCGTTTCATCATCGGCAGGCGAACCGGCCTCGTGCGCGATCGATTGTGCGCCGGTGGCGATCAGCCGTTCGATCGGAGAATTGATGCCCTCCAGGTTGATCGCGAGACGCGCGACTTCGGCGGCGATATCGCTCACATGTTCGCGCAGGACTGCATTTTCCATTCGCTCCTCGGCCCGGGAATCCTGCAACTGCGCGCGGAGCGAAGCGGATTCGGAAAGCAGCAGATCGCGTTCGTCGCGGAGCTGCGCGAATTCGTGCTGGAGTTGCGATTTTTCCTCGCGGAGAATTTCCACCGTCGCCTGAAAGGCTTCAGTTTTGCTGCGAAGTTCGTCGCGCAGGCTCTGCACTTCCGCGCGCGAGCGTTCGGTCGCTTCGCTTTGGCGCCGGCCTGCCGCGGCCAGAAGTTCGCGCTCGCGGGCATCGGCCTGCGACCGCACTTTCTCTTTCATTTCTTCGAAGGCGGCGGCGAGCGCTTCGGCTTCGCGGTCGAAGCCGGAGAAGAGGGCATCGATATCGACGGCTTGTGTTCCAGCCCGTCCGGTATTTATCGCTTCGTCCGCAGGGGAATCCTTTTGTGCGTCCGCGATCCGCGCCTTGGCAGCAGCAATTTCCTGTTTCAGCCGCCCGATGCCGCTTTCGATCTTGTGCGCGGCCTGCTCGAGTTCGGAACTTCGGGTGTTATCGCCCGCTTCGTTCTGGGCTGCGGAGACGGGTGCTGCGGCTTCCGGATGCTGCATGACGGGCCGCGCCGTGCGCCGCCGCATCGCGATGAGCACGAGCAGCGCAATCAGCGTTGCGCCAATAAAGCCGAAGGCGAAGAACATGATCTGTTCGGTCATGCTTCGCCATTTTTGTTGAATCTTCCGGACAACGCCGCCCCCGCGCAAGCTACCTTGGATCTGCAAATTCTAGTGCAGCGGGGCGCACTTCGCCACGGCGCAGAAGCGCCGCGGCGGAAGGGTTGATCGCACTGCGTTAGAGCGGGAACCAGGTCGCCGTCGGCGTGAACTTGAGATAGCCGATGTTCGCGCCGAGCCGCAGGCCCACGCCGGTGCGGATCGGAACGATGACGACCCGGTCCCAGGTCACCGCGGTCATGCCGAAGCCACCCACGAAATAGGCTGAGCCGGAAATGCCGACATAGCGGTTGTAGAGCGTCTCCAGCGCCGGAAGATTGTAGACCAGCATCATTACGCGCGCGCCCTCGCCGCCGACGTCGAAGCCGATCGAGGGCCCTTGCCAGTAGACGCGGCGGTCGCCGGCGTTGCGGGTGTAAAGCGTGCCCTCGCCGTAGCGGAGCCCGATAGTGACGGCGCCGCTCGCTTCTTCTCCGAGGATGTATCCGTTCGGCTGGCCCCAGCGCGAGGTCGCGCGCTCGACGAGAAGTGCAAGCTCGCGCGACGTCGTGCCGAAGAAGCGGTGCCCCGCGTCGACAATCTCGTTGCTCGAATATTGCTGACGGTAATTGTTCTGCTGGGGTTGGGCCTGCGCCGCAGTGAGGGCCGCGAGAAAGGCCGCGAAAGCGAGAAGGGTGGTGCGTAATATCATGGACGTCTCCGGCGAGAAAACTCGCAGGCAGATGGCGCAGGAAATGCGCTTTTTTCAGGCCCGGACAGCGGCCTTAACCCGACGCATACCGGCGGGCTCTAGCCTCCGAATCAAGCCCGATGCGAGGAATCTTGATCGCTCGGGGCTGCTTAGGGAAGCGTGAACGATGCCGGGGCGTATTTTGGCCGGATTGCTTGTGGTCTGGGTCGTGGCCGCGGCCGCCATGTTCTCCGCCATGGCCGTCACCAGCGAGCGGATCGTGCGCGATCCTTTGAGCGGTCTTGCGCTCTACGGCTACGATCCGGTCGCCTATTTCATCGACAAGGCGGCCACGCCGGGCGATGCCGAATACGAGTTTCGTTATGGCGGGCTGATCTGGCGCTTCCGCTCGGAGGCGAACCGCGCGGCGTTTTCGCGCTCGCCGGAGCTCTTCATGCCGGAATTCGGCGGCTACGACCCGATCGCAGTCGCGGACGGCATGCCGGTCGAGGGTCATCCGGCGTATTTTGCCGTGCACGAACAGAAGCTGTTTCTTTTTGCGCGCGAGGAAAGTCTCGCGAAGTTCGTGGCCAATCCGGAGAATCTTTTCGAGGCGGCCACCAAGGCATGGCCCACGGTGCTGAAGAAGCTCGTTCCCTAGCGCGGCGCTACGCCGGCCGCGACGAAGCTCGTCACTTCGTAGTCGTCGTCCCGCTTTCCGTAATGCAGCGGCGAGTTGTCCGGCGCACGCACCGATCCGCCGGCGGCCATCAGGATCGCATGTCCCGCCGCAACGTCCCATTCGCTCACCGGCGAGAGCCGCGGGTAAATGTCGGCCTTGCCCTCCGCAAGCCGGCAGAACTTGATCGATGAACCGATCTTGATCGTTTCCGAAATGCCGCGCTGCTTCAGCCACGATTGCGTATCGCGATCGAGATGGGCGTGGCTCACGCAGGCGACGAGACTTTTGCCCGGTGTGCGCGCGCGGATTCTTTCCTCCGGCACGTTCTCGATGTTGATCCCCGGGACCAACGGCCATCGCGAGGCACCATCCGCACCGCCCGCATAAAGTTCGCCGATTGCCGGCGCATAGATGACACCGAGGATCGGCGTGCCTTCGTGGATGAGTGCGATGTTGACGGTGTAGCCTTCGCGCTTGGCGATGAAGTCGCGCGTGCCGTCGATTGGATCGACGAGAAAGAAGGTGGTGCCCGGCTTGCGGCTGCTGCCGCCCGCGACAGCTTCTTCTCCGATCACCGGCACACCGGGCAGCAGCTCGGAGAGATGCTGTTCGATGATCGCTTCCGCCGCTTCGTCAGCGTCCGTGACCGGGCTTGCGTCGGACTTGGAGCGGACGACAATGCCGTGAGCGGACATATGCCGGATCTTCGTGCCGGCCTCGGCTGCTGCCGCGATCATCCCGCTCAGTATTCGGCTGCGCTCGGCACGCTTCACTTCATCGACCTCGTCTTCCGGCGCTTCCCGGAACACCAATTCAGAAGAACGCCGACAATAGTATGATTCTGGCGTGGTTTTGGCTCGCAGCCCGCAAATACGGGTCCCTTGAAAACGTGGGCCGGCCGGCGGCTCGACCAAAGTGCGTCGAATCGCATAGGGCTTGCGTATGAGCGCACCGATCGAACTATCCGCCCTCGACCTTTCGGCCCTGCTTTGTTCGAAGGTCTGTCACGACGTCATCAATCCGGTGGCGGCCATGGAAAACGGCTTCCAGCTCCTGGAGATGGACCAGAAGGCCGAGTCGCGGGAAGAGGCGATGAAGTTGATCCGCCACAGCGCGATCAAGGCCTCCGCCAAGCTCGAATTCGCCCGCATCGCTTTCGGGTCGTCGGGCTCGCCCACCGCGCAGATCGATGTCGGCGATGCGGGAGATCTGGGCAAGCGGCTGTTCGAGCCGGAAGTGAAAGTCGAGTTCAACATTCCGAAGACGCTGATGGCGAAGAACCGCGTCAAGCTCCTGCTCAACATGATGCTGATTGCGGGCGGCGCCGTGCCGCGCGGCGGCGTCATGAAGGTCGATCCGATTGGTTCCGGTGAGACCATGGGCTTCAGCGTAAAGGTGGAAGCCGAGCGCGTCCGCATCCAGCCGGTGGTCGAGGGACTTCTCGCGGGCAGCCCGGCGGAGCCAGTCACCGCCCAGACCATCCAGCCCTTCTATACGGGGGTGCTCGCGCGGGAGCAGGGCATGAAGCTCTCGCTCGCCACGGAGGCCGCCGGCGCCTCCCTGACCGCCCAATAATTCAATAAAATCAGTCGCCCGCCGGGTATTTAGGTAGTCCCGCGCGCCCTGTTTTTAATCAATCTTAACCCTCGCAAACCGATACTCGGCCTCGCATCGCGGGCCGGGCGAAGAGCGCCCTGGTCCGCCATTTGGATATGCGCGGCCGCCATGGAAGATCTGCTCAAGGAATTTCTGACCGAGACGAGCGAAAGTCTCGACGTCGTCGATACCGAACTTGTTCGCTTCGAGCAGGAGCCGAACAACGCCGAGATTCTCGGACGCATTTTCCGGCTGGTGCACACCATCAAGGGCACCTGTGGTTTCATCGGTCTGCCGCGGCTCGAAGCGCTCGCGCATGCCGCCGAAACCGTCATGGGCAAATTCCGCGACGGCGCGCCCGTGACTTCCGAGGCGGTCTCACTCGTACTCGTCACCATTGATCGTCTCAAATCTCTCCTTGCCGAGCTCGAGGCGACCAGCGCAGAGCCGTCCGGATCCGATGGCGACCTGATCGTCCAACTCGAACAGATGGCGCTAGACGGCGGCGCCGCTCCCGCCGCCCCCACCGGCGAGGTGACGATCGGCTCGCTTGCGCCGCAGGTACTCGAGCGTCAGCTTCGTCCGGGCGAGGTTTCCCTGGACGATCTCGAGCGGGCGTTCCGCGATACACCTGGACCGGGCGACAAGAAATCGGAAAACCGCGAAGCCGACCGCCGCACCGGCGAACGCCGCCATCCCGATACGGGGCCGGCCGGCAACCAGACGCTGCGCGTATCGGTCGATACCGTCGAACGCCTGATGACCATGGTTTCGGAACTGGTGCTCACGCGCAACCAGTTGCTCGAAATCGTTCGCCGGCATTCGGAAAGCGAATTCAAGGGGCCGCTCCAGCGGCTCTCGAATGTCACCGCCGAACTGCAGGAAGGGGTCATGAAGACCCGCATGCAGCCGATCGGCAACGCCTGGGCCAAGCTGCCGCGCATCGTCCGCGATCTCGGCAACGAACTCGGGAAAGACATCGAACTCGAGATGCACGGCGCCGAGACCGAGCTTGACCGGCAGGTACTCGACATCATCCGCGATCCGCTTACGCACATGGTGCGAAACTCGGCGGATCACGGGCTCGAAACGCCTGAGGAGCGCCTCAAGGCCGGCAAGCCCGCGCGGGGCACGATCCGTCTTTCCGCCTATCAGGCGAGCGGCCAGATCGTCATCGAAATCTCGGATGACGGACGCGGCCTCAATATCTCGAAGATTCGCAGCCGTGCGATTGACGCGGGACTGATTGCGGAAGGCGATCATCCGACCGAAGCGCAGCTTCACAAGCTGATCTTCGCGCCCGGCTTCTCGACCGCCGAGAAAATCACCAGCGTCTCAGGCCGCGGCGTCGGTATGGACGTGGTCAAGACGAATATCGACCAGATCGGCGGTACCATCGATCTGAAGTCGGCTCCGGGCCGCGGTTCGACGTTCTCGATCAAGATCCCGCTGACGCTTGCGATCGTGCCGGCGCTGATCGTGCAGTCGGGCGGCGAGCGTTACGCGATTCCCCAGGTTGCCGTGGTCGAACTCGTGCATCGTGGCTCAAATACGAATCTGGTCGAAGAGATCAACGGCGCGCTGGTTCTGCGGCTGCGCGACAAGCTGTTGCCGCTGCTCTCGCTCAGCCAGTTGCTCAAGTTGCCGAAACGGGAAGCGGTCGAGGGCGCGGCCGATGCGGAGACCGAAGCGTTCGTCGTGGTCATGCAGGTCGGCAACAGCCTGTTCGGCATCGTCGTAGACGACGTGCTGCACACCGAAGAAATTGTCGTGAAGCCGGTGGCTGCGAGCCTCCGCGACATCAAGGTGCTCGGCGGCAATACCATCCTCGGCGACGGTTCCGTGATTCTGATCCTCGATCCGAACGGGATCGCGGATTCGATCGGCGCCACCCGCGAGGAGCGCACTCTTGACGACTTCTCCCGGAAGGAAGCGACGGTCGAGGACGCCGCGAAATCGATCTCGATGCTGATGTTCCGCTCGGGTTCGACCGCACTGAAAGCGGTGCCGCTCTCGCTCGTGACCCGTCTCGAGGAAGTCGATGCGGACAAGATCGAGTTTTCGAGCGGCCGGCCGATGGTGCAATATCGCGGCGGCCTGATGCCGCTGGTGCCCGCGGACGAGAACGCGAAATTGCGCACCGGCAGCACGCAGCCGCTTCTGGTCTTTACTGACGGCGGCCGCTCGGTCGGCCTGATTGTCGACGAGATCGTCGATATCGTCGAAGACCGCCTTGAAATCAAAGTCGCAAGCGAGACGCCCGGCGTGCTGGGCTCGGCGATCATTCGGGAGCAGGCGGCTGAAGTCATCGATGTCGCGCACTTCCTGCCGCTCGGCTTTGCCGACTGGTTCCACGGCAAACAGGGTGCGTCCCACGAAAAGCGCAAGCTTCTGTTCGTCGACGACTCCGCTTTCTTCCGCAATCTTCTCGCGCCGGTACTCCAGGCGGCCGGCTATGACGTGATGCCGGTTTCTTCCGCGAAGGAAGCGCTTACACTGATCGAGCGCGGCATGCAGTTCGATCTGGTCGTGACCGATATCGAGATGCCCAACATGGACGGCTACGTATTCGCCGAAACGCTACGTGCGGAAGGGCGCACGGCGCATCTTCCGATCATCGCGCTTTCCTCCACGCTTTCGGGCGCCGCCGTTTCCAAGGGGCAGCGCGCCGGCATGGACGCTTATGTCGGGAAGTTCGACCGCCGCGGACTTTTGCAGGCTCTTAAGGGCGCCTCCGTCGATATGCAGGAGGCCGCATGAGCAAAACTCAGTCCGCCGACGTCGAATTCGTTACGGCGTGGATCGCCGGACAGCTGTTCGGATTGCCGATCACGCGCGTTCATGACGTTTTCGAAGCGGAGCGCATTACGCGCGTGCCGCTTGCGCGCGCCGAAGTTTCCGGCGTGCTGAACCTGCGCGGCCGGGTTGTGACGGCGCTCGACATGCGCCGGCGCCTCGGTCTGCCGCCGCGCGAAGACGCGAAGAATCAGATGGCGATCGGTATCGACCACGGCGGCGAGGCATACGGACTGCTCGTCGACTCGATGGGCGAAGTATTGAAGCTTTCGGCCGATACGATGGATGCGGTGCCGATCAATCTTCAGCGGGACTGGGCGGCGATTTCGGCCGGCGTCTACCGGCTCGAAGACCGTCTCATGGTCGTGCTCGATGTCGATCGGGTCCTGGATTTCGGAAAAGACACGCTCGCAGCGTGAAATTTGAGGGAAGGAACGAGAAATGAAACGTTGTTTGATCGTGGATGACTCCAGTGTCATCCGCAAAGTAGCGCGGCGGATTCTGGAGAATTTCGGCTTTGCCGTGATCGAAGCTTCCGACGGGCGTCAGGCGCTGGATGTCTGCACCAAGGAAATGCCGGATGCGATTCTCCTCGACTGGAACATGCCGGTCATGGACGGATTCGATTTCCTTCGTGCGCTGCGCTCGATGCCGGCTGGCGACAAGCCCAAGGTCGTGTTCTGCACCACCGAGAACGATCTTGCACACATCGCGCGCGCAATGCACGCGGGTGCCGACGAGTACATCATGAAGCCGTTCGACAAGGAGATCGTCGAGGCGAAGTTTCAGGAAGTCGGGCTGATATAACTCAGGTCCGGATAGCCAGGTAAAGGCGTCCGCCGCCAAGAATGTCCCAGTTCCGTTCCCTTCCGCAAATCAAGAACGCACTGCCGGTGCGCGTGATGATCGTCGACGACTCGGTGGTCGTCCGCGGGCTCGTCTCGCGCTGGATCGGGCTCGAGCCTGACATGCAGGTGGTGCGCGTTTGCAAGAACGGCCGCGAGGCGCTCGAGCAACTGAATGTCGCCAATCCGGATGTCGTCGTGCTTGATATCGAAATGCCGGAACTCGACGGCATCGCCACCCTGAAAGAAATCCACGCACGCAAGCCACGGCTGCCTGTCATCATGGCCTCGACGCTCACGAAGCGCGGCGCCGAAACCACGCTGAAAGCGCTTTCCCTCGGCGCTTCGGATTGCGTGGCAAAGCCGGAAATCAATCAGTCTACCAGCGCGGCCGACGACTTCCGCCGCGAATTGGTCTTCAAGATTAGGTCGCTCGGCGGCCGCCGCAGCGCAGCCGCTCCACTTCCGCGCAGTGAAGTTCGCGTGGCGCCGCTCAACCGCAAGCCGGCGGCTCCAAACAACATTTCGCTGCGCTCGTTTTCCAGAGTCCTGCCGAAGGCGATCCTGATAGGCTCATCCACGGGCGGGCCGCAGGCTCTCGCCACCCTGATCAAGGGACTGGCGCCGGTCATTGATCGTTTGCCCATCCTGATCGTGCAGCACATGCCGCCGATCTTCACGGCGACGCTTGCCGAACATCTCGGACGCTTTGCCGGAAAGCCGGCGCGGGAGGCGATCAACGGCGAGCCTTTGAAGCCGGGAATGATCTATGTCGCGCCCGGCGGCAAGCATCTCGCGCTGATCCGCCGCGATCACGGCGTCGAAGTTGTCATCGACGACTCTGCCCCCATCCATTTCTGCAAACCGGCGGTGGACGCGCTGTTTCTCTCCGCTTCCAACGCGCTCGACGGCCGTGTGCTCGCGATCGTGCTTACCGGCATGGGCTCGGACGGTAAAAAGGGAGCGATTGCGATCGCTGATAACGGCGGTAGCGTGATCGCGCAGGACGAAGCGACCAGCGTGATCTGGGGCATGCCCGGTTCCGCCGCCAACGCCGGTGCATGCGCAGCTGTATTGCCAATTCAAGAGCTCGGCCCGAAAGCCGTTCGTATTGTATCAGGAGATTTCTCGTGACGCCGCAGGATTACGCCTATCTCAGCAAACTGCTGAACGAGCGCTCCGGCCTGCAGCTTGCCGGCGACAAGCAATACCTGATCGAGAGTCGACTTCTCCCGGTTGCGAAACAGCACAACTGCGGGTCCATCGGCGATCTGGTCGCGAAGCTCAAAGCGTTCGCGGAAGAACCGCTGCGCCAGCGCGTGACCGAAGCGATGACGATCAACGAAAGCTTCTTCTTCCGCGACAAGACGCCGTTCGAGCGGTTTCAGGACACCATACTGCCTCACATTCTGAAGGCGCGCGCTTCAACGAAGCGCATCCGCATCTGGTGTGCGGCGGCTTCGACCGGGCAGGAGCCTTATTCGATCGCCATCATGCTGAAGCAGGCCGCCGCCGAACTGGCGGGCTGGAAGTTCGAGATCGTCGGCACGGACATTTCGACCGACGTGCTCGAAAAGGCGAAGGCTGGCCTTTACACGCAATTCGAAGTGCAGCGCGGGCTGCCGATTCAGCTGCTGCTCAAATACTTCAAGCAGGACGGCGATCAGTGGCGGATCTCGCAGGAACTGCGCGACATGGTGCAGTACCGGCGCCACAACCTGCTCGACGACTTCTCGTCGCTGGGTACGTTCGACGTTGTGTTCTGCCGCAACGTGCTGATCTATTTCGATGCGAAAACGAAACAGGATGTGCTGACGCGCATCTCGCGTGCGATGTCCAAGGACGGCCACCTGCTTTTGGGCGCCGCGGAAACGGTGGTCGGCTTTACGAACCTTTTCGTGCCGGTTGCCGACAAGCGCGGGCTCTATGTGCACGCCGTGGAAACGAAAGCGCAGCGGGTCCCGGTCGCGATGAGCGCATAGCGCCCGCAACCGGTCAGACGAAAAAGAAAAGGCCGCCATTAAGGGCGGCCTTTTTTGCGTTCGAAGGGTATCTTCCCGGCGCCTGGATATCAGCCCCTGGCCATCGCCGCGTCGAGCTTGTCGTAATACTTCTTGATCAGCTCGACGTTCTCGGGGAACTGGACGGGCTTCGCAAACTTCAGTGCCTGATTCAGTTCGTCGATAATCTGCTTCTTCTCTTTTTCCGGGATCGACTTGTCGGCATTCACTGCCGCGATCTCCTTCTTGATGGCCTCCGGCGGCTGCGAAAATTCCTTGGTCTTGGGGTCGAAACCCGACATCACGAGACCGATATTGGCCGCGATATCGTCGAGTTCAGGCAGTCCTGCAAAGCCGTGCTTCTTCGCGGCGGCTTCGAGTTCCGCGACGAGCTTCGGGTCCGGCTTGCCGTCCTTGATCTTCGCGGTCACGGCGTTGAGGTCGTCCTGCGCAGCGATGAAGCTCTGCACCTGTTTCTCGGTGAGCTTGATCTGTTTGATCTCGGACGAATTGCCTTGCGCGGCCGCTGTGCCGGCGGCGAAGGCCAGTGCCGTAACGGCAAGCATGGCGGCGCGAAAGAAGTTCTGCATGAGGAATCCTCGGGTGTGTTCCGGATGGGCAGGAGAGTGAGGAATTGCATTGCGGCCAATCTGCGGCCAGTGCAAAGCGGCGTTGCTCACAGGTTCTGGAGCCGCCGCGCAAACCGTAGTAAGAGCCCCGCCAATGCAGGACATTATTACTATTTCCGGGCTGTCGAAGACCTACGCGACCGGCTTCACAGCGCTCAAAAACATCAATCTCGGCATACGCCGCGGCGAAATCTTCGCGCTGCTCGGGCCGAACGGGGCCGGCAAGACCACCTTGATCGGAATCGTCTGCGGCACGGTCAATCCGTCCGAAGGGACAGTCACGGTGGACGGTCATGACAACGTCACGGACTTCCGCGCCGCGCGCGAACTGATCGGGCTCGTGCCGCAGGAACTGACCACCGACGCCTTCGAATCGGTCTGGGCGACGGTCTCCTTCAGCCGCGGCCTGTTCGGCAAGCCGAAGAACCCCGCCTATATCGAAAAGATCCTGAGGGATCTTTCGCTGTGGGAGAAGCGCAACGACAAGATCATGACGCTCTCCGGCGGCATGAAGCGGCGCGTGCTCATCGCGAAAGCGCTCTCGCACGAGCCGAACATCTTGTTCCTCGACGAGCCGACCGCCGGCGTCGATGTCGAACTGCGCAAGGATATGTGGCAGGTGGTGCGCGATCTCCGCGCGTCTGGCGTCACCATCATCCTGACCACGCATTACATCGAGGAAGCCGAAGACATGGCCGACCGGATCGGCGTGATCTCGAAAGGCGAGATCATTCTGGTCGAGGAAAAGAAAGCGCTGATGAGCAAGCTCGGCAAGAAGCGACTGACGTTGCAGCTGCAGGAAAAGCTCTCGGCGCTGCCCGCGGGAATGTTCGGCGCCGAGCAGCTTGCGCTCTCCGGCGACGGCACCGAACTTACTTATACTTACGACACGCAGGCGGAGCGCACCGGGATCACGCGGCTGCTCGCGTCGCTCAACGAGGCAGGCATCCGCTTCCGCGATCTTTCGACGACGCAGAGTTCGCTCGAGGAGATCTTTGTCGGGCTCGTGCATAACGGCAGGAATGGAGCCGCGAAATGAACTGGCGCGCGATCAAGGCGATCTACCGTTTCGAAATGGCGCGCACGGGCCGCACGCTGATGCAGAGCATCCTCGCGCCCGTACTCTCGACGTCGCTTTACTTCGTCGTGTTTGGCGCCGCGATCGGCTCGCAGATCACGAAAATGGAAGGCGTCGATTACGGCTCCTTTATCGTGCCCGGGCTCATCATGCTGACGCTGTTGATGCAGAGCGTCATGAACGCCTCTTTCGGAATCTACTTCCCGAAGTTTACGGGAACGATATACGAGCTCCTGTCGGCGCCGATTTCCTTCATCGAGATCGTGATCGGCTATGTCGGTGCGGCCGCTACCAAGTCGATCATTCTCGGTCTCATCATCCTCGCGACCTCCTGGCTGTTCGTGCCTGTCAGGATCGCGCATCCGGTCTGGATGATCACATTTCTGTTGCTGACGGCGGTGGCCTTCAGTCTGCTCGGCTTCATCATCGGCATCTGGGCCGACGGCTTCGAAAAGCTTCAGGTGGTGCCGTTGCTCATCATCACGCCGCTGACGTTTCTCGGCGGTGCCTTCTATTCGGTGAGCGTACTGCCGCCGTTCTGGCAGACCGTCACGTTCTTCAACCCGATCGTCTATTTGATCTCCGGCTTCCGCTGGAGTTTCTACGAGGTGGCGGACGTGAACGTGAACATCAGCCTCGCCATGACGCTCGTGTTCCTCGCAGCCTGCCTTGGCGTGATCTGGTGGATTTTCCGCACCGGGTATCGGCTGAAGAACTGAGGCGTTCTGCGGGTCGCGCCGGGTTCCGCCCGCGTTGCAGCAGCGGCGTTGTCTCCCGCCCTCTTGCCCGAAAGCGCGAATTGGTGCTTCATTTCGCGGGCTATATTTTAACGTGTCGTTTTTCCGAAGGATTAAATTGAGCACGGGGATTTCAATGTCTTTCAGGGATTCTCTGCCGATCCGGCTGATCGAAGACAAACTCGGCTGCGGTTTCTGGCGGCGCGATGTCGGCGCCGACGAAATGGAGTGGTCGCAGGGGCTGTTCCGGCTCTACGGGCTCGATCCGGAAAAGGACCAGCCTTCCTACACGCTGATGCGCAAGACGCAGCACCCCGAAGACCGCCTGAACTTCCAGACCATCGATGGCAACGTGCGTTCCGGTACGCTGTTCGACCGGGAGTATCGCGTGGTGTTGCCATGCGGCGGCACGCGCAGGCTCGCGCACCGCGGCGAGGTGATTTTCGACTTCAAGGGAAATCCCTCCTTCGATGTCGCCGTGGTGTGGAACGTCGCCGACCGGCCGCAGCTGCTCGACGAGGTGCTCTCCGAGGAGCGGCGGGTGAAGGTGATCCTCGAGGCGCTCGACTATTTCATCGCCTTCCTGCGCACGGACGGCCTTCATGCGGTTCCCGGAGAACTGCTGCGGAAGATCGCTTTCGAAAAGCGCCCGGCGTTCTGAGCGTAAGTTCTGCGCCCAAACAAAAACCCCGCCGGGAAGGCGGGGTTTTGATTTTCGTATGAGCGATGGCGAGTTACGCCGAGATGCGTTCGTCCGCGTCGGTCGGCTCGCGCAGCACATAGCCGCGGCCCCAGACCGTCTCGATGTAGTTCTTGCCGTTCGGCCAGTCCTGCGCCTTCGAGGCGTTCGCGAGCTTCTTGCGGAGCTTGCAGATGAACACGTCGATGATCTTCAGTTCCGGCTCGTCCATGCCGCCGTAGAGATGATTGAGGAACATCTCCTTGGTGAGCGTGGTGCCCTTGCGGAGCGAGAGCAGCTCCAGCATCTGGTATTCCTTGCCGGTCAGGTGCACGCGCGCTCCGTCGACTTCGACCGTCTTCTGGTCGAGGTTCACGACGAGATCGCCGGTGTTGATGACCGACTGGGCGTGACCCTTCGAGCGGCGCACCACCGCATGGATGCGTGCGATCAGCTCGTCCTTGTGGAACGGTTTGGTGAGATAGTCGTCGGCGCCGAAGCCGAGACCCTTCACCTTGTCCTCGATGCCGGCGAGACCCGAGAGGATCAAGATCGGAGTCTTGATCTTCGCGACTCTCAGCGACTTCAGAACCTCGTAACCGGACATGTCCGGAAGATTCAGGTCGAGGAGGATGATGTCGTAATCGTAGAGTTTACCGAGATCGACCCCTTCTTCGCCAAGGTCGGTCACGTAAACATTGAAACTTTCAGACTTCAGCATCAATTCGACGCTTTTCGCCGTCGCGCTGTCGTCTTCGATTAGCAGAACGCGCATGCCAATCCCCTATCCAGGCCTCGTTTGGGGGACAAATCTCACTCCAGACCCGCCCCGCCTGCGTGCCTGGACTGACTCAGTTCTCGACTCGCGACGCTAACCAGCAATGGTTAACAGATTCTGATTCTGTCCCACAAGCGCGGCCCGTGAAAATATTCGCGAATCGGCGTAAGCTATTGCCAGTTCGGAATTTTCCTCAGGCCGGCTGGTTAAAGTACGACTTCAAGAAGCCAGACCAAGCGACTCCCTTGAATTAAGCCCGCGTCCTGCGTGCTCTTCGATCCAAGGCGTGATCGGATCATTAACGAGGCCGGTAAAGATCGGGTAAACAAGCACTTGCCCCGTTAAGCGGTGATTCTCCATGAAGGCCCTGGCGGAACAGATCGCGGAACTCGATGGACCCCTGATTTATGGGCGGGTAGCGGCTGTAAAAGGCCTCATGATCGAGGTCGCCGGGCCGGTTCACGCCATGCCGGTCGGGGCCAGATTGACCATCGAAACAGGGGTTAACGGGGGCGTGCCCTGCGAGGTCGTGGGTTTCGCCGGCGAGAACGCCGTGGTCATGCCGTTTGCCGCCATCGAGGGCGTCCGGCGCGGCTGCCGCGCCATCGTCTCGCAATCGGGCGCACTGGTGCGGCCCTCGAATGACTGGCTCGGGCGGGTCCTGAACGCCCACGGCCAGCCGGTGGACGGCAAGGGGCCGATCAAGCCCGGTCATTCTCCTTATCCGTTCCGCGCACCGCCGCCGCCCGCGCATGCGCGCAAGCGCGTGGGCAAGGCGCTCGATCTCGGCGTCCGTGCGCTCAATACGTTTGCCACCGTCTGCAAGGGCCAGCGCCTCGGCATCTTTGCGGGCTCGGGCGTCGGCAAGTCGGTGCTTCTGTCGATGCTCGCACGCTACACGGCCTGCGATGTCGCGGTGATCGGCCTTGTCGGCGAGCGCGGCCGCGAGGTGCAGGAATTCCTTCAGGACGATCTGGGTCCGCAGGGCCTCAAGCGTTCGGTTGTGGTGGTCGCAACCTCGGACGAGCCCGCGCTGATGCGAAGGCAGGCCGCGCTCTTGTCCATGTCGATCGCCGAATACTTCCGCGATGAGGGCAAGGACGTCCTTCTTCTTATGGACTCAGTGACCCGCTTCGCCATGGCCCAGCGCGAGATCGGTCTTGCAGGCGGCGAGCCGCCGACCGCCAAGGGCTATACGCCGACCGTATTCTCCGAACTGCCGCGGTTGCTCGAGCGGGCAGGGCCGGGTGAGGACAAGGGCACCATCACGGGGCTCTTCACGGTGCTGGTCGATGGCGACGATCACAACGAGCCGGTGGCGGATGCCGTCCGCGGCATTCTCGACGGCCATATCGTCATGGAGCGCGCGATCGCGGAGCGCGGACGCTACCCGGCGATTAACGTCCTGAAGTCGGTCTCCCGGACCATGCCGAAGTCGGCGGACCCAGAGTTCTATCCGGCCATCGTTAAGGCCAAGCAGCTGCTCGCGACCTATGGCGATATGGAGGAACTGATCCGGCTCGGGGCCTACCGGCAGGGGTCTTCCGCGGAGGTCGACGAGGCGATCCGGCTCCAGCCGGCGCTCGAGGCTTTCCTGTCCCAAGGTAAGGAAGAAAAAACGAATCTCGGCGATGGTTACCGCGCGCTCGCTCAAATTGTAGCGAGCCCAGTAACTGAGCCCTAACCGGTCGCGTGGAGTATCGCCGGGATGAAATCGCGTGAAACCCTTATTCGCCTGAAGCGCTTTCAGGTTGACGAAAAGCGCCGTCAGGTCGCCCAGATCGAGGCGATGGTCGCCGAATTCGAGCGCATGGCCAATGATCTTGAGCGGGAAATCTCGGTCGAGCAGGACCGAGCCGGCATCAACGACCCCGGCCATTTTGCCTATCCGACCTACGCCAAGGCTGCGATCCAGCGCCGCGACAACCTCAAGCGTTCCGCGAAGGAATTGCACGGCCAGCTCGAAGAAGCGCGCGCGCAGCTCGCGGATGCTTTCGAGGAACTGAAGAAAGTCGAGATTCTGGAAGAGCGTGACGCCGTCCGCGGCCGTGGCATCGAGGCCGCCCGCGAACAGGCCGAGATGGACCGCATCGGCGCCCAGCGCATCCGCGTCTGATCGCGTATTTAAGAGATAGGGGCCGCCGCAGCGTCACGCTACGGCGGCCTTCTCTTTTCTAAACGCTGCCGACCGTCTTCAGCCGCACGCGCGAATGAATTTCGGCCTGCGACATGACCGCGGTCTGCGGGCGGAAGCGGTCCACGATCTGCCGCACGAAGGTGCGGGCGGCGGCGGAGGTGAGCAACACCGGCGCTTCGTTCATGCGCGCGGCCTGCTCGAAACGCTCGCGCACATCGTTGACGAACTCCGTGAGCTTCGAGGGCTGCATCGCGAGCGATTTTTCCTCGCCGGTGCCGACGATGGATTCCGCGAAGTTCTGTTCCCATTTCGGCGAGAGCGAAATGAGCGGCAGGTAGCCGTTGTGCGACATATGCTGTGCGCAGAGCTGGCGGGAGAGGCGCACGCGCACCTGCTCGACGATCTGCGAGGCGTTGCGCGTATGCGGCACGGCCTCGGCGATGCCTTCGAGGATCGTGCCGAGATCGCGGATCGAGATGCGCTCGGACAGAAGAAGCTGCAACACGCGCTGGATGCCGGACACCGAAATCTGGCTCGGTACGATGTCCTTCAGGAGTTCGCTCTGTTCCTTCGGCAGTTCCTTGAGCAACTTCTGCACCTCCGCATAGGAGAGCAGATCCGCCATGTTCGCCTTGAGCACCTCGGCGAGGTGCGTGGACATGACGGTCGCGGCGTCGACCACCGTGTAACCGCGAAGCGATGCTTCCTCGCGCAAGGACTCGTCGACCCAGGTCGCGGGGAGGCCAAATGTCGGCTCGGTGGTGTGGTGGCCCGCAAGCTGCACCTGACCGCCGGCGGGGTCCATGACCATGTGGCTGCCCGGGTGAACCTTGCCTGAGCCGGCGTCCACCTCTTTCAGTTTGATCGTGTAGGCGTTCGATTCCATCTGCACATTGTCGAGGATGCGCACGGACGGCATCACGAAGCCCATTTCGCTCGCGATCTGGCGGCGGAGCGCCTTGATCTGCTCGGTGAGGCGATCTGCGCCGTCCGGGGCGTTGACGAGCGGCAGGAGCGCGTAACCGATTTCGATCTTGAGATCGTCGATCTTGAGTGCGCTCGAGATCGGCTCTTCCTGCGGCAGGCTCGGCTCCTTCGCGGAAGTGGTCTGCGCCTGCGCGGCAGCGGCTGCTTTCTTCCTTCTTGTGGAAACGAAGGCGAGCACGCCTGCGCCGGTGCCGAGCGCCAGGAACGGCAGCATCGGTACGCCAGGCAGGAGCGCCAGCACGATCATGACGCCGGAGGACATGCCGAGCGCTTTCGGATAGTTCGACAACTGGCTCATCAACGCCTTGTCGGCGGCACCCGAAACGCCGGCCTTGGAGACGAGGAGGCCGGCCGCGGTCGAGACGATCAGCGCGGGGATCTGGGTGACGAGGCCGTCGCCGACCGTAAGCAGCGTGTAGACCTGTCCTGCTTTCGCGAAGGGCAGCCCCTGCTGCGCCATGCCGATGATGATGCCGCCGATCACGTTGATGAAGACGATCAAGAGGCCTGCGATCGCGTCGCCGCGCACGAACTTCGAGGCACCGTCCATCGCGCCGTAGAACGAGCTTTCGTCTTCGAGGTCCTTGCGGCGCTTGCGGGCGGTGTCTTCGTCGATCAGGCCCGCCGAGAGGTCGGCGTCGATCGCCATCTGCTTGCCGGGCATGGCGTCCAGGGTGAAGCGGGCCGCGACTTCTGCGATACGGCCCGAACCTTTGGTGATGACCACGAAGTTCACGATGATCAGGATCGAGAAGACGATGATGCCGATCACGAAGTTGCCGCCCATCACGAAGTTGCCGAAGGCTTCGATGACGTGACCGGCGGCGGCGGTGCCCTGGTGGCCATGCGTGAGAATGAGGCGGGTGGAGGCGAGGTTCAGCGCGAGGCGGAACATGGTCGCCATCAGGAGCACGGTCGGGAAGGCGGAGAATTCCAGCGGGCCCTGAATGAAAAGGGCCGTCATCAGAATCAACACCGACAGGATGATCGAGAGCGCCAGCAGAAGGTCGAGCACCATCGGCGGCAGCGGCATGATGAGCACGACGAGGATGCCGAGCACCGCGACCGCGAGCATGAGGTCGCCGCGGCGCATAAGCGCGCCGATCTCGCCCATCGTGGGCATTTTTGGCTTGTAGTTGACGGTGCCGGCGCTCAGATCGGACATATTGATTCTCCACGCCCGGGCGGGCGCGCTCCCCCGGCAAAAATTGCCTCCCTTATGGTTAGCGAAGGGTTAACGCGGGCGACCGGAGCCTCATTCTTCGAGATGGCCGCTTCGCAGCCTCCTGAGGACGAGGTTTTCGATCCTCATGGCGCGGAGCGGGGGCCCGGGTCTCGAGCCATGAGGCAAGCAGCCTCCATTCTTCCCGCGGGCCGGAGCCCCGGGGTTTGGCGAGATCGCCCCCGGGGAAAATCCGAGGGCGCGCGGGATGCCGCGAGCGCCAGAAGCGCGTCACGGCCCTCTGCACGAAGAAGAGAAGTGCAGAGGCAAGTCGACCGCGAGCGAACCGGCGATACCGGCATCCCGCGCGCGGATGGTTTTCGGCTTTCCTTCGACCGGCCCCCGGAGGACGTACCAAGCTATCCTCCGCTGGCGGACCTTCCCGGCTTCGCCGTACTTGCGTTGGCACGCGTTCCCGACGAAGCCGCCAAGGGAAGGTCCTTGTGACG
>JAGXQU010000084.1 GCA_018335895.1 Hyphomicrobiales bacterium | reverse complement strand
GCGCGGGCGCGATCAGCGAGACGCCGCCCGGAGACATATCGAGCGTGCGGCAGGAGAACTCGCGGCGGTCGGCAAGCATGTAGCGACCGGTGAGGTCGATCTTTACACGCTGGCTGCGGCGACGCTCCTGATTGAGAGGAACCGTCATCGCTCTATTCAATTGACGCATGATGTTGGCCGATTTTCGGGCGAGAATTCACGAAAATCTACGGGATGCGTGGTTAACGGGTCGTATCGCTCCGAAGTTGTGCTCGGGGTGTGGTTAACTGAGGCCCCCCTGCACGACGCGCAGCCGCGCCGATCCCGGCTGCCGGATCGTCGCGGCGCCGTCGGTGCCGCGGTCGGCAGGATGGATCATGCGCAATGTCTTGATCCGCAGCCGCGCGAGCGGCTCCGTTCCGGTCCAATATGGGACATCGAGCGGAACGATGGAGCCGAGCATCCGGGCATGCGTGCGGCCGCGATGGCGCAGCGGCAGAAGGAGCATCTCCAGATCGACCGAGCGTCCGTCGTCGGTCTCGCCGAGCAGGCTTGCGACCGCCGGAATCTGCCCGTCCGCGACCGCTTCCATGAGCCCGAACAGGGTCGCCCGGTCTTCGGCGGCGAAGAACGCGCCAAAGCCGCGCCCGCGCAATTCGTGGCCGATCAAGGCGCAAAGGCGGGTTCCTGCAAGCCGCACCGCATGGCGCGGGTTCTCGCTGTTCTCGAGCAGGAAGATATCGCCGAGCAGGCGCCCGATTTCCGCCGGGTCGATTTCGGCGCGCTCCGGCGCCGCGCGGCCTTTGCGCAGGCGGTCCCAGTAAGCGAGCAGCGCGCGCGCTGACGGATGTTTCATTCGACTGTTCCCCAATGGCAGCGATCCGCCCGTAGCAACTTGGGACGGTGCCACGGTTAGGGAGCAGGGGTTGTGCCGTTCGCAGCGCGATCAACAGGGCGCGGCAGGTAGGGTTAACCGGCGCTTTCCCTTTCCTGTCCGAGTGGAGCCGCTATGGTGGGAATGGCTCAAGGCTCCTTCGAATTCGCGGGCCGGCCGGCGAAACTCCTCCGGGAGGACGGCGGTCAACAAAGCGGACCCGCGCGAACTTACAAGACGGAATTGGGGATGTGACCGGCCCGCGAAATGGGGATTTCGCGGGCCTTTTCTTTTCCGCAAACCGGCAGTCCGCGCAGAACCTTGCCCGTGCGTACAGTGGCCTTTAAGGGGGTGCGGTGAGTTACGCGAATTTCCCTCTGGAAGCGCCGCGCCGCCGCGAGCCGGTGTTCAATCTTCCGCCTGTCGTCATCGTGCTGTCGGCGATCCTGATCGCGGTCCACGTCTTGCGGCAGTTTCTCTCGAAGGAAACCGATCTCGACGTACTGCTCTGGACGGCGTTTCTTCCTGCACGCTACGGCAATGTTGCGGTCATGAACGCACTCCTGCCCGGAGGCTTGCCCGCGGAGATCTGGACCTTCGTGACCTACGCCTTTCTTCATGGCGATGCGGTCCATCTCGGCGTCAACCTGATCTGGTTCGTGGCCTTCGGAAGCGCAGTGGCGTGGCGGTTCGGCGCGATCCGCTTTCTCGCCTTCTACGCGGTGACGGCGGCGGCGGGTGCCGCGGCTCATCTTGTTTCGCATTACGGCGACGTCGCGCCTCTGGTCGGCGCGTCGGCCTCGATCTCGGGCGCAATGGCGGCCGCACTTCGCTTTGCCTTCGAAGCGGGCGGGCCTTTGGGGGCGTGGCGCAATTCCGGCCCGGAGGCATTCCGCGTCCCGGCCTCGCCGCTCTTGACGTCGCTGCGGAATCCGCAGGTCCTCGTATTTCTAGGGGTCTGGTTTCTGCTCAACCTGCTGTTCGGGGCGTCCAGTTCGATCTCGGGCTATGCGGAGGGCACCGTCGCCTGGCAGGCGCATATCGGCGGCTTCCTCGCGGGGCTGTTTCTGTTTCCGGTGTTCGATCCGGTGCGCCGCCCTACGCTGCACTGAGATTTCGCGCTGCATTGCAGCTTGCGGTGCAACCAAAAGCGTCGAATCATGTTTGGTCTATCGGCCCCGCTGTCCGGAGGATTCGATGACCGTTCGCAAGATACTGAGTCTCAAAGGCTCCGACGTCCTGACCATTGCGCCTGAGAAGAAGCTGCTCGACGCCATCGCGCTACTGGCGAAACACAAGATCGGCGCGCTGGTTGTGACCGGCAGCAACCGCGAAGTGGTCGGCATCATTTCCGAGCGCGACATCGTCCGGCTGCTTTCGAACACCGACAACAACCGTTTCGAGAACACGGTAGCCTCGGCGATGACGAAAGAAGTGAAGACCTGCAAGCCGGAAGACACCATCCAGCGCGTGATGCAGGTCATGACCGCGGGTCGCTTTCGTCACATGCCGGTCGTGGAGAACGGCAGGCTCACTGGCGTGATTTCCATCGGCGACGTCGTCAAGCTGCGGCTGGAAGAGATGGAGCGCGAGAGCGAACACCTCAAGGAGTATATCGCGACCGCGTAGCGCAAACCGCGTTACGCGCTCAGCGCCGCAACCGTTTCCGCGATACCGGCAAGCGCGCGCTCGGCGGCTTCTTCGCCGGCCCGGATCGCCTCATCCGCGCGATAAAATTCGAACAGCCCGACATGATTGAGCCGCGGCGAGATCATCACGTCCGGCGGATCGCCGGCGAGGCGCGAGCGCGAGATGCGGTCCTGCGTGATGTTGAAGGCGTCCATCATGACCGATGAAATGCCGCGCGGCCCATCGGCCGGCGTCTGCACGCGGCTTCGCGGCAGGCCGAAGACATTGCCGAACAGATTGCGCGGTGCTGCCGGAGCCGGCTCTTCCTCGTCGTGCGGGCCGCTGTCCTGAATGACCGTGCCCTTGCCGAATACATCCGAATGCAGATTGACGGCGATAACGACGCGCGCACCCAGCGCACGCGCTGCCGAAACCGGGATCGGGTTCACGAGCGCTCCGTCCACGAGCCAGCGTCCGCCGGCGCGGATCGGCGCGAAGATGCCCGGCAGCGCGTAGCTTGCGCGCATGGATTGGATCAGGCTTCCGCGTGTGAGCCAGATCTCGTGCCCGGAAGAAAGCTCGGTGGCGATCGCCGCATACTTGACCGGCAATTCCTCGATCAGCGTTTCGCCGAAATTATTCTCGAGCAACCTTGCGAGACGGCCGCCGGAGATCAGTCCGTTGCCGCCGATGCGCCAGTCCAGGAATCCGAACATGCGCCGCTTGGTCATGGAACGCGCGAACTCTTCCAGCTGGTCGAGCCGGCCGGCCGCCCAGGCGCCGCCCGCGAGCGCACCCATAGAGGTGCCCGCGATCACGGCGGGGCGAATGCCTGCCTTCTCCAGCGCTCGCAGTACGCCGATATGCGCCCAACCGCGCGCAGCACCGCCGCCGAGCGCGAGACCGATGTGCGTGGCGCCCGCTTTGGGCTCCTGCCGGTCGACGGAGATATTCCGGTCGGGTTCTGCGGTGGATTTATTTCGGCTGAAAACGTTCAACAACATGCTGTACCGGGTCGCGTTAAATTCCTGCTTCAGTTCCAAATAGCCTTTGCCGTGAATTTTCTAGCCGCAAACCTAGGCAGGATAGCGTCAAAAAATGCCGGCTTTAGGTAAAGACGAGCCCGGCTTTCGGGTTCCCAAGCGCAATCGAGCGATAGAAGCATGAGCGGCGGCCGGTGTGGCAGGTCTTGCCGTCGCCGCTCACGCTGACCTTGAGCAGCACCGCGTCCTGATCGCAGTCGATCCGCATTTCGGAAACGCGCAGCATGTTGCCGCTCGTCTCGCCCTTCTTCCAAAGGCTTTTTCGCGAGCGCGACCAGAACCAGCCTTCGCGCGTCTCGATGGTGCGTGCGAGCGCGTCCGCGTTCATGTGCGCGAGCATCAGCAGTTCGCCGGTCTTTTCGTCCGTGACGATCGCGGAGATGAGCCCGTTCGCGTCGAAGCGCGGGGTGAGGGTGGTGCCTTCCTCGAGTTCTTTGTCGTGCATCGTATGGATCCTGTTCGTGCGATTTTAGCACGGCGCAAAAGAAAACGGGCCCGCGAGGGCCCGTTTCTATCTCTCTTGCGGGGGCGCTCAGTCCCTGCGGCTGCCGCGCACCAGCGTGAAGAAACGGACCTGCTCGGCCGGATCGTCGCGGAAGACGCCGGTGAACTGGGTGGTCACGGTCGATACGCCCTGGCGCTGCACGCCGCGCATCGCCATGCACATATGCTCGGCTTCGATCATCACGGCGCAGCCGCGCGGCTTCAGGTGATCGTCGATCGCGTCGGTGATCTGCGAGGTGAGGTGCTCCTGCGTCTGCAGGCGGCGGCCGAAGATTTCGATGAGACGCGAAAACTTCGAAAGCCCGACCACGCGGTCGACCGGGAAATAGGCGATGTGCGCCTTGCCGATCATCGGCATGACGTGGTGTTCGCAGTGCGAGTGGAACGGGATGTCGCGGACCACGACGAGGTCGTCGAAGGTCCCGATTTCACCGAAGGTGCGGCCGAGAATTTCTTCCGGCGTCTCGCCATAGCCGCCGAAAATTTCCTCGTAGGCCTTCACCATGCGGCGCGGCGTGTCGAGCAGTCCTTCGCGGTTCGGATTGTCGCCGGTCCATGCGATCAGCGTACGGGCAGCAGCCTCCGCCTCTTCACGAGTGGGGCGCTTTACCGGGGTCAGTTCGGGTGCTGCATCCGGCTGCTTGAGCAGCGACGTGACGACGGCATCCATATTGGTCTTCTCCATTCGAGCCGGTCGACGCCCGTCGTCCGGCGAAACTTTGCGTTTTGCAGTCCGGCCTCCGGGCGGAGGGGCGGCCATGCAGGAGGCACATTATTTCCCGTCAGCCGGGTGCCTTCCAACCCGTGCTTACAGGTCTTATCTTTCCGGGGATCGTGGCCTGCGAAAGACGCCCTTGTGGCAGTTTCCCGAAAACCGTCCGCCTTAGACAGGCGACCAGCAACCGTGAGAACTAGCACCCCCGTACAATAGTTCCCGCAAGCCGTGAAGGAATCTGGTTATGGATTGCGGCAAATTCGCGGACTTTGAATAGCCGCCGGATGCTGAACAGAGCCTGACAATGCTGAATGACGTCTATAACCGCCGAATCCTCGAGCTGGCCGCCGACATCCCGCGGAGCGGCCGGTTGCCACATCCCGACGCCTCGGCGACCGCCCATTCCAAGCTCTGCGGCTCTACCGTCACGATAGACCTCAAGATGGACGGGGACCGGGTGACGGACTTCGGCCATGACGTCCGCGCCTGCGCCCTGGGGCAGGCGTCCTCCTCGATCATGGCGCGAAACGTGGTCGGGTCGACCGCCGCAGAATTACGGGCCATCCGGGCCGAGATGTACAAAATGCTCAAGGAGAACGGCCCGGCACCGGCCGGTAAGTGGTCGGACCTGCGGGTGCTGGAGCCGGTGCGCGACTACAAGGCCCGGCATGCCTCGACCCTGCTCACCTTCGACGCCGTGGTCGACGCCATCGGGAAGATCGAAAAAGCCGGAAGCGAAAGCTAGCCGCCGAAACGCAGCGGCGTTACGCGGCGAAATCGAAAGTGATGAAAACGCAGCAGCCGGAATGCACGCATGGACGGGCGGAGAAAGGCTTCCCGCTCCGCTGGAGCGCGCCTGCCGCCTCGGCGCTGCGGCTACTCGTGCTCGGCTACCGCTATAGCCTTTCGATGCTGATGGGCCGGACCTGCCGCCATCTGCCGACCTGCTCGGAATATGCCGACGAGGCGCTGGCGCGGCACGGCGCATGGGCCGGAGGCTGGATGACGCTCTCGCGCATTGTCCGCTGCGGGCCGTTCGGGACGTCAGGGCTCGATTTCGTGCCGGATGCTTTACCCGCGCGGGCGCGCTGGTATATGCCGTGGCGCTACGGACGCTGGCGCGGGACGAACGAGTCGCCGCCGGCGAAATGATGGAAAAAATTTAGCCGCTTACCTGCCTGGTTTGCAGGAGTGAGCAGGAGGACGAAGATGGTCACGCTGACCTTTCCCGACGGCGCACGCCGCGAATTTCAAAACGGAATCTCCGGTCTCGACATCGCGAAAGGCATTTCGCCTTCACTCGCCAAGCGCACGGTTGCAATGGCGCTGGACGGCGAGGTCATGGATCTCACCGATCCGATCGAGCGCGACGCAAAGATCGAATTCATCTCGCGCGAGGACCCGCGCGCACTCGAACTGATCCGCCACGATGCGGCGCACGTGATGGCGGAAGCCGTGCAGGAGCTTTTCCCGGGGACGCAGGTCACCATCGGCCCTTCGATCGAGAACGGATTCTATTACGACTTCTTCCGCAACCAGCCGTTCACGCCGGAAGACCTCCCCGCGATCGAAAAGAAGATGAAGGAAATCATCGCGCGGGACAAACCTTTCACGAAGGAAGTCTGGACGCGCGATCAGGCGAAGAAGGTCTTCAAAGACAAAGGCGAGAACTTCAAGGTCGAGCTTGTCGAAAGCATTCCCGCCGATCAGGAACTGAAGATCTACAAGCAGGGTGAATGGTTCGATCTCTGCCGCGGGCCGCACATGCCTTCGACCGGCAAGGTCGGCACGGCCTTCAAGCTGATGAAGGTCGCAGGCGCCTATTGGCGCGGCGATGCCACGAAGCCGATGCTGACCCGAATCTACGGCACCGCCTGGCCAGACCAGAAACAGCTCGACGATTACATCCATCGTCTCGAAGAGGCGGAGAAGCGCGACCACCGCAAGCTCGGGCGCGAGATGGATCTCTTCCACTTCCAGGAAGAAGGTCCGGGCGTCGTGTTCTGGCACGCGAAGGGCTGGTCGCTGTTCCAGTCGATCGTTTCCTATATGCGCAGGCGGCTCCGCGGCGACTATGATGAAGTGAACGCGCCGCAGATGCTCGACAAATCGCTCTGGGAAACCTCAGGCCATTGGGACTGGTATCGCGAGAACATGTTCGCGGCGCAGTCGGCGGGCGATGAAGCCGAAGACAAGCGCTGGTTCGCGATCAAGCCGATGAATTGCCCCGGCCATGTGCAGATTTTCAAGCACGGGCTGAAGAGCTACCGCGATCTTCCCATTCGCTTGGCCGAGTTCGGCGTGGTGCATCGCTACGAGCCTTCGGGCGCGATGCACGGGCTGTTGCGCGTGCGCGGCTTCACGCAGGACGACGCGCATGTCTTCTGCACCGAAGATCAGCTCGCCGCAGAATGCCTGAAGATCAACGATCTCATTCTCTCGACCTATGACGACTTCGGCTTTACCGGCGAACTCACGGTGAAGCTCTCGACGCGCCCGGAAAAGCGCGTTGGCGCGGATGCATCGTGGGATCACGCGGAAAGCGTGATGGAAAAGGTCTTGAAGCAGATCGCCGATCAGTCGAACGGCCGCATCAAGACCGCGATCAATCCGGGCGAGGGCGCGTTCTACGGGCCGAAGTTCGAATACGTCTTGCGCGATGCCATCGGCCGCGACTGGCAATGCGGTACCACGCAGGTCGACTTCAACCTGCCGGAACGCTTCGGCGCGTTCTACATTGATGCCGACGGCGGCAAGAAGACGCCTGTCATGGTGCACCGCGCGATCTGCGGCTCGCTCGAGCGTTTCACGGGCATTCTGATTGAGCATCACACCGGGCATTTCCCGTTGTGGTTGGCTCCCGTGCAGATCAAGGTCTGCACGATCACTTCGGACGCCGACGCCTACGCGAAGGACGTGATCAAGGCCGCCTTCAAGCTGGGTCTGCGCGCGGAAATCGATCTGCGGAACGAGAAGATCAACTACAAGGTGCGCGAGCACTCCCTTGCGAAAATTCCGGTGCTCTTGGTCGTTGGCAAGAAGGAGGCGGAGGAGCGCACGGTTTCGATCCGCCGCCTCGGCTCACAGAACCAGACTTCGATGCCGCTCGACGCGGCGCTTGCGGCGCTCGTCGCCGAAGCGCTGCCGCCGGATCTCAAGCGCGAGAAGGACGACGAGGCGGCGTAACTACCGCGCCGTCGGCGCTTGCTGCGGGGTCTGCGCCTGATTTTCGGCGCGCGCCAGCACTTCGACTTCACGGTCGCGGCCGGCGATCACCTTGAAATTCGCCTGATAGGTTTTGCCGTCGTGGCGTGCGACTGCGGTGTATTCGCCGTCGGCAAGTACGATCGACGGAAACGCGCCGATGAATTCCTTGATCGAGTCGCCGCCGGGCGTCAGCACCGACCATGAGGTATTGGCGAGCGCCTCTCCGCCGGTCGCGTGCACGAGACGAAGGGTGATCTGCGCCGCGCGGTGATGCACGGTGGCGTCCGTCAGGCGGCCGGCTTCGATGCGCACGTCCGCGGTAATCGTCGAGTTGCCTTCGCCGTAGGTCGACTGGATGTAGTAGCTGCCGGCCGGAAGCAGCACGACGTCTCCGGGCACGACGCCGCGGATCACCGGCGGTCGTTCGTTGCGCGCGGTGCGCTTCTTCTTGCCGTCGCCCGAGGCGCGCTGGAGGAAGTTTCCTTCATAGACGTCGAAGCGAAGTTTCGCCGACGCAATCTCTGCATCGGCGACGCGACCACGGAGCCTCAGTCCGCCCGCTGCGACGATCACGGTCTCGCGGCGGTTTTCGGTGACCTCGACGCGCTGCGCGAAGCTCGCAATGCCGTAGGCCACGTGCACGACGTATTTGCCGGGCGGCAGCGAGAAGGTCGGCGAGGCATCCTGCGACTCGGAGACGAGGAACAGCGGCTGCTCGGTGCCCGGCCGCTCGACGAAAATGCGCCAGTGCAGCGCGCGGGTCACGTTCTGGCCTTCCGCCGCATAGCGCGCGGTGAGGTTCAGGGACACGCGCTGGGGCGTCGTCGCAGGCGGGGTTTCTTTCGGTGTTTCTTTCGCGGCCGGACGTTGCGCGGGCGGCGTGGTCTGCTGCTGCGGGGCCGGCGGCGGGGCGAGCGGCGTCGGCGGGCTCTGCGGGGCCGGCGGATTGGGAATGTTTCCCGGAGGCGTCGGCGGCGTGTTCGGGCCCTGGAAGGGGAACCACTGTGCCGGAGACGCGCCGGCACCGGCGAGCAGCATCATGAGGGCCGCTAGAGGCGCGCGGAGGCGGGACATGCACGTCATGGCGATCTTTTAGCCCCGGGGTCCTTGAATGCAAACCGGGCTGGCCAGCCTTGCCCGGCAATCCTTGGGAATGGAGCGCCAGCCATGCTACCGCTCCCGGGCTTTTTCGAGACCGGAACACCGAATGCCCGAAGCCCTGGAACTGCTCAAAACACGCACCTCGCCTAAAGCGCAGGATCTGATCGAGCCCGCACCGAACGAATCCCAGCTCAACGAGATCCTCACGATCGCCGCGCGCGTGCCGGATCACGGCATGATGAAGCCCTGGCGTTTCGTCGTGCTGCCCAAGGCAACGCGCGGGCCCATCGTCGACAAGATTACCGCGAACTTCCGCGCCGGAAACCCGAACGCGAGCGATGCCGAAGTGGAGAAGCAGAGGGCCCGCTTCGGCGGCAGCCCGCTGATCGTGACGGTGATCGCGAAGATTTCGCCGAACCCGAAGGTGCCGGATGTCGAGCAACTGCTCTCCGCGGGCGCGGCCTGCATGAATTTGCTGAATGCCGCGCACGCGCTCGGCTTCGCTGCGAACTGGCTCACCGGCTGGGCTGCGTTCGACAAGTCGAGCGGGGCAGTGTTCGGCCTTGCCGCGAACGAGCAGATCGTCGGCTTCATTCATATCGGCACGGCGAAGGGCGAACTCTTCCAGCGCCCGCGTCCCGACATGGCGCAGATCGTGAGCAGGCTCTGATGTTTTACGAGCCGATCAAGCGCAATCACGGCCTGCCGCACGATCCGTTCAAGGCGATCGTGGCGCCCCGGCCGATCGGATGGATCAGCTCGGTGGACAAAGCCGGCCATGTGAATCTTGCGCCCTACAGTTACTTTAATGGTGTCGGCAGTCATCCGCCGATGGTGATGTTCTCGAGCGAAGGCTTCAAGGACTCGGTCCGGAACGTCAGCGAGACCATGGAGTTCGTCTGCAACCTCGCGACCTGGGATCTGCGCGAGGCGATGAACAAGAGTTCCGAGAGTGTGCCGCACGAGACAAACGAATTCGAACTTGCCGGGCTGACCCAGGCGCCCTCGAAACTGGTTTCGCCGCCGCGCGTCGCGGAAAGCCCGTGTGCGCTGGAATGTAAAGCAACACAGATCGTGCAGATGAATGGCGCTGATGGCAGGCTGCACCAGAATTTCGTTGTGTTCGGCGAAGTCGTCGGCATTCACATCGACGAAAAATTTATCAAGAACGGCATTCTGGATGCCGCTGCAATGAAGCCGATCGCGCGTCTCGGCTATCGCGACTATTCGGTCGTGACCGAGCTGTTCCAGATGACGCGGCCGGATGAATTGAAGCGTTAGCGCTCCGATAAGGCCAGTTTCGCGCCGAGCAGCGCGAAAGCCCCGGCGAAAGCGCGGCGCATCCACGTCACGACGCGTGGTCTCGAAATGACGTGTTCGCGAACGGATGCAGCGAACAGACCGTAGCCAACGAATACAACGAACGTCATCAACATGAAGATCGCGCTCAGCTCGCTCATGCGGAGCAATGGTTGAGCTTCGGACGCGTTCACGAATTGCGGCAGGAACGCGAGGAAGAAAATCGAAAGCTTCGGGTTGAGTATGTTGATCAACACCGCTTCGACAACGATCTGGCGATGCGTGCGCACCGCAGTTTGTTTCTCAACGCGCAGCGTGCCGTGCTCCTGTAACGTATTCCATGCCATATAGAGCAAATAGGCGACGCCGAGATATTTGAAGATTTGAAACGCCAGCGCGCTTGTGTGGAGCAGCGCGGCAAGGCCGAGAATTGCCGCGGCGATGTGCGGAATGATTCCGAGCGTGCAGCCGAAAGCCGCGACGATGCTGGCTCTAGCGCCGCGCGAAAGCCCGGCAGCGAGTGTGTAGATGACACCCGTTCCGGGTGAAGCGACGACGATGAGCGATGTTATGAGAAACTCGACACTCATTTTTTGCTCCACTTACTTTTTCACCCGCGCAAGCAACCGCAGCGCGCGTTTCAAATGCGGCTGGTCGTACATCTGGCCGTCGAGCGAGATCACGCCGGCGTTGCCTGCCGCCGCGAAGGCATCGATCAGCCGCTTTGCCTGCGCAATCGACTCCGCGCTCGGCGTGTAAATCTCATTGATCACCGGCACCTGATCGGGATGGATCGCCATCTTGCCGGTGAAGCCGTCGCGGCGGCCTTCCAGCGCTTCGCGCCGCAGGCCGTCCGCGTCGCGGAAGTTCGGATAGATGGAATCGATCGGTGCGACACCGGCCGCGACCGCCGCGATCAGGCATTGCGCGCGGGCAAGGCGATAGGGATCGGTGTAGTCGCCGCGCTCATTGCGGTTCGTCTCCGCGCCGAGATCGGCGGAGAGGTCCTCCGCGCCCCAGGTCATGCCGTCGAGCCGTTCGCTCGATCCGCGATAGTTGCTGAGCCCGAAGAGCGCCTCGGCACTTTCGGTGACGAGCACGAGGATGCGGGTGGTGCCTTCCTCGATATTGTGAAGCGCCTCCCGCGCGGTGATTTTCGCATCGAGATGGGTGACGTCGCCGCCGTGACGGCTCTTCGGAAACAGGATGCCGTCGGGCCTCGCCGCCATCACGACGTCGAGATCGGCGTCGGTCAGGCCGGTATCGAGCGCGTTCACGCGCACGAAGAGACGCGGGCGGTCTTTCCTGCTTGCCTGCGCGAGGAGGTAGTCGCGCACGATTTCGCGCGCCTTCGGCTTTGCGTCGGGCGCGACCGAGTCCTCGAGATCGAGCAGGAGTGCGTCGGCGCCGCTGGCTAAGCCTTTTTCGAGCTTGCGCGGCGCGTCGCCGGGCACGAAGAGGTAAGAGCGCATCAGACGTTTACTTTGCGCTTCAGCATAAAAGCCTGCCGCTTGCATTCCGCGACCAGCTTGCCGTCCTGATTATAGGTGCGGTGGTGGAAATCGACGATGCCGGCGTCGGGCCGGGACTTCGATTCGCGCTTGCCCATGACTTCGGTCGTGCAGCGGACGGTGTCGCCCTCGAACAGGGGGTGCGGGAATTTCACATCGGTCATGCCGAGATTCGCGATCGTGGTGCCGACAGTGGTGTCGTTAACCGATATGCCGATCATGAGCCCGAGCGTGAACAGGGAGTTCATCAGGGGCTGGCCCCACTGGGTCTCCTTCTCGCAGAACTCCCGGTCGATATGGAGCGGCTGGGGGTTCAGGGTCATGTTCGAGAACAGCATGTTGTCCATCTGCGTGACCGTCCGGCGCAGCCGGTGCTCGATCAGGATGCCTGCCTCGAAGTCCTCGAAATACATGCCGCCCCTGGGGTGGCGGTCGGCTTCAGACGCCATCGTTATTCTCCCGGAATTCCGTCGTTAAGATTCCATTTACCATAAAGGGCCAAGTTCCAAGCGGGCCTTTCCGGCGGGGGAGTCGGATCGCCCCCAGGACGCCAGCCATGTTTCTCGACTCGCTACTGAACTCGGGTGGTCGCGTCACCGCAGCCATACGGTCGGCGAGCCAGCAGACCGGCATATCCTTCGACTACCTCATGAAGACGGCGTATCGCGAGTCCGCGCTCAACCCGAGCGCGCAGGCTTCGACCTCGTCGGCGCGCGGGCTATTCCAGTTCATCGATACGACCTGGCTCCAGACGGTCAAGGATGACGGCGCATCCTTCGGCCTCCAGCAATACGCGAACCAGATCGAAAAGACCGGCGACGGACAATACGTCGTACGCGATCCGGCGGTGCGCGCGCAGATTCTGGGGCTGCGCGACAACCCCGAGATCGCGTCGAACATGGCGGCCGCCTTCTCGAAGCGGAATGCGATGGAAATCCAGACTGTGCTCGGCCGCCAGCCGACCGAGGGCGAGCTATACATCGCGCACTTTCTCGGTGCGAACGGCGCGAAGCGCTTCCTTTCGCTCAAGGCTTCCAATCCGAACGCTTCCGCGGCGGCGGCATTTCCGGATGCGGCGCGCGCCAACAAATCGATCTTCTATAATTCGTCCGGTGCGCGGAGCATCGACGATGCCTATCGCGTGCTCGTTTCGAAGCACGACAACGTGCGCAAGGTCGCGCCTTCGACCGCGGTCGCGAATTTGCAGATCACCAATCCGCCGGCTTCTTCGGAAGACAATTCTCCCGCACCGAACCTGTTGAACCGGATCGCCTCGATCTTCTCGCCGCGGAAAGCCGCGCCCACGCATGCGCCGACGAACGCGATCACGCCGCCGGATTCGAGCGCTGTGACGGCGACCGCATATGCTCCAGTCGTGACGCCGGCCACGCGCGTGATTGCGCTTCAACAGGCTCCGGCTCAGCAGGTGACGCCGGCAATCGCGCCGCAAACAGTCGCCGCAGTCGAAGTGCCGCCCGCGGTGCAGAGCGAAGCGCCGATGTTCCGCGGCCTGTTCCAGAACCACAACGCCGATCCGATTTCGCAGGATGTGCGTTCGCTCTGGGGCGGCGTCAATCCGTTCCTGCGCCGCACGACCTGAGGTCTTAACGAAATCTGAAAATTCAGGGTGAACGCTTTATTAAGCGCGCACACCCTAGGCTTCGCGCTCGAATATCAATTGCGTGGGGTCGGCGATGATTGTCCGCCAGTTTCTGAAGTGGATCCAGACCGCGCCGCCGGAAGAGCGCGCCGATGCGACCAGCGCACTCGCACGAGCCTATCTCTATTCCGATCTTTCGAGCGGAGACCGCCTCGCCACCGAAGCCGCGATGACGATTCTGCTTGACGATCCTTCGCCGCAGGTGCGCCGCGCGCTCGCCGAAACCATTGCAGGCAGCGAATACGCGCCGCGTACGGTGCTGATCGGCCTCACGCAGGACCAGCTCGATATCGCCGAGATCGTGGTCGAGCGTTCGCCTGCGTTGCTCGATGTCGAACTCGTCGATCTCGCCGCGAGCGGCAAGGAGCGGTTGCAGATCGCGATCGCGTCACGCGAGAAGATATCGCGTGCGGTTGCCGCCGCTGTCGCGGAAGTAGGCTCCGCTTCCGCGTGTCTTGTGCTGCTCGAGAATCCGTATGCCGATCTCACGGGTGCAGCGCTTGCGCGCATCGCCGCGCGTCACGGGCATCTTGCCGCGATCCGGGACGACTTGCTTGCGCGAGACGACCTGCCGACGGAAACGCGGCAGGCGCTGGTCGCAACGCTCGCCGACACGCTCGCACGTTTCGTGGTGCATAAGGAATGGCTGCCGGAAGACCGCGCGCAATCGGTGGCGCGCGAAGCCTGCGACCGCGCGACCGTGGCCATTGCCGCGGGCCAGACACCGGAACAGGTGGCCGCACTCGTCCGGCATCTTGCGCAGACCGGCCAGCTCACAGGTGCGCTGCTTTTGCGCGCGCTGCTTTCGGGCAATACCCGTTTCCTCGTCGATGCGCTGGCGGAGCTTTCGGGCCTGTCGCGCCCGCGGGTCACTTCGATCTTGAGCGACCGTTCCGGTCACGGCTTCCGCGCGATGTTCGAGCGCGCGGGGCTTCCGCAGAGCGCCTATGGCGCGTTCCGCGCGGCCATCGAGGTTGTGTACGAAATGGGCTTCTTCGGCACGCCCGGCTATGCCGAACTGGGCCGCGGCATGGTTGAAGAAGTGATTGTCCGATACGCGCCGGAATCTTTCGGCGAACTGGACGAACTCTACGCGCTCTTGCGCCGTTTCGCGGCCGAAGCTGCGCGCGACGAAGCGCGGTATCTCACGGCGGATCTCGTCGCCGCGGCCTGACTTCCTCCGGTCAGTCCTGGTGGGGGATGAAAATGCGGGGCGCGGCTTCGCCGGCAATCTCCGCGTAAGCTTCCTTCAACTCGCCTTCGAGAAACGTCTCGACCAGGATCGATAGACGCTCGGAAAGCTCGAGCCCGTAGGGATTTCTGGCATCCTTGACGTCTTCGCGCACCAGTGCGCGGATCGAGTCGACGTGATGCTCGACCAGCGCGAGCGGAATGCGGGCGGGGTCGGGCGAGTGCTTGAGCAGCCGGCACAGGCTCGTAGCTAAACGCTCGGCGAGCGGGAAGCCGAGCGTGGCGGCGCCGCCCTTGATGTCGTGGGCCGGCATGAACAGCGTGTCGACCGTCGAACGGTTGAGGCCTTTCGAGCGGATCGTGCGGCGTGCCGCGTCGATCCTGCGGCATTCCTCATTCATCCATTCGCCGAACTCTTCCTTGAGTTCTTCGAGCGCGGCCTCGGC
>JAGXQU010000083.1 GCA_018335895.1 Hyphomicrobiales bacterium | reverse complement strand
CAGGCCGCGCAGCTGATTCACCAGCGCAGTCCGGGCCCGATCATAGACGGCGCGGCGCGCCTCGCCCGTATTGGGATCGAGGTTCGCGATCGCACGCGCTAGCAGAGGACGGTAGTCGGTCATTGGCCCCGGTTATCTCAACGCAATACCCAAGAAATCGTTGCCTCAAGATTGAAACGGATTTTGGACCAGAATCGTATCCTCGCGCTCAGGGCTGGTCGAAACCAGTGCTACCGGGCAGTCGATCAGTTCTTCGATCCGCCGCACATATTTGACCGCCGCGGCAGGCAGGTCCGCCCAGGACCTCGCACCCCGGGTCGATGACTGCCAGCCCTCGATATCCTCATAGATCGGCTCAACCTGCGCTTGCGCCCCCTGGCTGGCGGGCAGGTAGTCCATGTCATGGCCCTTCAGGCGATAGCCAACGCAGACCTTCAGCGGGTCCAACCCGTCGAGCACGTCGAGTTTGGTCAGCGCGATGCCCTGGATGCCGCCGGTGCGGACGGCCTGGCGCACGAGCACGGCATCGAACCAGCCGCAGCGGCGCGGGCGGCCGGTGACGGTGCCGAATTCATGTCCACGCTCGCCCAGACGCTTGCCGGTCTCGTCGGTGAGCTCCGTTGGGAACGGCCCCTCGCCTACGCGAGTCGTGTAGGCCTTGGTGATGCCGAGCACGTAGCCGACCGCGCCCGGCCCGAGACCCGAGCCGGTGGCGGCCTGCGCGGCCACGGTGTTCGACGACGTAACGAAGGGATAGGTGCCGTGATCGACGTCGAGCAACGCGCCCTGCGCGCCCTCGAAGAGAATGCGGTCGCCGCGGCGGCGCGCCTCGTCGAGCAAATGCCAGACGCGATCCATGAACGGCAGCACGCGTGGCGCCGCGGAAAGCAATTCGTTGCGCAGCGTTTCGCGCTTCACTTCCTCAAGCTTCAGACCGCGGCGAATGGCGTTGTGATGATCGAGCAGACGATCGAGCTTGGCGTCGAGCTGCTCGGGCTCGGCGAGATCCATGAGCCGTATCGCGCGGCGGCCGACCTTGTCTTCGTAAGCGGGGCCGATGCCGCGCTTGGTCGTACCGATTTTCAGCCCTGGGCCGGCACCCTCGCGCAGGCCATCAAGCTCGCGGTGAAGCGAAAGAATGAGCGCGGTGTTCTCGGCGATCCGCAAATTCTTCGGCGTGATTTCGACGCCCTGTCCCATAAGGCGATCGATTTCGGAAACCAGCGCATGCGGATCGAGCACCACGCCGTTGCCGATGATGCCGAGCTTGTCTTTGCGGACTACGCCGGACGGAAGCAGCGATAACTTGTAGGTCTTGCCCCCGATGACGAGCGTATGGCCGGCATTGTGGCCACCCTGGAAGCGGACGACGACGTCCGCCTGCTCGGAGAGCCAGTCCACGATCTTGCCTTTGCCCTCGTCGCCCCATTGGGAGCCGACGACCACCACATTCGACACCGATTTTGCTCCAGGCCGCTCAAAGGAAACCCCGGCACAGAGATGGCCGGGGTGTGCGCAAGTTCGTAGCCAATCGGGCGGGGGCAAGCAAGAAAAACGGGCCGGATGAGCCTGTATGGCACTCGCATGTTGCCTGTTTGCAAGGGCTTACATGCGATCCGGGCCTTGTGCCGCAGCCCGCCCGACCCGATCTGTAGTGCAGACAAGGTATCCCATGAACAATGCACTTCCAGACGGCTTCCGGTTCGGTCCCGCGGCGCTGCGCGTGTCGGACCCCGGCCGCTCGCTCGATTTCTACGTGAACAAGCTCGGCCTCGTGCTGCGCAAGCGCGAGGAAGCTTTCGCCGTACTCGGCACCGATGCAGAAGAGGTGTTGCGCCTCGATTTCCGCCCCGGAATCTCGCCGCGAAACTATCGCGAAACCGGACTTTACCACGTCGCCATTCTTGTTCCGGATCGCCCCTCGCTCGGCGCCGCGATCACACGGCTTGCCGAACACGACATCCGGCTCGGCGCCGCCGATCATCTCGTCTCCGAGGCGATCTATGTCTGGGACCCGGACAACAACGGCATCGAAATCTACCGCGACCGCCCGCGCGAGGAATGGACGTGGCACGGCGGCCAGGTGCAGATGGCAAACCGCCCGCTCGATTTCGACGGGCTGCTGCGCGAAAAAGAGGTAGCGCGGCTCGCGAAAGCGCCGATGAAGAACGGCACGCGCATCGGCCACATCCATCTCGAAGTGGACGATCTTGCGAGAGCGAAACAATTCTACGGCGAGATCGCAGGCTTCGCCGCGACCGCGACCCTTCCCGGCGCGCAGTTTCTCGGAGCGGGCGGCTATCACCATCATCTCGGCACCAACATCTGGGAGAGCCGGAACGGGCCGCCGCCCTCGCCCGACACAGCCGGAATTTCGCTGGTGACGTTCGAGATGCCTGATGCGCATTCGATGCAGGCACTGAAGTCGCGGCTGGAAAACGCGAACATCGAGACGAACACGATTGAGAACGGCTTCGAGTTCACCGATCCCTGGATGACTCGCGTTTCCGTGCATCTGCGCGTCTGACCGCAGAGCGAAACGATACGATTCACACCTCACGGCGACGCGCGGGCGTAACCCGCGTCTCGAACCATGAGTTGTTGACTTGCGCTCCTGCGGCTCTAGCTTGCCGCCAAAACCGGGAGACTTCTCATGTTCGAAAAACTGTTCTCGCTCGACGGCCGCGTCGCCGTCATCACGGGCGGCTCGCGCGGCATCGGCAAGATGATCGCAAGCGGCTTTCTCGCCTATGGCGCGGCGAAAGTTTACATCACCGCGCGCAAGGCCGGCCCGCTCGACGAAACCGCGAAGGAACTCTCGGCAAAGTTCAAGGGCGAGTGCATCGCACTGCCGATCGATATGTCCACCGTCGAAGGCTGCAACACGCTTGCCGCCGAACTGATCAAGCGCGAGCCGAAGATCGACATTCTCGTGAATAACGCAGGCGCGGCCTGGGGTGCGAACTTCGACGAATTTCCGGAAGCCGGCTGGGACAAGGTGATGGACCTCAACGTGAAGTCACTGTTCTTTTTAACAAAGGCACTGGCGAAGCCGCTGCGCGCGGCCGCCACGAAAGAACGCCCGGGCAAGGTGATCAACATCGCGTCGATCGACGGTCTCTCCGTCAATCCGCTCGAGACCTATTCCTATCAGGCGAGCAAGGCCGCGGTGATCCATCTCACGCGCCGCATGGCCGCGAAACTCATTCGCGACAACATCAATGTCACCGCGATCTGTCCCGGCGCCTTCGCCTCTGAAATGAACAAGGCCGCGAAAGATCACGGCGCGGAAGTCGCAAAGCGCATTCCCTCGCGCCGCATCGGCAGCGACGAGGACATGGCGGGGATCGCGATCTATCTCGCGTCCCGCGCGGGCGACTATGTGGTGGGCAACGCCATCGCAGTCGACGGCGGCATCGTTTACGCGAACATGAGCCTGCCGGTGGCGGGGGAGTAAACACTTAGACTCTCGTATGTCGTCCCCGCTTCCGCGAGGATGACATAAAACGCATAGCGCCCTGCGCTTGCGCGCGTTGACCCGCGAAGAGCTCTTTCGTAAGAGCCGCCTTCCAGTTCGAAGGCGGCTCTTTTTATGCAATCCCTCTTCCGCGATTTTTTCGGTCGCCCTTATCTGCTGCTTTCGCTGACCTCGCTGTTTTGGGCGGGCAACATCGTGCTCGGCCGCTATGCCGCAGGCCACGTGCCGCCGGTCGCGCTCTCCTTTATCCGCTGGACCGGTGCGTTCCTGATCCTGATCGCGTTTGCCTGGCCGTTTCTGAAACGTGACTGGCCCACGATCCGCAGCCATCTGCCGATCATGCTGATCCTCACGCTTGCGGGGATCACGATCTACAATTCGCTCGCCTATTGGGGTCTCGAACACACGCAGGCGATTAATGCGCTGCTGATCACTTCCGCGCATCCGCTATTGGTCGCGGGCTGGAGTTTCGTTCTCTACCGCGAGCGGCTGACGGTCTGGCAGGTGATCGGAATTGCGCTCTCGCTCGGTGGGGTGCTGATCGTGCTCACGCGCGGCGACGTCTCTGCGCTCATGGCCGTCCGCTTCAACATCGGCGACCTCATCTTCTTCTCGGCGCAGATCGTCTATTCATTCTATGCGACGCTGATCAAAAGCCGGCCGATCATTCACCCGATATCGTTTCTCGCCTTCACCATCGGCGCCGGTGCGCTGATGCTATCGCCGGTTTATGCCGCGGAGATTGCGGCGGGCCGGACGTTCGTTCTCGACCTGAAGGCGATCCTGATCCTCGCCTACATCACGGTCTTCCCGTCGCTGCTCGCGTACCTGTTCTTCAATCGCGGGATCGAACTGATCGGCCCGAACCGGGCAGCGCCCTTCTATCATCTGATTCCGATCTTCGGCTCCGCGCTCGCGATCGTCTTTCTGGGCGAGCGCTTCGAGCTGTTCCACGCCGCGGGCTATGTCTGCGTGCTCGCCGGAATATTTATCGGAACGAGAGGGCGAGCCGGCTAACTAGTTATGGCCAGACTTTTCGGCCCATCCCGATCCCAAAGGCCTTGCCTTAAGAATCGAGATGCCCGCGACAAGCGCGGGCATGACGATAAAAATAGTTGTTACGCTTAAAACCGCAGCGGCTTCACGCGCTGCACCAGCGGCAGCTTCGTGATCTTCGCAAGGACGTCGTCCGGCGCGACGCTGTCGATATGGACGAGCGCGATCGCGTCGCCGCCGGGTGCAGTACGTCCGAAATGCATGGTCGCGATGTTGATCCCGGCATCACCGAGCGTGGACGCAAAGCGTCCGATAAACCCCGGCTTGTCCTGGTTCGTGACGTAGATCATCTGTTCGCCGAACTCGGCGTCCATGCGGATGCCCTTGATGTTCACGATGCGCGGGCGGCCGTCGGCATAGACCGTGCCGGAAATATCCCGCGTCTGCGTTTCGGTCGTGACCGAAACCGTGATCAGGCTGTCGTAGTCGCCGACCGCCTCGCGCGTGGTCTCTTCAACCACGATGCCGCGCTCCTTCGCGATCACCGGAGCCGAAACCACATTAATGTCGCGCAGGTTCGGACGCAGGAGGCCCGCAATCGCAGCCGAGGTCATGGCCTTAATCTTCATGCCCGCGACCGAGCCCGCGTAAGTGATCTGCACCTTCTTGATGCCGGTTTCGGTGAGTTGGCCAGCGAATGAACCGAGCTTTTCAGCAAGCTCAATGTAAGGGCGCAACCTCGGTGCTTCTTCCGCGCTGATCGAAGGGAAGTTGACGGCGTTCGAGATGGCGCCGCGGATCAGGTAGTCCGACATCTGCTCGGCGACCTGCAACGCGACGTTCTCCTGCGCTTCCGCCGTGGATGCGCCGAGATGCGGCGTGCAGACCACGTTCGGATGACCGAACAGCGGGTTTTCGGTCGCTGGCTCGGTGACGAACACGTCGAAGCCGGCACCTGCCACGTGACCCGAGTCGAGCGCCGCGCGGAGCGCTTTTTCGTCGACAAGGCCGCCGCGCGCGCAGTTGATGATACGGACGCCCTTCCTGGTTTTCGCGAGCGCGGCTGCGTCGAGAATATTCTTCGTCTTATCGGTGAGCGGCGTGTGGAAGGTGATGAAATCCGCGCGCGCCAGCAGCTCCTCGTACTCGACCTTATCGACGCCGAGATCGAGCGCACGCTCCGGTGAAAGGAAAGGATCGAACGCGATCACCTTCATGCGAAGCCCGATCGCGCGGTCGGCGACGATCGAGCCGATGTTGCCGCAGCCGATAATGCCGAGTGTCTTGTTGGTGATCTCGACGCCGTTGAAGCGGTTCTTCTCCCACTTACCGGCCTGCGTGGAAGCATCCGCCGCCGGAATCTGGCGTGCGAGCGCGAACATCAGCGCAATCGCATGTTCGGCGGTCGTGATCGAATTGCCGAACGGCGTGTTCATGACGATCACGCCCTTGGCGGTGGCCGCGGGAATCTCGACGTTGTCGACGCCGATGCCGGCGCGGCCGACGACTTTCAGCTTCTTCGCGGCTTCCAGCACTTTCGCGGTGATCTTCGTCGCCGAGCGGATCGCGATGCCGTCGTAGTCGCCGATGATCTTGATCAACTCGTCGCGCTCGAGACCGGTCTTCACGTCGGTCTCGACGCCGCGATCCTTGAAGATCTGGACGGCGGTCGGAGAAAGTTTGTCTGCGATAAGAACGCGGGGTGCCATGGTGGTCGCTCGCTATGAATGTGAATGGTTGAACGAGCCCCTCACCCCACCCCTCTCCCAATTTACGGGAGGGAGGCCGCGCGCTTGCGCGCGGCGGGTGAGGGGTAAATTTCAGGCTGCTATTTGCAGCGATGCTTTGGCTTGCGTAAACGCCCAATCAAGCCAGGGCGTGAGCAACTCGAGGTCGGAAGCCTCGATGGTGGCGCCGCTCCAGATGCGAAGGCCCGGAGGCGCATCGCGATAATGGCCGATGTCGAGCGCGACGTTCTCCTTCTCCAGCAGCGCGGCAAGCTGCTTCGCGAACGCGTTCTGCGCGTCGGCGGGAAGCGCCTTGATCGCCGGATCGATCACTTCGAAACAGACCGAAGTATTCGAGCGTTCGGCTTCCCGTTTCGCGAGGAAGGCGATCCACGGGGTCTTCGCGACCCAGTTTGCGAGCACGGCGAAATTCTTGTCCGCACGTACCTGCAGGCCCTTCAGCGAACCCACCGACTTCGCCCATTCGAGCGCGTCGATATAATCCTCGACGCAGAGCATCGACGGCGTATTGATGGTCTCGCCCTCGAAGATACCGGCGATGATCTTGCCGCCTTTGGTCATGCGGAAGATTTTCGGCAGCGGCCAGGCCGGCGTATAGCTCTCAAGCCGCTCGACCGCGCGGGGCGAGAGGATAAGCATGCCGTGCGCGGCTTCGCCGCCGAGCACTTTCTGCCAGGAATACGTCACAACATCGAGCTTGGAGAAATCGAGATTCTGCGCAAACGCGGCCGAGGTTGCGTCGCAGATCGTGAGACCCTCGCGGTTTGCCGGAATCCAATCTGCGTTCGGCACGCGCACGCCCGAGGTCGTGCCGTTCCACGTGAACACTACGTCGTTCTTGAAATCAACTTTCGCGAGATCGGGCAGTTCGCCATAGGGCGCCTTGGCGATCTTCGCGTCTTTGAGCTTCAACTGCTTCACAACGTCGGTCGCCCAGCCTTCGCCGAACGATTCCCACGTGAGGACCTCGACACCGCGGGCGCCGAGGAGCGACCACAGGGCTATTTCGACCGCGCCGGTGTCGGAGGCGGGCACGATGCCGATCAGATAATTCGATGGAACGCCGAGCACTTCGCGCGTGAGGTCGATCGCGTATTTCAAACGCGCCTTGCCCGGCTTCGAACGGTGCGAGCGGCCGACGAGTGCTTTTTCTAGGTTTTGGAGGTGCCACCCCGGGCGCTTGGCGCAGGGGCCGGACGAAAAATGGTTTACGCGCGGGCGCGCGGCAGGCTGTGTCGTCATGACCTATCCTTCCAGATAGAAGCCCCTCGTTGGGGAGGGGTGTCCCGCCGCCGCAAATAGCAGAAGTTTCTGGCCGGTCAAGTGCGCTGCATCAATTCCTTCGGATAGTAGGCATGCAAATGAAACGGCCCGGCCCTTTGGAAGCCGGGCCAAGCGCATGATCCCCGAAAAGTGGATACCGGTTTTCGGCAAGGATCATGCGCAAACGAAAAAGGCCCGGCTCTTTGGAAGCCGGGCCAGTTCAACGCGAGAGAGCCAACTCTACGCGAGGATGGTTCAGTCAAGCTTGTAGCGAAGACCAACGCGGAATTCGTGCGCGGTCACATCGACCAGCGAACCGTTGAGGGCGACGGCGCTGCCGAGATCCGCATAGCGATAGCCGAAATCGGCCGAAAGATTCGGCGACAGTTGATAGGCGGCGCCGGCCATGAGCGCATAGGCGAAATTCCAGCGGCCGTCGTCGCCGAGATAGTTGTAGGCGGAGCCCACGCCCGCGCCGACATACGGCGTCACGCCGAACCACGTGCCGAGATCGACATAGCCGTTGGCCATGAGCGCGGACGACCAGAGTTTCGCGCCGGCAACCGACGGATTGTCGAGCACCGAGAAGCGGCTGCCGAACTGGTAGTCGAGCGTAAGATCGGCGCGCAGCCAGCTGGAGAAATGGTAGCCGACACCGAGACCCAACGCTGCAGCGTCTTCCGGACCATCGGCACCGCTGACGTCGAACATGCGGTAACTGAAATCTCCGCGCAGGTACCAGTTCGAGCCGAGTTCGACCCACGGCACCGGCGGCGCCTGCAAGACCGGCGGCGGCGCGTCGGCGGCGCGAACGATGCCGGACGGAATCGAGAGCGAAATCGCGGCTGCGAAAGCGAGAGCGAATTTTTTCATACGAGATACCTTTCTTGAACACCGCGCGCTCGCGGAAACTGGCCGTCTTTTGAAGCCGGCACGAACAACGCCGCGCCGGCTCCTAATCGTGTGCATCAGAACCGGCGCATCAGCGGCTGGAAGATTTGCTGCTGGTGATAGACCGGCTGCGAATAGCCGACGCTCGCAAACTGGTAGCGAAGGCCGATCTTGAAATCGTGCGAGTCGATGTCCTTGAAGTGCATCGGGTTGACGATCGTGTTTGCGCCGTTGAACGCGATGATGTCGCCGCTCACGCCGTCGCCGAGATAGGTGTAGCGATAGGCGAACTCGAGCGAGAACTGCTTTGAGAATTCGTAGGCGAAGCCCGCGTGGAATGCGTAGGCGAAATTCCACTTATAGCCGGAGTTCGCATAGGCCATCGTCGGGTAACCCGTGCTGACATCGAGCGGGTCCGCATAGGCGATGCCGGCGTCGCGGAAACTATGGATGCCGATACGCGCGACACCGATGCCGATGCCGACGAAAGGCGTCAGGTGATTCCAGGTGCCGAGGTCGGCGTACACGTTCGCGAGAAACAGCCACTCCGACTTCTTGGCGGTGTAGTTGTTGAAGCGCGGATTGCCGTCGCTGTCGGTCCAGGTGTCGAAGCCGTGAAAGCCGGTTTCGCCACGATACTCGCCGGTGACGTCGAAGCGCAGCCAGCTGTTCCACCGGTAACCGATGCCGATGCCGAACATCATGCCGGACTCGAAATTCTTGTCCCGGATCGTGAGGCCCGCCGCGCTTGCAAACAGCACGTTGTCGAGATCGAGCACCGACTGGTTGGTCATGCCGATATCGCCGCGGATGTACCAGCCGCCGAACTCCTCGACGACAATCTGCGGCGGAGGCGGGGGCGGGGGCGGCGGCGTCATGCAATGCGGCGGCAACGGATGGCCATGGGACAAATGCGGCGGCGGACACGGCTGCTGAACCGGTACCGGCGGCGGAGAATAGTCAGCCGCAGGCGCGGTGCCCGCGCCGAACGCGGAAGCGATAACTGCGGCAAGAGCGGCAATACGAACGCTGCCCATCTCACGAGATTCCTCTTCGAAGGCGTGAGCGGACTCCGTCGTTGCTCGCGCCGGTTACTGACTGCGCGAGTATCGCTTCGAGTATTTAAAGAGCGCTTAACCTTAACTGTTAACCGTGATTTTTAATGATGGTTGCGCGCGCACATGCGCGGAACACAAAACACAACGCATTGTGCGCGATTGCGTTAACGCGCGTTAGCAAAACGGTTAACGGCGCTTAAACGTGGTTACCGAACGATGAAGAAGAAGTTGCCGCGGGGTTAACACCGCGGAATTCTGCACGGCTCCTGAGGAGCGTGAGCGAAAGCGAAGCGCGTCTCGAAGGATGAAGCCCATGGTTCGAGACGCGCCCTCACGCGGCGCTCCTCACCAGCAGGATTTTTGTTGAAGCTACGCCGCGGCCTTCGCGACCGCCGCGACGATCACGTCGACGACTTCCTCGACGAGTTCGCGGTCGTCGCCTTCCGCCATCACGCGGATCACGGGCTCGGTGCCCGAAGGGCGAATGACGAGACGACCGGTTTTGCCGAGACGGCGCTGCGCCGCATCGATCACGCTCGCAACCGACGAGTTTTCGAGCGGCTTGCCCGAGGAATAGCGGACGTTTTTCATCACCTGCGGCAGCGGGTCGAAGCGGTGACAGACTTCCGACACCGGCTTTCCGGATTTTTTGACCATCGCAAGCACCTGAAGTGCCGCGACGAAACCGTCTCCGGTGGTGGCGTAATCGGAGAGGATGATATGGCCCGAAGGCTCGCCGCCCACGCTGTAGCCGGTCTCGCGCATCTTCTCGAGCACGTAGCGGTCGCCGACCGGCGTGCGGACGAAGCCGATGCCGAGTTCGTCGAAATAACGCTCGAGACCGAGATTGGACATGACCGTCGCGACCACGCCGTCGCGCGCGAGCAGGCCTTCTGCGCGGAAGCTCTCGGCGATCAGCGCGAGCAACTGGTCCCCATCGACGAGATGGCCCTTTTCGTCGACGATAACGACCCGGTCGGCGTCGCCGTCGAGCGCAATGCCGATATCGGCGCGCATCTCGCGGACCTTGGCCTGCAGGGCTTCCGGGGCGGTAGAACCCACATCGCGGTTGATGTTGAAGCCGTCAGGATCGACGCCGAGCGAAACGACCTCGGCGCCCAGTTCCCACAAGCCTGCGGGCGCCACCTTATAAGCCGCGCCGTTCGCACAATCGATCACGATGCGTAGGCCCTCAAGCGAAAGATTGCGCGGCAGCGTGCGCTTGGCGAACTCGAGATAGCGCTCGTATGCGCCGTCGATGCGCTTGGCGCGACCGAGATTCGCGGACTGCGCAAGCCGCTTCGAAAGATCGCTGTCGATCAGATTTTCGATTTCCTGCTCGATCGCGTCGGTCAGCTTGTAGCCGTCCGGCCCGAACAGTTTGATGCCGTTGTCGTCGTAGGGGTTGTGCGAGGCGGAGATCATGACGCCGAGGTCGGCACGCATCGAGCGCGTGAGCATAGCGACTGCCGGCGTCGGCATGGGACCGAGCTGGAACACGTCCATGCCGACCGAAGTGAAGCCAGCGACCAGCGCCGTCTCGATCATGTAGCCGGACAGACGCGTGTCCTTGCCGATCACGACGCGGTGGCGGTGCTCGCCGTTCTGGAACACAAGTCCCGCCGCCTGCCCGACCTTGAGGGCCAGTTCAGGCGTGATCACGCGGTTCGCGCGCCCGCGGATTCCGTCCGTTCCGAAGTGCTTTCTTGCCATTAACCCTGCCCCGGGAAGGGCCTCCGCCTGCGGCGTGAGGGCATACTCCTCCCCGCGGCAGGAGGCTAGCCCGGTGCGTTTCTGAAGGGCTTCAAAAATTGTGAGCGACGTTAACGCTGGCGCAAACCCATGCCCGGCAAGCCTTACCGCACGGCCGCGCGCGTTTTCCAGATCGCCGCAAGAAATGCGAGCGCGAACGACAGGCCAACCACGCCTAGGGTTACCAGCTCCGACCAGACTTTCCAGGTGCGCCCTCAGACAAATTCGATTGTCACCAGTGGTGAGCACCGCAAAATCGGCTACGATTCGAAATCGTCACGACAAAGGCAGAAGCATCATGCCGCTTCAGAGAACGGTATTCCTCGTGAGCGCTTTGCTTGCGTTCGCGTCGCCCACCAGCGCGCAGGAAAGCAAGCCGCCGCTGCCGTCCCATTTCCCGGCCGGCAAGGAGGTATGCTTCGGCCGCGTCTATGGCGAAACACACCTGAAGCTTCGCCCCGGCCAGACCGTCACCTCGCTGCACATCTTCCGCGATCTCGACCCCGACCAGAACACGGAAGACGAGCCGCAGACGCGCGAGGAGTTGCTCAAGAACGACGGCGACGGCAGCGTGAACGTAAGCGCCTATGTGCGCTTCAAAAACCGGAAAGGCATTTTCTGGAATACGCTGAACTGCAGCAAATCCGCGGACGGTCATGTCACACGCTGCAGCATCGACTGCGACGGCGGCTCATTCGACCTGCAACCGCGCCAGCAAAGCCTGCTTCTGACCAACAACGGCTTCGTTCTTGTCGGCGGCTGCGGCGCATCGGATGAGGAATCGGAAAACCCGGTATTCTTCTCGCCTGGAGCCGACGACAAAGTCTTCCGGCTTGAGCCGCTGCCGCTCGCGCAATGCACCGCGATTAAAGAGACGCTGAAGCCCGCTTACGCGAAGATGGGAATGCCGCTGCGCGTGCGCTTCGAGACGAATGAAGCCGTCTGCTACTCGCGTAGCTACGACGACGCGCACCTGAAGAAGAATCCGCAGCAAACCGTGAAGCGCATCGCGCTCCTGAAACCCGCAGGCGGCAAGGACGTTCATAAAGATGCGCCGGGCTACGATCTCGCCTTCCGGATCGAAACCAGAGACGGCAGGAAGTTCACACAAACCGCGAAATGCTACCCGGATCGCTATGCCTATACCTGTCCGGTGAAAGTGGAGCACGATACGGCAAAGGACTTCTATGTGACTCGCGCGGGCGATACAGCGCTCATGATCCGCGACCGCGCGGGCAAGCTGAGCGATTTCTTCGGCGTGAAGCTTGGCGATGACGACCGCATGTTCAGATTGAATGCAAGCGCCCCCTCGGCCTGCGAGCCCTAAAAACAAAATCGCCCGGCACGAGTACCGGGTGATTTGTATCTCGTAATCTGAAGATCAGCTCTGCGGCTGCGGCTCCATCGGGCCGGGGGCAGAACCCGGACGCGGACGATTTCCTTTGGGCACGGCGGTCGAGCGCGGCGCCGGCGCTTCGGCAGCTTCACCACGCACCGGCGGACGGCCGTCGAGAAGATCCTTGATCTCATCGCCGGAGAGCGTCTCGTACTCGATCAGGCCTTTTGCAAGCACCTCGAGTTGATCGCGCTTCTCCTTGATGATCTTCGTCGCTTCGTCGTAGCCGGCTTCAACAAGACGGCGCACTTCGGAGTCGATCTTCTGCGCGGTCGACTCCGAGATATTCTGCGTGCGCGAGACCGAGTGACCGAGGAATACTTCTTCCTGGTTCTCGCCGTAAGCGACGGTGCCGAGTTCCTTCGAGAAGCCCCAGCGCGTGACCATCATGCGGGCAAGGCGGGTCGCCTGCTCGATGTCGGACTGCGCGCCGGATGTGACCTTGTCGTGGCCGAAGATCAGTTCCTCAGCGACACGGCCGCCCATCATGATCGCGAGACGCGAGGTCATCTGTTCGTAGCTCATCGAAAGTTTGTCGCGCTCCGGCAACTGCATGACCATGCCGAGCGCGCGGCCGCGCGGGATCACGGTCGCCTTGTGCACCGGATCGGTCGCCCTCACGTTGAGCGCGACCAGCGCGTGGCCGCCCTCGTGATACGCGGTGAGCAGTTTCTCTTCCTCGGTCATGACGAGCGAGCGGCGCTCCGCGCCCATCATCACCTTGTCTTTTGCGTCTTCGAATTCATGCTGCGTGACCATGCGCTTGTTGCGGCGCGCGGCCATCAGGGCTGCTTCATTGACGAGGTTCGCGAGATCCGCACCCGAGAAACCGGGCGTGCCGCGCGCAACCGTCTTCAAGTTCACGTCCGGCGCAATCGGCACCTTCTTCACGTGAACCTTCAGGATCTGCTCGCGGCCGGTGACGTCCGGGTTCGGGACCACGACCTGGCGGTCGAAGCGGCCCGGACGCAGGAGCGCGGGATCGAGCACATCGGGACGGTTGGTTGCGGCGATCAGGATGATGCCTTCGTTCGCTTCGAAGCCGTCCATCTCGACCAGCAACTGGTTCAGGGTCTGCTCGCGTTCGTCGTTGCCGCCGCCCAAGCCCGCACCGCGATGGCGGCCGACGGCGTCGATTTCGTCAATGAAGATGATGCAGGGTGCATTCTTCTTCGCCTGCTCGAACATGTCGCGCACGCGGCTCGCGCCGACGCCCACGAACATTTCGACGAAGTCGGAGCCCGAGATCGTGAAGAAGGGTACGTTCGCTTCGCCCGCGACGGCACGCGCGATCAGCGTTTTACCCGTGCCCGGAGGTCCGACGAGCAACACACCGCGCGGAATGCGTCCGCCGAGACGCTGGAACTTGCCCGGGTCGCGCAGGAATTCGACGATCTCTTCGAGATCGGATTTCGCCTCATCGACGCCGGCAACGTCTTCGAAGGTGACGCGGCCATGCGCTTCGGTGAGCATCTTCGCGCGCGATTTGCCGAAGCCCATCGCCTTGCCGCCCGCGCCCTGCATCTGTCGCGACAGGAAAATCCACACGCCGATCAGCGCGATGAACGGCAGCCACGAGATCAGGAGCGACACGAACCACGGCAACTGCTCGCCCTGCGGCTTCGCGGTGATCGCGACATTCTTGCCATAGAGGCGCGAGATCAGCGACGGATCGTTCGGCGCGTAGGTCTGGAACGCGCGGCCGTCCGTGAAGGTGCCGGTGATCTCGTGGCCCTGAATGACGACGTCCCTCACCTTGCCTGCATCGACTTCCGTGAGGAGCTGCGAGAAGGAGATGTCGTTCGTCGCCTGCCGCTGCGTCGGGTTCTGGAACAGAGAGAACAGCGCGAGCAGCAAGAGGACGATGATCACCCAGAGGGCGAAATTCCGCAGGTTGGCGTTCATTGAAGACCTTTCGCGGGGGCCCGAGGGCCTGAAATCCTTGGCATCAGCCTAGCCGAGGCGGATTAAAGCCGGTTTACGTTCGAATGTAGGCGTCACCCCCCGCCTTGCCAAGGGAACGGCAAGCCGAAAGGACTGAAACGGCGCACGAATTCAGGCCGTTCGCGCTCTTTTGACCTCGCCGGAGGCCGATTTCCGTCGCGGCGCGGCTGCGACAACGAGTGCTGTTTCCGTAAGCGAAACGAGGGCGCCCGCAAGCGTCCGGCGCAGTTCCTCTCCGCCGAGATGGGCACGCATGAGGGCGTCATAAAGCGCCTCCACTTTCGCGAGCTCGGAAGGCCCCTCAATGCCTTCGGCATCGACCGCGTTACGCAGCATCCGGATCGAAAGCTCCTCCGGCATCAGGAAGAAGCCCCGCGCCTCGAAGGCACGGCCGGCCTCGCTGCCGGCACGCAAGGCAAAGGCGGCTTCGTCGGCAAGACGATTGAGCGCCGCATTCGCCCGCCCGAGGCGTTTTGCCATCAGCGCAAGATTGGCGGCATCGATGCCTTCCTTCGCAAGCAGCGGCGCGAGCTTCCTGAGCCGCGCCCGGAGATATTTCGTATCCTTGTTCGTCGGGTCGGTCGCAAACGGAATGCGCAGCTTCTTCAAGGTCGCGACCAGCCGCGCCTTCGGCAGATCGAGAAACGGCCGCGCGAGCCCGAGACCGTCGCGGACATGCTTGCGCCGGATGCCGGCGAGACCGCCAATTCCCGAACCGCGGCCCATGCGGTGCAGAACCGTCTCCGCCTGATCGTCGCGGGTGTGCGCGGTCATCAACTGGTCGGCGCCGATTTCTTTTGCGAGTTTCGAGAACATCGCAAAGCGCACTTCGCGCGCCGCCTCCTGCACGCCCGTGACCGGCTTTTTGCCCTTCCATTCGAGAATGCGATGCGCAATGCCGAGCGATGCTGCGAGCTTCGCAACCGTTTTCGCTTCTGCCTTCGAAGCAGAGCGAAGCTTGTGATCGATCGTCGCCGCGATCAGTTCCGGACCGCGGTCCTGCCTCGCGCGCCATTTCGCTGCAAGCACGAGCAATGCGGTCGAGTCGGGGCCGCCGGAAACGGCAAGCAATGTCTTTTTCGAATTTGCGAACGGCTCGAACAGCGCGGGGAGTTCGCTCTCCGCGATCGGGGATTTGTCAGCAGCCGAGCCTTTTTTGCTCATCCGCAGCGCTCTTCTTCAAGTTGGCCGAGGCCTTCGGATACTTGGAAACCACTGCGCCGAGCGAACCGCAAGCGCCTTCCTTGTTGCCGAGCTGCGCCAGCGACTGTCCGAGCCGCAGTAGCGAATCCGGCGCACGCTGGCTTTGCGGATACTGTTTGTAGATTTCCAGAAACACATTCGCCGCGTCGCTGTACTTCTTCTGCTGAAACAGGCTTTCGCCGAGCCAATAGGTTGCAACCGGCGCGTTGCGGTCGCCCGCATGCTGATCGAGGAAGGCGCGGAACGACTGTTCGGCGAGCGCATAGTCGCGCCGCAGAACATAGCCATATGCGAGGTCGTAAGCGTCCTTCGGGCTGTTCGACGGCGGCAGCACGGCCTGCTGTTGCTGCACCGGCGCGGGAGCCTGTTGTTGCTGCTGTTGCGGCGGCGGCAAATCGGTATTTTGGTTCTGGTTCGGCGAAAGCACCAGCGGTCCCTGCTGCTTCTGCGGAAGCTGCCCGAGGTTGCGCGGGCTGCCAGGCGCATTCGGATTCTGGTTCGGGTCGAAAGCGTCACCCGATTGGGGCGGCAGTTGCTGTTGCTGCACCGGCGGAGGCATCTGCTGTTGCTGCAATGGCGGCGGCGCCGATTGCTGCTGCGGCCGCTGCACGGACTTCTGCTGCGCGGGCGCCGCACCGCCCTGCAACGTCTGGAGCTGCTGTTGCAATTGCTGGTTCTGATACTGCAACTGCTCGATCTGGCCGGTAAGTTCCCGAAGCTGCGCCTCGAGACGCCCAACCCTGATCGAGAGATCGCTTTCGCCCGGCACTTCCTGCTGCGGCTGCTGCCGGCTGCCGAAGGGAAACTGTGCCTGCGCCGGCTGTGCCGCAAAAATCGCGGCGACAAGTGCGAGCGGTAAAAGCGTGCGTGCCATCATCATAACCAAGCGTTGGAACCCGTTTTGGCCCAATTTAGGGCCGTTCCCGGAAAGTAGAAGCGGGCGGTCCATGGAGAACGCCCCCCGCAGCGGGAGACATAAAACACAAAAGTCCGCCAAGGCGGACTTTTGCAGATCGTCGATTTTCCGACCGAAGAATTAGCCGCGTTTAGGATCCCGGAGCGCTATTCAGCACCGTGACCGCGCGCCGGTTCTGAGACCAGCAGGAGATGTCATTACAGACTGCGACCGGACGCTCCTTGCCGTAGGAGATCGTGCGCATCCGCTGCGCGGGGATACCGCGCGACACCAGATAGTCGCGTACCGTCTGTGCGCGGCGTGCGCCGAGAGCGATGTTGTATTCGCGCGTGCCGCGTTCGTCGGCGTGACCTTCGACGGTGAAAGAGTACTGCGCATACTGCTGCAGCCACTGCACCTGCTTGTCGAGCGTCGCGCGGGCCTGCGGCGTGAGATCGGACTGATCGCTCTCGAAGAACACGCGGTCGCCGACGTTCACGACGAAATCCTGCGCACTGCCCGGAGGCGCCGACGCATTCGGATTGTTCGTATCGCTCGCGTTCTGGTTCGTCGAACAAGCCGCAACCGCAAGCATCAGCGCAAAGAGCGAGGCAAAGCGCACGCCACGAACGAGCCGCATCACACCCGTCATACCGATTACTCCCAAAATTCCCACAAAGGCCGGTCGAACAGCCCTAACCGGCCGAAAACCCCTCAAATTTCGAATATTCCATCAACCTTGACGAAATCTTTGCGGCACGGTGAGGGCGCGCAAACAGGGCGTTTTCGGGCCGATTCCGCAACGCATGGTTAGCGCGGGGTAAACGGGAACCGCTTCAGGCATCAGGCCAAAGGCGAAATCTCACGACAGCGGCGGCGACCACGCCGGGTCGGACGCATAAGCCGGGGTCGGGACCTGCAACTCGTTGTAGCCGGTGAGATCGACGGTAAAGAGCTTCGGGCCGGCATTGCCGCCCGGGTCGCGGAAGAACATCAGCACGCGGCCGTTCGGCGACCAGGTCGGCCCCTCGTTATGGAAGCCTTCTGTGAGAATGCGCTCGCCCGAGCCATCGGTGCGCATGACGCCGATGGAGAACGATCCGCTGCCCTGTTTCGTGAACGCGATCACGTCGCCGCGCGGCGACCAGACCGGGGTGGAGTAACGGCCGCCGTCCGGCGGCGAGATGCGGCGCTGGTTCGAGCCGTCGGCGCTCATCACATAAAGCTGCTGCGAGCCGCCGCGATCGGATTCGAACACGATCTGCTGCCCGTCCGGCGAATAGGAGGGCGCGGTGTTGATCGCCTGCGTCGAGGTGAGGCGCGCGAGCCGCTTGGTGCGCAGATCCATCGTGAAGATGTTGGAAGCGCCCTGCTCCTGCAGGCTCATGATGACGCCCTGTCCGCTCGGCGAGAAGCGCGGGCTGAACGCCATGTTCGGAAAATCGCCGACCACTTCGCGCTGTCCGCTTTCGATATTCATCAGCATGACGCGCGGCGGCTGGTCGCCGCGGCCATAGGACATATAGGTGACGTCCTGATTGGTGGGGCTGAAGCGCGGCGTCAGCACAAGCTCGTCGCCGCGCGTGAGATAGCGCACGTTCGCGCCGTCCTGATCCATGATCGCGAGGCGCTTGTTGCGTTTGTCTTTCGGCCCGGTCTCGTCGATGAAAACGATCCGCGTGTCGAAATAGCCCTTCTCGCCGGTCAGCCGCTGATAGATGAGATCGGAAATGATGTGCGCGATGCGCCGCCAATTTTCCGGCTGCGTCAGGAACTGCTGGCCGATCAGATACTGCCCGGCGGAAATGTCCCAGAGCCGGAAAGCGACCTGAAAGCGACCGTCGCCCTGCCGCTGCACGCGGCCCGTAACCAGCGTCTGCGCGTTGATGACGCGCCAGTCCTGAAAGCGCGGCGAAACGTCGATATTGGTGACGCGCTCGATAAACGCGGCCTGATCAACCGGCGCGAACAGGCCCGAGCGGCGCAAGTTATTCGTAATCACGCCGGTGATGCCACGGCCGGCATCCTGTTCGCCCACGAAATCCGTGATCGCGATCGGCAACGGCTGCACGGTGCCGCGCGTGATATCGATACGGGTTTGCGCGAAAGTGGGGCGCGGCGAAGCGAGCGCGAGCGCCGCCGTGCTGCCGGCTCCAAGCAAAAGATGGCGACGGGAAAATGCGAACGTCATTGGCGTCCTGTCCTCTTCAATCGAACCTGATCAGTAGCTGCCGGAATTCGGCTCGAAGCCGACGATCATGTCTTTCCAACTCGCATAAGTCTGGGGCCTGAACATCTTATACGGCCCGCAGGTGATCACCGCACGAACCGCGCTTTCCGAAGTCGCCTGCGCATTGGGCCCGGTCGCCGCCTTGTAGATTTGCGGCGACGAAGCCAGCGTGCCGTCCGGATTTAATGTGATCCGCAATTCAACGCGCGACCGGTCCAGATTGCCCGCCCCCGGCAAGACGTTCCAGCACTTCTCGACCTGCCGCCGGAACGCGTCGAGCTCGCTCATGGAAAGCGTCGAATCCTGCCCCTTCGGCGTACCCAGACCGGCATTCGACTTCTGCTCGCCGGCATTCTGTTTGCGCGAAGGCGCGCGGCGATCGAGCAGCTCGGCGATACGGTCGGGATCGAACTCGTGCTTGGTTTTCACCGGAGGCGCTTTTTCCTTCACGACCTTTTTCGGCGTTTCCTTCTTCTCGGCCTTCTTCTGCTCCGCGAGCTTCTTCGCGATGGCGTCTTCTTCGAGCTTCGGATCCGGCTTGGCCTGATCCTCTTTCTTCGGCTCTTCCTTCTTTTTCTCGGCCTGCTCGGAGGGCGGCGGAGGAGGCATCGATTTCACGTCCTTGTTCTTCACCGGCAGACTCGGATCGGCCTTCTCTTTCGGCTCGGCCTGCTTATCGACCTGCTTCTCGGGCTGCGGCTGTTTCTCGGGCTTGGGATTACCCTGCTTCGCCTTCGTGAACTCTGAAATCGAAACGAGATCGATCGGCAGGGACTCGGCCGGCGGCGCCTCGACCGGCTTCACGGAGGCGAAATGGATCAGCCCCCAGCCGAGGACGACGGCGTGAAATGCGGTCGAGATCGTAAAGCCGGGGCGCATGTATCCCGTCAGGATCCTTCAATCTCGGTGACGAGCGCGACCTTGCGGTAGCCTGCGGCCTGCAAACGTCCCATCACCTTCATCACCGTGCCGTAGTCGACCTTCTTGTCGCCGCGCACATAAATGCGCTCCTCGGTGCCCTGCTTCGCTACCGCTTTCAGCTTGTCGACGAGTTCCTCGATCTTGATCTCGGTGTTTTGCAGGAACACCTGACCCTTGTCGTTGACCGACAGCGTCAGCGGCTCCCGCTCCTGATCTAGCGATTTCGCCTGGCTCTGCGGCAGATCGATCGGCACGCCGACGGTGAGCAACGGCGCCGAGATCATGAAAATAATCAGGAGCACGAGCATGACGTCGACCAGCGGCGTCACGTTGATTTCCGCGCTTACCCCGCGTCCGCGCACGCGCGACGAACGCCGCTCGCCTGCTCCCGAACCACCGCTCATACCCATCGCGAGACCTCAGGAATTCTCGTCAACCTGCCGCGACAGGATCGCGGAGAATTCGTCGGCGAAACCTTCCATGCGCTGGGCAAGGCGGTTCACCTCGGAAATGAACTTGTTATAGAAAATGGTCGCCGGTATGGCGGCGACCAGGCCGATGGCGGTGGCAAACAGCGCCTCCGCGATACCGGGCGCAACCACCGCGAGACTCGTGTTCTTGGAAGCGGCGATCGACTGGAAGCTCGTCATGATGCCCCAGACCGTACCGAACAGCCCGATGAAAGGGCCGGCCGAGCCGACGGTCGCAAGCACCAGAAGCCGACGCTCGAGCCGGTCCACCTCGCGGGTGATCGTGACGTTCATCACCTTCTCGATGCGCTGCGTAAGCGTGCCGATGGCCTTGCCGCCGCCCTCATAGGTCCGCTTCCATTCGCGCATAGCCGCGACGAAGAGCGCAGCCGCTGCATAGGCCGGCTTCGCGGAAAGCGAACGGTAGAGATCCTCGAGGCTATCGCCCGACCAGAACGCCTGCTCGAAGCGATCCATCTGCCGGCGCGTACGCATATAAAGGATCGTCTTGTCGATCACGATGGCCCAGACCCAGACCGACGCGACCAGAAGCCCGATCATCACGCCCTTCACGACGAGATGCGCTTGCCAGAACAGCGCCCAGAGCGAAATGTTCACGGGCGCGCCGATCGTCTCCTGCGTAACGGGAGCCGTGGGCGCTGCCTGCGCTACGAAATCGGGTAGTCCGAAAGAAAGCCAGAGCGAAACTTCGCTCAGGAATTGGGTAAGAAGATCGGCCATCAAAGGTCCTCAGCGATCGCAATCGCGTCTCGCACCGCATTCGGGATTGGGTTCAAACGTGCGGGTTTTTATGCGCAGAGGACGGCAATTCGGCTTGCCCTGCACCCGCTCTCGCCTGGCCCCGTCAATACGGCACAGAATCTGTCCAAACTGGGGCGCGACCCTCTGGGCCGCACGCCAGAGAGAAGGGCTTACACGGTTAACAAGTAGTTAGCGAGATAAGGCGTCCGGCGACATGGCCTTGCGCAGCGCCTCCGGAATGCGCCGGGCGCGTCCGCCGGACACGAATGCGGCCTTCACCATCGCTTCCAGGAGCAGCGTCTCGCCGCGAAAAACTTCCTGCTTCAGCGTGAGCGACGCACCCGCGGCTTCCGCCGGCGAGGTTATGATCGTCAGCACGTCGTCCATATGCGCTGGTTTCAGGTACTCGATGTTCATCGAGCGCACGACGAAGGCGAAACCCGGCGCTTCCTTCCCGGCCTCCTCGAACAGCGCGCGATGATCGACGCCGAGCAGACGGAGAAAATCCGTACGGCCGCGCTCCATGAAGCGCAGATAGCTCGCGTGATAGACGACGCCGGAAAAATCCGTGTCCTCATAATAGACGCGCACCGCCATGACGTGCCGGCCGTTTTCGATGCGCCCTGCGAGATCGGGCCAATTATCCGGCATCCCTATTCCTCGCCCTGATCGAACAGCGGCATCTGCGAAGCGTCCCGCTTCGGCTCCGTGAGACCGAGATGCTTATAGGCATGCGACGTCATGATGCGGCCGCGCGGCGTGCGCTGGATGAAGCCGCGCTGGATCAGGAACGGCTCGATGATGTCCTCGAGCGCGTCACGCGGTTCGGAAAGTGCTGCCGAGATCGTCTCGATCCCGACCGGCCCGCCGTCATAATGATCGGAGATGATGCGAAGGTAGCGCCGATCCATCGCGTCTAGCCCGGCGGCATCGACTTCGAGTTGCGAGAGCGCGCGATCGGCGGCCTTCGCGTCGATCGTAGAAACCTTGTCGACCGACGCGAAGTCGCGCACGCGCTTGAGCAGACGTCCCGCGATGCGCGGCGTGCCGCGCGCGCGTTTCGCGATCTCGCGCGCGCCGTCCTTGCCGATGCCGATGCCGAGCACCCTCGCGCCGCGCTCGACGATGGTCTCAAGCTCGTCCACTTCATAGAAGCCCAACCGAACGGGGATGCCGAAGCGGTCGCGCAGTGGCGTGGTGAGAAGCCCCGAGCGCGTGGTCGCACCGACGAGCGTGAATTTCGCGAGTTCAATCTTCACCGAGCGCGCGGCCGGACCTTCGCCGATGATGAGATCGAGCTGAAAGTCCTCCATCGCCGGATAGAGCACTTCCTCGATGTGCGGATTGAGACGATGGATCTCGTCGATGAAAAGCACATCGCGGTCTTCGAGATTGGTGAGGAGTGCTGCGAGATCACCGGCCTTCGCGATCACCGGGCCGGAAGTGGCGCGGAAGTTCACGCCGAGTTCGCGCGCCACGATCTGCGCGAGCGTGGTCTTGCCGAGGCCCGGCGGGCCGACGAGCAACACATGGTCCAGCGCTTCCTTGCGCGCTTTCGCCGCCTCGATGAAGACGGAAAGGTTGGAGCGCGCCTGCTGCTGCCCGATGAATTCGGAAAGCTTTTGCGGGCGAAGCGAAGCTTCCGCCGGATCGTCGTCGCGCTGCTCTGCGGACACGAGACGGGAGTTCATCGCGCCAGTTCCTTCAATCCGAGCCGGATCAGCGTCTCGACCGGCGCGTTCTCCTCACCCGATGCACGCACCGCCGCGGCGACCGCTGCACCCGCCTGAATTTCTCCATAGCCCAAATGGACGAGCGCGGAGACGGCATCGGCCACCGGCTGCGGCGCGCGTTTGTCTGACAGATCGCCCTGCAATTTGACGACCGACGGATCGACGGTCGCGAATGCCGGCGCCTTGTCTTTCAACTCCGCGACGATGCGCGCGGCGAGCTTCGGCCCCACGCCTTGCGTGCGCGCGACCGCGGTCTTGTCCCCAAGCGCAATCGCGTTCGCGAGTTCCGCGGGTCTCAGCGTGGAGAGCACCGCGAGCGCGACCTTCGCGCCGACACCCTGCACGCTTTGCAGGATACGAAACCATTCGCGCTCCAGATCGTTCGTGAAGCCGAACAGCTTGATCTCCTGTTCGCGCACATGCGTCTCAATCGAGATCGTCGCAGCCTCGCCCTGCGGCGGCAGCGATTGCAGCGTGCGCACGGAGCAATGCACGACATAGCCGACGCCATGCACGTCGATCACGACGAAGTCCTCGCCATAGGTATCGATCACGCCGCGCAGCTTGCCGATCATCTAGGTTCCCCCCACGACCCGCGAGAGAATATCCACGCTGCTCCGGTGATGCGCGTGGCAGATCGCGATCGCCAAGGCATCCGCCGCGTCGTCGCTCTGCGGATCGGCCTTCGGCATCAAGACGCGGATCATGAGCCGGATCTGCGCCTTCTCGGCGCGGCCAGCGCCGACCACGGTCTTCTTGATTAGGTTCGGCGCGTATTCCGCAACCGGCAATCCGGCCTGCGCGGGCACCACGAGCGCGATCCCGCGCGCCTGCCCGAGTTTCAGCGCCGCACGCGGGTCGGCATTCACGAAGGTTTCTTCCACCGCCGCCTCGTGCGGCGCGTAGCGTTCGATCACCCCGGCGAGACCCTTGTGGATGAAGGCGAGCCGGTCGCTCAAGGCGCCCCGCTCGTCCGCGTTCACCGAACCACAGGCGACGAAGGAAAGCTTCGAGCCCTCGCACTCGATCACGCCCCAACCGGTGCGGCGGAGCCCGGGGTCGATACCGATTATGCGATTCGCGCGCGTCATCTCTGCGTGGATAACCCCGCTATCGAAGTCTGCCTAGCATGCATGCTACTGCTTCCCGAAAGCCAAGGCACACCGCTTGTCCGCCCTTATCCCCGCTTCGCTTGCACCCTTCTTCGACGACCGCCTCGCGCTGGCGGCGATGATTGCGTTTGCGTCGGGCTTCGTGCGCGGCTTCTCCGGTTTCGGCGCGGGCATGATCTATGTGCCGCTGATCGGCGCGCTCTACGGCCCCCGCTTTTCCGTGACCACGATCCTGCTCATCGACTTCATCTGCTCGCTGCCGTTTCTCGTGCCCGCGCTGCCGCACGTGCGTTGGCGCGAAACGCTGCCCCTGATGACGGCCGCGGCGATCACCATTCCGCTCGGCACCTTGGCGCTGATCTACGTCGATCCGACGCCGATGCGCTGGGCGATCGCGGTCATCATCGTCGTTTTCGTGATCCTGCTCGCTTCCGGCTGGCGCTACCACGGCGCGCCGAAACTCCCGATCACGCTTTCGGTCGGCGCGATCTCCGGCGTGCTCGGCGGCGCCACGCAGATCCCAGGACCTCCGGTCATCATCTACTGGCTCGGGGGCGCGATCTCGGCTGCCGCCGTGCGCGCGAACCTGATCGCCTATTTCGCGCTGTTCGATCTGTTCTCGATTGTGGTCTATGGCTGGAGCGGCCTGCTCACGAACGAAGTCGTCTGGTTCGGACTCCTGATGTTCGTACCGTTTCTTTCCGGGATGGCGGGCGGCTCGATGGCATTCATCTTTGTGTCAGACCGGAACTATCGTAACGCAGCCTACGTCATCATTCTCTTCGCCGCGATTTCGAGCCTGCCGCTATTCGACCGGCTTCTTCGATAAGATTTCGTTCAGTACGCCGCTTGCGAGCAGTACGCCTGCGCCGGTTGTGAGCACGCCAAAGATCGAGGCGGCGTCCGGAATTTCCTTCAAGAGGGGAATCGCAATCAACGTCGCAAGCGCGGGCACGAGCGCAACGAAAGCTGCCGCGCGCGAAGCGCCGAGCCGCGCAATGCCGATATTGTAGAGCACGAGCGCAATCAGGCCCGAGCCGAGCCCCTGGATCACCGCCTGCACGATCAGATCGTTGTACGCGCCCTTGTCGAACGCATCGATCAGCGGCGGAATGCCGAACGGCAAGATCGCAAGCGCGGACCAGAAGCTCACCAGCGCGGCCATCTCGATTGCAGTGACGCCTACATGCCGGAACGCGACCGTGTAGCAAGCCCAGCAGAACGCAGCCGTAATCAGAAGCATATGACCGAAGGAAGTATCTCCGCTCGCGCTCACGATGCTTCTTCCTGCGATCGTGAGCACGCCCGCAAGACAAAGCGCGAAGCCTGTCGCGCGCGCCAGCCCGAGTTTTTCCTTGAAGATCACGACCGAAAGCAGCGCCACGATCAGCGGCATCGTGCCCGGCACCAGCGGTCCCACGTCGGCGGTTGGGGCATAACGCATCCCGTTGCCGATAATGAGCAGGAACGGCGCTCCCGCGCCGAGAAGACAGAAGAGAAACGGAACCGTCCTGCCCTTCGGCCATAGGCCTACACGAAACAGCACGGGCGCAAGCAGAAGCGCCGGGATGCCTACACGCAGCAGCGTGACAGCGGCGGGCGTCAGCGAGCCGATCACCGCGTAGCGCGTGAGCGCGACCCATGCGCCCCAGATCGTCACAGCGGAGATGATCGCGGCGTAGCCGAGCGCACGGGAGGGACTGTTCACGCCGACAGCTTCGCCATCAGCGATTCCGAAATTTCGAAATTGCCGTAGACGTTCTGCACGTCGTCGTTCTCTTCGAGATTCTCGACGAGCTTCATCAGCTTTTCGCCGGTTTCGTCGTCGACCGCGACCGTGTTCTTCGGGCGCCAGGTAAGCCCGCCCTTTCTCGGCTCGCCGAATTTCGCTTCCAGCGCTTTCTGCACTTCGTTCAACGATTCGACGCTGGTTATGATCTCATGACCGGCATCGCCGGAAATCACATCGTCGGCGCCGGCGTCGATCCCCGCCTCCAGCATGGTGTCGGCGTCGGCTTTCGCGGCGTCGTATTCGATCACGCCGACATGATTGAACATGAAGGCTACCGAGCCGGTTTCGCCGAGCGCACCGCCGCTCTTCGTAAAGTACGAGCGGATTTCGCCTACGGTTCGCGTGCGGTTGTCCGTCAGCGTCTCGATGATGAGGGCGACACCGCCCGGCCCGTAGCCTTCGTAGCGGACGCTTTCGAAGTTTTCGCCGTCACTGCCCGATGCTTTCTTGATCGCGCGCTCGATGTTGTCCTTCGGCATATTCTCCGCGCGGGCCGCGATGATGGCTGCGCGAAGACGCGCGTTCATGGCTGGATCCGGCAGGCCCATCTTCGCGGATACCGTGATTTCGCGGGCGAGCTTGCCGAACAGCTTGGAACGGGCGGCATCCTGCCGTCCCTTCCGGTGCATGATGTTCTTGAATTGCGAATGGCCGGCCATGAGAGAAGTCCTGAGCGGATTGCGCGCGCGTTATAGCAAGCGATCTTATGATGTGAAGCACCCCACCCGCTCGCTTCCCTCCCCCGTTCGCGGGGGGAGAGATCAAGGGCGGGGGCAAACATCACCAGAAATTCGGCCGCGCCTCTTCCAGTACGCCGCCGATACGCACCTGCGCGATTTTTACGGCAAGTCCTGTCGCGTCGTCGGTCTCGACTGCAAGGCCCGAAACTGTCGCATCGCCGGTCGCGGGCTCGAAGCGGCCGGAGGGTATCTTGGTCTGGAAGCGCCGGATCGGTTCGTCCTTGTTCATGCCGAGCACGCTTTCGTAGTCGCCGCACATGCCGATGTCGGAGACGAAAGCCGTACCGCCCGGAAGAATGCGATGGTCGGAAGTCGGCGCATGCGTGTGGGTGCCGACCTGCAACGAAATGCGCCCGTCGAGAATATAGCCGAGCGCCTGCTTCTCGCTGGTCGCCTCGGCATGAAAATCCACGATGATCGCATCGGCGTGTTCGCGCAATTTGCAGGCTTCCAGTTCCTGCTCGATTGCGGCGAAAGGATCGTCGAGCTGCTCCATGAAGACGCGGCCCATGGCGTTGATGACCAGCACGCGCTTGCCGTTCTTCGCTTCCAGCATGGCGGCGCCGCGTCCCGGCGTGCCCTTCGGATAGTTCAGCGGACGGATGAGCTTCGGCGCGCGCTCGATGAAGACGAGCGCCTCGCGCTGATCCCACGAATGATTGCCGAGCGTGATTGCATCCGCGCCGGTGTCGACCAGTTCGTTATAGATCGCCTCCGTGATGCCGAAGCCGCCGGCTGAGTTCTCGCCGTTGATGCCGACGAAATCGAGATTCCAGTTTTCGATCAGCGACGGCAGGAGATCGACGACCGCGACCCGGCCCGAACGCCCGACAATGTCTCCGAGAAAAAGTATTCGCATCAGTCGCTACCGGCCGAAAAACGCACGCCCTCTTCCGTTATCACATAATCGAGACGCTGGTCGTGCGGCTCCACCGGAACATGCTCGACGCATTGTTCCTCGTAGGCGAGCCCAGCGGCGACGATTTTCTTCTTCGCGCGGAGACGCGAAAGACCGCCGTCGTAATAGGCCTTGCCGTAACCGATGCGGTATCCGTCGAGATCGAACGCGAGCATCGGCACGAACAGAATATCGGGATCGACTTCCGGCGATTCCGGGCCGGGTTCGGAAAGCCCGAATCCGACGCGCTTCAACTGCATGCCCGGCTCCCACGCGCGGAAGATGAGCTTGCCGTCCGCGATCGCAGGCAGCGCGAGCTTGCAGCCGTATTCTTCCGAAAGCCGCTTCATCAGCGGGTAGGGATTGAGCTCGGTTCCCATCGCGAACCAGCCTGAGACGACCGCGCCCTCAGGCACGTCGAACGGCAGATCGCCGGCTGCGACCTTTTCGGACATCTGCTTACGGAAGATCGGCGAAAGCGCATCGCGCTTTGCCATCATCTCTTTGCGCAAAGCGCGTTTCTGTTCAGCGACTGATACTGGCATGACAAATTCAAGTGCGGGCCGCAGTGACCGTCAGAGATTCGATCCCGGGAAACCTACGAAGTAGGTGGGCGCCATGTAGCTAGGACCACGGTCCAGACCAGGGACAGCTCCCGTTGAGATCGATAAGGCCCCGGGAATACTCCTCTGTCGCGTCCCGCAGCACCGCGAATTCAACCTAGGGAGAGATTGGCGGCTTGACCAGCCTTGACTTTCGGAGCGCTTAGCCGAGCGCAACGCTGCCGTTCGGGCCGCTGTTGAGGCTCTGCGCGAGTCGCTCGATGCGCTCTGCCGTGCTTTCGAGAATTTCCGCGATGGCGTGTTCGCCCGCTTCGTTGCGCTGGGCCGCCCGCTCTCTGGCGTCTTTCAGCGACTGGATCTCCTGATCGGCGGACCGGAGCCGCCGCTTCAGTTCCGCGAGTTCGTCGGCCACCATGATCGCGGCCATGACGGCAAGGCGCGTATCGCCAATCTCGCCGAAGGATTCGCGGAGCTGGCCAATTCTCTGGTCCAGTTCGCGTCCGAGCCGCGCAAGGTGATCTTCCTGCCCGGGGTCGCAGGCCATGCGGTAAACGCGGCCGTTGATGGTGACGGAAACCTCGGCCATCTCAGCGCTCCTGCGAATCCAGCACGGCGCGGATCGTGTCCACGGCCTGATCGAGCCGCTGCGCAACTTCCCGGTTCGTGGCCTCGAGCGAAGAAATGTTTGCCCGCGCGTGATCCAGCTCCCCGGCGAGCCGCGAGCGGTCGGCCCCGAACGCCTGAATCTGGGCCTCCAGTTCGCCGCGCTGACGGTCGTTCTCGCGGCGGCGATTGATCGCAGCCTCAAGCAGGTCGAGCGCCGCCGCGATGCGCCTGCGCGCCTTTTCCAGCACCGCCGATGGTTCCGCTGCCTGCCGCATTTGCCGGGACTTGTTGAGATTGCTCGTAAGCAGTTAAGGGGAGCCTTTATCCCCACGTCAACCGCGCGTCGCGACTTTGACACAAGGGGTTGGGGTGCTATGGCAACGCCACATTTCCCCCGGGAACTTTGGGTGAGACACCGCACATGAGCCGCGAGCAGCACGACCGTTTGGCAAACGCCATTCGCGCGCTCGCAATGGACGCGGTCGAAGCGGCGAAATCCGGGCATCCCGGACTGCCGATGGGCACCGCGGACATCGCGACCGTTCTCTTCACGAAATTTCTCAAATTCGACCCAAAGGCGACGGACTGGCCGGATCGCGACCGCTTCGTCCTCTCGGCCGGCCACGGCTCGATGCTTCTTTATGCATTGCTGTATCTCACCGGCCACGAAGACGTGACGATCGAGGAGATCAAGCGCTTCCGTCAGCTCGATTCGAAGACGCCGGGCCACCCCGAAAACTTCATCACCCGCGGCATCGAGACGACGACCGGCCCGCTCGGCCAGGGGATTGCGAACGCAGTCGGCATGGCGCTCGCCGAACGCCTGCTCAACGCCGAATACGGCAGCGATCTCGTCGATCACTACACCTACGCGCTCGTCTCCGACGGCGATCTCATGGAAGGCATCAGCCAGGAAGCGCTCGCCTTCGCGGGACACCTGAAGCTTTCCAAGCTCATCGTCCTGTTCGACGACAACGGCATTTCCATCGACGGCAAGATCTCGCTCTCGGATTCCACGGATCAGGTCGCGCGCTTCAAGGCTTCCGGCTGGAATGCGCTGCGCATCGACGGCCACGACCCGGTGGCGATCGAGAACGCGATCAAGGATGCGCAGAAGTCGGACCGCCCGACGCTGATCGCGTGCAAGACGCGGATCGGTTACGGCGCACCGACCAAGGTAGACACCGCGGGCGCGCACGGTTCGCCGCTCGGCGCAGCTGAAATCGAAGGCGCACGCAAGAACCTCAACTGGAATTTCCCGCCGTTCGAAATTCCGGCGGAGATTCTCGATGCCTGGCGCAAGGCCGGCACCAGAGCCGCGGACCTTCGCGCGGCATGGAAACAGCGCCTCGATGCCTCAGCGAAGAAGGCCGAGTTCGAGCGCCGCCTGCACGGCAAGCTGCCGAACGGTCTCGGTGCCGCGATTGAAGCGCTGAAAGAAAAAGCCGTCGCCGAGAAGCCCGAGATCGCGACCCGCAAGGCGTCCGAAAACGTGCTCGAAGCGATCTGCGCGGTCGCGCCGGAAATGATCGGCGGCTCCGCCGACCTCACCGGCTCGAACAACACGCGCACCAAGACGATGAAGGCCGTGTCAGCGGAGAACTTCGCCGGTCACTTTATTCATTGGGGCATTCGCGAACACGGCATGGCCGCCGCCATGAACGGGATGGCGCTGCACGGCGGGGTCATTCCTTTCTCCGGCACCTTCCTTGTGTTCGCCGACTACTGCCGCCCGTCGCTTCGTCTCGCGGCGCTCATGGGTACGCGGGTCATCCACGTCATGACGCACGACTCGATCGGCGTCGGTGAAGACGGCCCGACCCATCAGCCGGTCGAGCATCTGGCGGCACTCCGCTCGATCCCGAACCTTTATGTCTTCCGCCCGGCAGATCAGGTCGAGACTGCGGAATGCTGGGACGCAGCCCTTCGTCTTGATCAGTCGCCGAGCGTGCTTGCGCTGACCCGCCAGAACCTGCCGGCGCTTCGCCTGAAGAACGAGAAGGGCAATCTCTGCAAGCAGGGTGCCTACGAGCTTTCGCCCGCGAGCGGTGACGCTAAGGTCTCGCTGTTCGCGTCGGGCTCCGAAGTGTCGCTCTGTGTCGAAGCGCAAAAGCAGCTCGAAAAGAACGGCGTGCCGACGCGCGTAGTCTCCGTGCCCTGCATGGACCTCTTCTTCGACCAGCCCGAAAGCGTGCGCGAGCGCGTGATCGGCACGGCGCCCGTGAAGATCGCGTGCGAAGCTGCGATCCGCATGGGCTGGGACGAGATCGTGGGCTCCGATGGCAAGTTCGTCGGCATGACCGGCTTCGGCGCGAGCGCACCATATAAAGACCTTTACAAGCGCTTCGGCATCACAGTGGAAGCGATCGTGGAAGCGGCAACGAAGGCGTTGCCCTCGCAAGCCGCGGCAAAGAAAAGCGCCGCGAACTGACGCGCGACCCCGGAAGCCGGATGCCGGCTTTCGCACAAGGTCACGCGTAGAAGAGAGAGACGAGGAAAGAAATGGCTGTACGGGTTGCAATCAACGGCTTCGGGCGCATCGGCCGGAATGTTTTGCGCGCCATCGCAGAGAACGGCCGCAAGGATATTCAGGTCGTCGCGATTAACGACCTCGGCCCGGTCGAGACCAATGCGCATCTGTTCCGCTTCGACAGCGTGCATGGCCGCTTCAACGGCGACGTGAAAGTCTCGGGCGACACCATCGACGTAGGCTTCGGCCCGATCAAGGTCACCGCCGAACGCGACCCCTCCAAGCTTCCGCACAAGGATCTCGGCGTCGATATCGCGCTCGAATGCACCGGCATCTTCACCTCGAAGGACAAAGCGTCCGCGCACCTGACTGCGGGTGCGAAGCGCGTGCTGGTATCCGCGCCAGCCGATAATGCCGACCTCACGGTCGTCTACGGCGTGAACCACGACAAGCTCTCACCCGAGCACAAGGTCGTCTCGAACGCTTCCTGCACGACGAACTGTCTTGCGCCGGTCGCGAAGGTGCTGAACGACGCCATCGGCATCGAAAAAGGCTTCATGACCACAATCCACGCCTATACCGGCGACCAGCCTACGCTCGACACCATGCACAAGGATCTCTACCGCGCGCGCGCCGCAGCACTTTCGATGATCCCGACCTCGACGGGCGCGGCGAAGGCGGTCGGCCTCGTGCTGCCGGAACTGAACGGCAAGCTCGACGGCGTTTCGATCCGCGTGCCGACGCCGAACGTCTCGGTCGTCGACTTCAAGTTCGTGGCGAAGAAGCAGACCAGCAAGGAAGAGATCAACGAGGCCGTGAAGCGCGCCGCTTCGCAGCAGCTCAAGGGCATCCTCGGTTTCACCGACCAGCCCAACGTCTCGATCGACTTCAACCATGACCCGCATTCGTCGATCTTCCATCTCGACCAGACCAAGGTGATGGACGGCACGCTGGTGCGCGTTCTCTCCTGGTACGACAACGAATGGGGCTTCTCGAACCGCATGGCCGACACTGCCGTCGCCATGGGCAAGCTGGGCTGAGCCATGCCAATCGACCAGATCATCGGGTATGTCGGACTTGCCTTTTTCAGCGTGATGCTCGTCATCTCGCTCTATCTTTGGTCCAAGCGGGACTCCCAGTAGTGAGTCCCGTTTTTCTTTCTAGCCTTGTGTTTGTGTGATGCCCTCCTTCAAAACCCTCGACCAGGCCGATGTCGCGAACAAGCGCGTTCTTGTTCGCGTCGATCTCAACGTGCCGATGGAGAACGGACTCGTCAGCGATTTCACGCGGATCGCGCGCGTGATCCCCACGATCCGCGAACTCTCCGACAAAGGCGCGAGGGTGATCCTGCTTTCGCATTTCGGACGGCCGAAAGGCGCCGACAAGTCCCAATCGCTCGAACCGCTCGTCAGCGTGCTCTCCGAAGCGCTCGGCAAGATGGTGCTGTTCGCGCCCGACTGTATCGGTCCCGACGCCGAAAAAGCGGTTTCGATCCTGCAGCCGGGGCAGGTTCTGGTTCTGGAAAACACGCGCTTTCATAAAGGCGAAGAGAAGAACGAACCGGACTTCGTGGCCGCACTCGCAAAGCACGGCGATGTGTATGTGAACGACGCCTTCTCGGCGGCGCACCGCGCCCATGCTTCGACCGAAGGCCTCGCACACAAGATGCCTGCTTTTGCAGGCCGCGCGTTGGAGGCCGAACTCGAGGCGCTCGAGACCGCGTTAGAGAAGCCGGAGCGCCCCGTCATGGCGGTCGCAGGCGGCGCGAAGATTTCAACGAAGCTCGAGCTGCTCGGCAACCTGCTTGCGAAAGTGGACAAGCTCGCGATCGGCGGCGCCATGGCGAATACGTTCCTTGCGGCGCAGGGCAAGCCGGTCGGAAAATCTCTGGTTGAGAAAGACCTGCTCGAAACCGCGCGCGGCATTCTCGCCAAGGCGAAGGAAACCAGCTGCGAAATCATCCTGCCGAGCGATGTGGTCGTGGCTGGCGAGTTCAAGGCGAACGCACCTTCGAAAGTCGTGCCGGCGGACAAGGTCGGCGCGAACGACATGATCCTGGACATCGGCCGGGAAAGCATCGGCCACGTCATCTCCGCGCTCGCTGCCTCCAAGACCCTGGTCTGGAACGGTCCCTTCGGCGCGTTCGAGATGGAGCCCTTTGACATGGGCACCAACGAAGTCGCGGAAGCAGCCGCAGAACTGACCCAGGCCGGCAAACTGCGCTCGGTCGCAGGCGGCGGCGACACGGTGGCGGCACTCGAACACGCAGGCGCCGCCGGCCGCTTCACCTATGTTTCCACCGCAGGCGGCGCATTTCTGGAATGGCTTGAAGGCAAGCCGCTTCCCGGCGTCGAGGCGCTTCGGGTAAAGTAGCCGTAAAATTTTACGAGATCGCAGGGAGACAACGATGAATCTGGCCGAACTGAACAAGGTCGCCGAAGCGATGGTCGCGCCGGGCAGAGGTATTCTCGCCGCCGACGAATCCTCCGTCACCATCAAGAAGCGCTTCGATACGATCGGCGTGGAAAGCACGGAAGACAATCGCCGCGACTATCGCGAGCTGATGTTCCGCTCCACCGAAGGCATGAAATCGATCTCCGGCGTCATTCTGTATGACGAAACCATCTGGCAAAAAGCAAAAGACGGCACGCCGCTGGTCGATATCATCAAGAGCCAGGGCTCGATCCCCGGCATCAAGGTCGACGAAGGCACCAAGCCCTTGCCGAACTGCCCTGGCGAACTCATTACCGTCGGCCTCGACAAGCTCGCCGACCGCCTGCCGAAGTATTACGAGCAGGGCGCGCGCTTCGCGAAATGGCGCGCTGTCATCGACATCGCGCCGGGCATTCCCTCGCACACCGCGATCATGACCAACGCGCACGCGCTCGCGCGCTACGCCGCACTCTGTCAGGCCGCACAGATCGTGCCGATCGTCGAGCCGGAAGTGCTGATGGACGGCGACCACTCGATCGACCGCTGCTACGAAGTCACCGAGTGGGTGCTGAAGGAAACTTTCCAGCAGCTCTACTTCCAGCGCGTGCCGCTCGAAGGCATCGTGCTGAAGCCCAACATGGCGATCTCAGGCAAGAAGGCCGGCAAACGCGCGAGCGTGCAGGAAGTCGCCGAGAAGACCGTGAAGATGCTCAAAGCCTGCGTGCCGGGCGCGGTGCCGGGCATTGCCTTCCTCTCCGGCGGACAGTCGGACGAAGAAGCGACGGCGCATCTCGACGCCATGAACAAGATCGGCAACCTGCCGTGGAAGCTCACCTTCTCCTATGGCCGCGCGCTTCAGGCCGCGCCGCAGAAGGCATGGAGCGGCAAAGCCGCGAACGTCGCAGCCGCGCAGGCCGCTTTCGCGCATCGCGCGAAGATGAACGGCCTTGCTTCGCAGGGCCGCTGGTCGGCGGATCAGGAGAAGAAAGCGGCGTAACCGCTAGCTGACGCGAACGAGCGCCATCATCCCGCCGAGCTGGTGCTCGAGATTGTGACAATGGAACATCCAGTCGCCCGGATTGTCGGCGACGAACGCAATCTCTACGCGCTCGCGCGGCCATAGCAGCACGGTGTCGAGCCATTCCCGGTGCGGGCGCGGCCTTCCGTTCGCGCTGAGAAACCTGAACGCATGCCCGTGCAGATGCATCGGATGGAGCCATGCGGACTCGTTCACGAGTTCGAACAGATAGGTTTTTCCAAGCGCGAGGTTGAGCATCGGCTCGTGCACATGATCTTTCGCCGCGACGCCGTTGATCGCCCACATCAGGCCGCTGCGAAACATCGTGTGCGCGTCCACGCGCTTGCCATCCACGATCGCGGATTCCATCCGGCTCATCATGCCGCCGTTGAGCGTCACGACATGACGCACGGCATTTTCGAGATCGGGTTCCGCCAGCGGATTTGACGGCAGAGCCGGCACCGCGCCGAACGTCTTTCGCACGGGCGCGCTTGAATCGTAGACCATATCGAACAGGCGATAACTCCTATTCCGGCCCGGGCGATCCAAAATCGTGAAGACCGAGCCCGGCTCGTTCGTCATGTCGAGCACGATATCGGCGCGCATCGCGGGACCGAGAATTATGCTGCCTCCCTCCGGATCGTGCGGCGCCACCGGCTGGCCGTCGAGCGCGACGACCTTGGGCTGGTGGCCGTCGAAATGGAGCGCAAGTATCCGGGCGCTGGCTGCGTTGATCAGGCGCAAGCGGATTCGCTCGCCCGCACGCACGGCGAACTTGCCGGGCACCTTGCCGTTGATGGTTATGGTATTGCCGATGCGGCCGTTGTGACTGATGTCGTGCAGATCGCCGAAATCGTCGATGAAGTCACCGTCGCGGCCGAGCCGCCAGTCGCCGATAACCCAGGTCTGTTCGCGATCGACCGGATAGGGCGTCGGCTCCTCAACGATCAGCGCACCTGAAAGACCGCGCCCGACCTGCTCGTGGCTGCGCTGATGCGGGTGATACCAATACGTTCCGGCGTCGGGACATTTGAATTCGTAGACGAAGGTTTCTCCCGGCGCGACCGGCTTTTGCGTCAGGTGCGGCACGCCATCCATGGCGTTCGGCAAGCGGATACCGTGCCAATGCACCGTGGTTTCTTCGCGCAAGCGATTTTCGAAACGCACGCGCAGGCGCTCTCCCTTCTTCACGCGAATTTCCGGGCCGGGCAAAGTGCCGCCGTAGGTCCAGACGTCGATCTCCGGCGTGTTGATGCCGGCAAGCCGGGTGCGTGCGGGATAGGCGGCAAGCGAGTATTCGCGAACAGGCAGATCGGCTCGCACCGGGCCTGCGACCGCAAGCATGCCGATCACACTCGCGCCCCCGAGAAGCAATTGTCTGCGGTCGGGATGAAAACGGACGCGCGAGGCCATCGAAAGCCCTCTCCTCAACAAAGCACCGCCCAAAGGCATAGTAATACCAATCTCGGCCGAAGTGCAGGTTCGTGAATGCGGCAAACCGCGCTGGAGAAAATGGGGCTAACGCAGGAAAAGATGGGGGCCCAGAATCCACCGCAGCGTACCCCGCTACAGCGTAGTTACTTTCCGTCCCGTTAGATTAAAGTTCCTTTTGATTCCCTCGGGGCCCATTTTTCGCCCCGCTTGTCCGGCAACGGTCGCCGATGGAGAGTGGCTTGACCGAAGCAGCCAAAGCCCGCACGCGCCTGGTCCTCGTGACGCCGGTCATCGAGGATGCGGTCGAATTTGCGCCGCTGCTCGAACAGGCCTGCCGCGCAGGTGACGTCGCCGCCGTAATCGTACAAGTTGCGCCCGAAGACGAAGTGATCGCGCTCTCGGCGATCCGTATTCTCTCGACGCATCTCGAAGGCACCGGTGCGGTGATGCTGCTTTCGAACCTGCCGGGGCTCGTTGACGCAGCCGGCGCCGACGGCGCGCATTTTTCCGGTCTGGACTGGCTGCAATCGACGCGCACGAGCCTTGCTGCCGGGCGGCTCGCCGGCGTCGCAGGGCTGCATTCGCGGCACGACGCCATGGTCGCTTCCGAACTCGGCGTTGATTACGTGATGTTCGGCGAACCGGACGCGAGCGGAAGACGGCCCGGACTTTCGGCGCTCATCGAGCGCGTATCGTGGTGGGCCGAAATCTTTCAGGTTCCCTGTATCGCCTTCGCCGGATCGCTCGAAGAAGCGCAGCGGCTCGCGCAAGCGCGGGCGGACTTCGTTGCACTCGGCGATGCGGTATGGAGCCGGCCGGAGAAGGCAGCCGAAGTGGTGGCGAAGGCAACGCAACTCGTTCGCCAGCCCGAATTCGCGGATTGAACATGCATCGCTATCTGATGCTGATCACGGCGTTGGTTTTCAGTGCGCCCGCTTATGGTGCCGACGAAACCTTTCTGCCGAAGCGCGAGCCCGCGAAAGCGCCGGTCGCGCGGGTGAAAAGCATCGCGATCACACCGCAGCCGCCGCGGCCTCCGTTCGAGCCCTCGCTCGCCAACGATCCGAATGCGCCGTTTGCCGCCTACCAGCGCGGCAATTTCGTCGAAGCCAAGCAGCTCGCGGAAATTCGCGCGGAGAAACACAAAGACAGCCGGGCGATGACGCTGCTCGGCGAGTTGTATGCCGAAGGCATCGGTGTCGCGCCCGATGCCGCGAAGTCGCTCGAATGGCTCCGCCGCGCCGCCAATGCAAACGATACCCACGCCGTATTCTCGCTCGGCATGATGCATCTGCAAGGCAATGGCGTCACGCGCAGCAAGGACGAGGCGGCGAAACTGTTCCGCCGCGCAGCCGACAAGGGCCATCCGCACGCGGCCTACAACCTCGCGCTGCTTTATCTCGAAGGCCAGGTGTTTCCGCAGAACGTGCAGGAAGCCGCGAAGCTGATGCGGGTGGCAGCCGACAACGACATCCCCGATGCGCAGCACGCGCTTGCGATTTTCTATCAGGAAGGCAGGGGCGTGCCGAAGGATCTCGCGGAGTCGGTGAAATGGCTGCGCCGCGCGGCGAGGCTCGATCACATCCCGGCAACGATCGAGCTTGCGATCGCGCTCTTCAACGGCAACGGCGTGGAGAAGGACGAGCAAAGCGCGGCGCTTGCCATGCGGCGCGCGGCGCTCAAGGGCAATCCGGTTGCCCAGAACCGCTACGCGAGGATGCTCAATGCCGGCCGTGGAGTCGAAAAGAACCTTACCGAAGCGATGGCCTGGCACCTGATGGCGCGCCTCCGGAACATCTCCGACCCCATGCTCGACGGCGTCTTCGGCAGCCTCAGTGAAGAAGAAAAGAAGCGCGCCGAAGCGATCCTGAAGGCTTGGCTGCAAAGTAAAGCGCCACCGAATACTTAATTTGACCGCTTAATCGTTGTTTTTCGTTCGCGTTGGCCGCTCGCTGCGCTCGCCAGCGCGAACGGGCTTGACGGGAGTGTCTCAGCACGGCACTGGAGCCGCTGCTTCCGAGGAATTCCATGAAAATCAACGGCAACGAAATCCGCCCCGGCATGGTGATCGAGTATCAGAACTCGCTCTGGGCCGCGGTGAAAACCATGGCGGTCAAGCCCGGCAAGGGCCCCGCCTACAACCAGGTCGAACTCAAAAACCTGATCGACGGCCGCAAGCTCAACAACCGCTTCGGCTCCGACGAAAAGGTCGAGCGTGCGCGCCTCGAGCAGAAGGACTTCCAGTATCTCTACAAGGAAGGCGACAGCCTCGTCTTCATGGATACCGACAGTTACGAGCAGATTCAGCTTGCCGAAGAATTTGTCGGCGAACGCGCGCTGTTCCTCCAGGACGGCATGCAGGTCACGCTGGAGATGCACGATGAGCGCCCGATCAACATCAGGCTGCCCGACTACGTGACGCTGGAGATCGTCGAAGCTGATCCGGTCGTGAAGGGCCAGACCGCGGCATCATCCTACAAGCCGGCCAAGCTCGAGAACGGCCTTCGCGTCATGGTGCCGCCGTTCATCGGCACCGGCGAAAAGGTCGTCGTCGACACCAACGAAGTCGCCTACGTGCGCCGCGCCGAGTAAGCGGTGTCGCTGCGTTCCGCCAATATCACTGTCATGACCGCAGCGGCCCGCAAGGCGGGCCGCGCGCTCATTCGCGACTTCAACGAGGTTGAGCACCTTCAGGTCTCGCTGAAAGGACCTGCGAATTTCGTTTCCGCAGCCGACAAGAAGGCGGAAGACACCATCTTCAATGAATTATCGAAGGCGCGGCCGACTTTCGGTTTCCTGATGGAAGAGCGCGGCGAGGTGAAGGGCTCGGACGGTCAGCACCAGTTCATTGTCGATCCGCTCGACGGCACCACGAATTTCCTGCACTCGATTCCGCTGTTCGCGGTTTCGATCGGATTGGTGAAGGACGGCATCCCTATCGCGGGCGTCATTTACAATCCGATCTATGACGAAATGTATGCCGCCGAACGCGGGCAAGGCGCCTACCTGAACAACCGCCGCCTGCGTGTCGCCGCGCGTAAAGTCCTCGGCGATGCCGTGATCTCCTGCGGCATTCCGCATCACGAACGCGGCGATCACGAACGCTTCCGCCGCGAACTCGGCGTGCTGCAAAAACAGGTTGCCGGTCTGCGCCGTACCGGCGCTGCCGCGCTCGACATGGCCTGGACCGCCTCCGGCCGCTTCGACGGTTTCTGGGAGCGCGATCTTTCGCCGTGGGATCTCGCCGCCGGTATCGTGCTCCTCCAGGAAGCGGGCGGCTTCGTCACCGATCTCGACGGTCACATGAACATGCTGCGCGTCGGTTCTGTCGTCTGCGGGAACTACGACATCCACGCCGCGCTGCTCGCGGCACTGAAAAGCGCGTAGGCGCCCGCCGTCATTCCGCCGTCACCGGACTCTACATATCCGTCGTCTGTGCCATACTTGATCTGGCGAAGGTGAGGAGCGGCGGATGGCAAAGAAAAAGCGCGAAACGGAAGCACTCGACGGCTACAGCAAGATTTCGTCGCCGCGGATTTTCCTGTTCCGGATGATGGTGTTTCTGGTGCTCGCGGCGCTTGTCGCGGTGCTTCTGTACCGGCAGATCTTCGCAGCCTTTCTCGCGAACCCGCTCCTGAATGGAATCATTCTAGGGGTTCTCCTGATTGGCGTCGTGCTCGCGTTCCGGCAGGTCATGCGGTTGTTCCCGGAAGTGCACTGGGTGAACAGCTTCCGCCTCGCCGATCCGGGCATAGCCATCGATCGCCCTCCCGTGCTGCTCGCGCCGATGGCAACCCTCCTGCGTGACCGCATGGGCCGTATGGTGATCTCGCAGATCACGATGCGCGGGATTCTCGAATCGATTGGCACGCGCCTAGATGAGCAGCGCGATGTCGGCCGCTACCTCACAGGCCTCCTGGTCTTCCTCGGACTGCTCGGCACGTTCTGGGGTTTGCTCGAAACCGTCGGTTCCGTCGGCCGCGTGATTCAGTCGCTCGATGCGAGCGGCGACTCGGGCCGCGTTTTCGACGATCTGAAAACGGGTCTGGCCGCGCCGCTCGGCGGCATGGGTATCGCGTTCTCGTCTTCGCTGTTCGGTCTCGCCGGCTCGCTTGTGCTCGGCTTTCTGGATCTGCAGGCGAGCCAGGCACAGAACCGCTTCTACACCGATCTCGAAGACTGGCTTTCGACCACGGTAGCCGATCTCGGCGCGGTCGAACTCGATACCTCGAACGCGGCGGCGCCGCTCGCCGCCGCAATCCAGCGTCTGGAAAAGTCGGTGGAGAGCGCGGGCGGCGACCGCAGTTCCAAAGCCATGGTCAATCTCGCGAGCAGTCTGCAGGAACTCGTCCAGCACATGCGCGGCGAACAACAGATGCTGCGCGACTGGGTCGAGGCGCAGTCCGAGCGCCAGAACGACATCCGCGACGTGCTGGAACGGCTCGCGCGCGCGGACGCCGACAACAAGAGGCGTTAAGGAAATGGCGCTGGGCCGTTCACGCGCCGACCGCAGGGTCGATTACTGGCCGGGCTTCGTCGATGCGTTGTCGACGCTGCTGCTCGTTTTCATCTTCCTGATTTCGATCTTCACGGTCGCGCAGTTCTTCCTCAGTCAGGAAATCGCCGGCAAGCAGAACCAAGTCGTGCGTCTCCAGGTGCAACTCAAGCAGTTTGCCGACCTCTTGGCGCTGGAGCGCGCGACCACTTCGTCGCTGGAAGACCAGCTTACCGGGTTGCGCGCGACATTGCGCGGCGCGGAGGCCGAGCGCGACAAGCTGCGCGGCGACAGCAGCGCCGCAGGCGACGCCAAGAGCCGGATCCAATCGCTCGCCTCCGACCTTGAGGCGGAGAAAAAACTGAGCGACCAGCAGGTCTCGCAGATCTCGCTGCTCAACCAGCAACTCGCGGCCTTGCGCCGTCAGATCGGCGCGCTGGAAGCCGCACTCGACGCCTCAGAAAAGCGCGAGAAGGAAAGCCAGACCAAGATTTCCGATCTCGGCTCGCGGCTGAACGTGGCGCTCGCACAGCGCGTTCAGGAGTTGAATCGCTACCGCTCCGACTTCTTCGGGCGGCTGCGCACCGTGCTCGGCAACCGGCCGGAAATCCGGATCGTCGGCGACCGCTTCGTATTCCAGTCCGAAGTCTTCTTCGATCCCGGCTCCGCGGAACTGAAAGATGGCGCCACCCCCGAACTCGACAAGCTGGCTACGGCGCTGCTTGAACTGATCGATAAAATTCCGAAGGACATCCCCTGGGTGCTGCGCGTGGACGGGCATACCGACGTGCGGCCGATCGCGAGCGCGCGCTTCCCGTCCAACTGGGAGCTTTCGGCGTCGCGCGCGATCTCGGTCGTAAAGTATCTGATCACACGCGGCATCCCCGCCGACCGCGTGGTGGCCGCGGGCTTCGGCGAATTCCAGCCGATCGACCCCGCAAATAACGATGACGCCTACCGCCGCAACCGCAGGATCGAACTGAAGATCACGGAGCGGTAGCTTCGAACACGGCGCGTTCCTCGCCTTGGCCGTGACGACTACGGAATATGATTGAACTGCAAATCCGCGAGCCGCGAATAAAGTCCGCCGCTCGCCGAAAGCGTCGCGTGCGTGCCTTCTTCGACCACGCGGCCCTTTTGCAGCACGACGATACGATCCGCGCCGAGCACCGTCGCCAGCCTGTGTGCGATCACGAGCGAGGTGCGCCCTGCCATGATCCGCTCGAGCGCCTTCTGCACCAGCGCCTCGCTTTCGGCATCGAGCGCCGAAGTTGCCTCGTCGAGAAGAAGAAGCGGTGCATCGCGCAGGACGGCGCGTGCGATCGCAAGCCGCTGGCGCTGCCCGCCGGAGAGCGTGACCCCGCGTTCACCGACTTGCGTATCGAAGCCTTGCGGCAGGTTGCGGACGAATTCATCGACCAGCGCGGTTTCCGCGGCACGCCTGACGGCCTCGTCGCTTGCGCCCGGTTTGCCGTAGCGGATGTTCTCGGCAATCGATGCGGCAAAAATCGCGGGCTCCTGCGGCACCAGCGCAATATGTTGCCTGACCTCGCGCGGATCGGCTTTCGCAATATCGACGCCGTCGAACAGAATCCTGCCCGACTTCGGGTCGTCGAAGCGCAGGAGCAGATGAAAGATCGTGCTCTTGCCCGCGCCCGAAGGGCCGACGACGGCGATGCGCTCGCCCGGCGCGGCATTGATGCTCACACCGTTCAGAACCGGCGCGTCCTTGAGCGTAGGATAGGCATAGGAGACGCTCTCGAAGCGGACTTCACCGCGCGGCTTCGGGGGAAGCGCCGCAGGATGCGCGGGGGCCTTGATCGACGGCTCGATATGCAGAAGTTCGACGATCCGTTCGGCAGCACCCGCGGTCTGCGAGATTTCGCCGCCGACTTCCGCGAGCGCCCCGAGAGCGCCCGCCGCGAATACGGAATAGAGCACGAACTGGCCGAGCGTTCCCGGGGTCATCTCGCCCGCGAGCACGCTCTGCGCGCCGGACCACAGGATCAGCACGACGCAGGCGAAGGCGAGAAAAATCGCGACCGCGGTCAGGAACGAACGCGCGAGGGTTGCATCACTCGCCGCTCCGAATGCCTCTTCGATCGCGGCTCCAAAGCGCGTCTTCGCAGCCTCTTCGGCGGTCATCGCCTGCACCGTGCGCACCGCGCCGATCGCTTCGACGGCAAAAGCGGTTGCGTCGGCGAGCCGGTCCTGCGCCAGGCGCGAGCGCCTCCGCACCGTGCGCCCAAATCCAAACAGCGGCAGCATGACGAGCGGAATGGCGATGAGCACGAGCAGCGAGAGTTTCGGGCTCGTAATCACCATCATGCCCACCGCGCCGATCAGGAGGAGAAGATTGCGCAGCGCCACCGATGCCGAGGAGCCGACCGCGGACTTGATCTGCACCGTATCTGCCGTGAGCCGCGAGCCGATTTCGCCCGCGCGGGCGCGGTCGAAGAAGGCCGCATCCAGCGAAACGATGCGGGCAAAAACCGCGCTCCGGAGATCGGACACCACGCGCTCGCCGATGGTCGTGACGAGATAGTAGCGGACGGCACTCGCGATCGCGAGAATTGCCACCACGCCGAGGATCGCGAGGAAGTACTGGTTGATGGTCCCGCCCGCGCCGGCCCCGAAGCCGAGGTCGATCATCCGCCGCACCGCGAGCGGGATCGCGAGCGTCGCAAGCGCCGCGGCAAAGAGCGCGAGCAATGCCGCCATGAACCGCCCGGGATAGCGCAGCACATAGGGCAACAGGGCAATCAGCGGCCGGAACCGGGGTCTGGCACCGTTTTCGGGCCCTTCCGGCCGTTCGGATCGCTCGGCTTGAGTCACAGGAAGCTCTCGGCTATATCGCCCGCCAATCAGCAGGGCTTGATTAGATCGACCGGCGCGGCGCCCCTAGCCCGCGAGAAGGCAGAGGATTGGCGATGAAAGAAGGCATTCACCCCGACTATCACACCATCAAGGTCGTGATGACGGACGGCTCGGAATACACGACGCGCTCGACTTGGGGCAAGGAGGGCGACACCCTCAACCTCGACATCGACCCGAAGACGCACCCGGCCTGGACCGGCGGCTCGGCGCAGCTGCTCGACCGCGGCGGCCGTTTGTCGCGCTTCAAGAACAAGTTCGGCACCATCGGCGCCGCCAAGGAAAAGAAATAAGCAAAAGAAGTAAGCGCGTCTTCCGCCGCTTCCTGAGACACAAAACCCCGCGGGCGACCGCGGGGTTTTTTGCTTTTACCGCTTGGTATCGAACGCCGCGCGCAGAAGCCCGATCTGCGCTTCGACCGGATTGGAAGCGTCGATCTTCTCGGGCGCCTTCATATTGTAGACAAGTTGGTCGAGCCGCAGCACCTGTTCGTGAATGTTGCGCGACGTATCGATCAGATCCCGCAGGCGCTGCGGCAGCGACGCCATGGATTCCTCGTGCGGCGGATCCCAGGTCGTGAGCTTTACCTTGGTTTTTTCCGTCTTCGCCTGATCGAAGGACAGCTCGCCCTCGTTCACCGCGCGCTGCAGCAGGAGCCAGGACGCAATCTGCATGAGGCGCGTCGTCAACCGCATGGACTCGGTCGCGTAAGCGAGCGCCGCAGGACGCGTGAGCGACTTCGCTTCCGCGCGGCCGGGACCGTCGAGATAAGCGGCGGTCGCTTCCACAAGCGCCATGCCTTCGCGAAAGAGCACGCCGAACTGCTCGCCCTGCGCCATGCGCGCGGCGAGATGAACCGGACGATCCTGTTTTTCGACTGGGTCGGACATTGTTTCCCCCGGCGCGCCCCGCGCCGGGCCCCTCTTTAACGCATTGCGCGCCGCGATCCAAAGTCCGCGGACACGTATTCAGCCGAAGTTCCGTGCAAGTTGCGCGCCGCCCACACTGTGCGGGATCGGGACAAAAAAAGAGCCGCCCAAAGGAGCGGCTCTGAAGTCTGTTCACAGGGAGGCGTCAAACAGAGTGGACAGGAGCCACTCGACGTCCAGAAGCTGGACACTTCCGATAGTGATCTCGAAACCTTAATGAGAGGTAAATTCGTAAAATTCGTATGAATTTCAACGCTTGAAGACGGCGTCGGCCGCCGACTTCGAAGCCTGCTTGCGGCCGATATCGGCTTCCAGACGCGCGATCTCTTCTTGCAGCAGCGTGATCCGCTCGCGCAGTTCCTCGACCGAAACCAGCGACAGGTCTGCGCCGATCTCGTGCGCGATCTTCTTCTTGGGACGGTCGTCGTCATCGGGTTTCATCGTTGCCTCCGCATTATCGGTCCGAATGTAGCGGCGAAGGCCTCGGATTGTCATGGCCCGCCGCACCCCGTAGAGAACGGCCGATCAATCTGGAGCCCGTGATGACCCTGCCCGACAAGATGACCGTGATCGCGATGACCGCACCCGGCGACCCGGACGTGCTGAAGCCGCAGACACGCGACGTGCCAAAGCCCGCGGCTGCGCAGATTCTTGTGAGAGTACATGCGGCGGGCGTGAACCGGCCCGACGTCATGCAGCGGCAGGGCAAGTATCCGCCTCCGGCGGGCGCGCCGGATTACCCGGGACTCGAAATCGCAGGCGAGGTCGCAGCGGCAGGCAGCAAGGCAACGCGCTGGAAAGTCGGCGACAAAGTCTGCGCGCTCGTCGCCGGCGGAGGCTATGCCGAATTTGCGGTTGTCGACGAAACCAACGCGCTTCCCGTACCGGATGGATTTTCCTTCGTGGAAGCCGCAGCACTTCCCGAAACCTTCTTCACCGTCTGGCACAACGTGTTCGAGCGCGGCCGCCTGAAGGCGGGCGAGACCATGCTCATACACGGCGGCACCAGCGGCATCGGCACCACCGCGATCATGCTCGCCAAAGCCTTCGGCGCGAAAGCGATCGCGACCGCTGGCTCGAAAGACAAGACCGATGCCTGCGTTAAGCTCGGTGCGGATTTCGCAATCGACTACAAGACACAGGACTTCGTCGCGCTCACGAAGGAATACACCGGCGGCAAGGGCGCCGATCTGATCATCGACATGGTCGGCGGCGACTACGTCGACCGCAATCTCGATGCAGCCGCAGTCGAAGGCCGGATCGTCCAGATCGCGACCCAGAAGGGCTTCAAGGTCGAGATGAACCTCGTGAAGATCATGCAGAAGCGGCTGACGCTGACGGGCTCCACGCTGCGCCCGCGTCCTGTCGCGGACAAGGCGGCGATTGCCGACGCACTGCGGGAGAAGGTCTGGCCCCTGCTTGCCCAGGGCAAGATCAGGCCGGTCATCGACAGCACGTTCGTCCTCGCAGAGGCCAACAAGGCTCATGCCCGCATGGAATCCTCCAATCATGTCGGGAAAATCGTGCTGACGGCCTAATGAAACTTCCTCGTCATCGCCGGGACGAGCCCGGGCATGACGAAGATAAGCAATCTGATCCGCGTTAACCCCGTTTCCGCCTCGCCTTGCCGCCGCCGCAAGCGGCGGCTAGTCCTTTTTGAGGCCAGGAGGGGGTTCCGGGCTCTAGTACCCACTGGTCCCGGAGGTCCGAATATTGCGGTTCGGAAGACTAGTATTTGCGTGCTTCGCCCTGCTCGCGGCTTCCGCGAGCTTTGCTCCCGTTCGCGCGGTTGAAGCCGTCATTATCCGCCCGAACACGCCTGCGCTCGATCTTCTTCCGGCGGTCGAACGCCACACCACCGATGGCGACCGTCTCCAGGTTTCCACCGCGCCAGGTTCGGACGGCATCGTGCGCCGCATCGAAGTCCGCGCGAGAAACGCGCGCGGCGCCACGAACTGGATCGTGTTCGCGCTTTCGAACAACACGGACGAACAGATCGACCGCCTGTTGGTCGCGCCGAATTATCTGATGTCCGGCTCCGGTCTGTTCTGGCCGGATCTCGGTGCATCGCGCATCGTGAATCTCACGCCAAGCCAGGGCTTCCGTCCCGACCGGCAAAACGCATCCGACGCATCGGTCTATCTGATTACGATGGACCCCGGCTCAACGGTCACCTTCGTGGTCGAACTTTCGTCGCCGGATATTCCGCAGCTCAGACTCTGGGAGCCGCGCGCCTACGAAGCCAAGGTCAACTCGTTCACGCTCTATAACGGCATCGTCATCGGCGTCGCGGGCCTGCTCGCACTGTTCCTGACAATCCTCTTCGTCGTCAAAGGCAGCCTCATGTTCCCGGCTGCCGCGGCACTCGCATGGGCGGTGCTCGCCTATATCTGCATCGATTTCAATTTCTGGACCAAGGTGTTTTCACTTTCGCCTGCCGCCGAACAATTCTGGCGGGCATCCGGCGAAGCCATCCTGGCCGCGACATTGGTCGTGTTCCTGTTTGCCTATCTCAATCTTGGCCGCTGGAACGTCCGCTATTCGCAGGTCGCCGTGGTCTGGCTGGTGTTCCTTACGGCGCTCGTGGGCCTTGCGCTGTTCGACCCGCCGATCGCGGCCGGCATCGCGCGCATGTCGCTGCTCTTCGTCGCATTCGCGGGCTTCGGTCTCGTGCTCTTTCTTTCCACGCACGGCTTCGACCGCGCGGTGCTGCTGATCCCGACATGGTTCCTGTTCACGATGTGGGTCCTCGCAGCTGGGCTCGCGGTATCCGGTGCGATCACAAACGATCTTGCGGCGCCCGCGCTCCTGGGCGGTCTCGAGCTGATCGTCATGCTGATTGGCTTCACGGTCATGCAGCATGCCTTCGCGGGCGTATCCGCCGACGGCATGATGAGCGACGTCGAGCGGCGTGCGCTTGCCGTGACGGGCGCGGGCGAAATCGTCTGGGACTGGGATGTAATCCGCGACCGCATCTTCGTAAGCCCCGAAGCGGAGGCTCTGCTCGGCCTGAAGCGCGGCGCGATGGAAACGGAGGCGCAGACTTGGCTGGAATACGTGCATCCATCCGAACGCGACCGTATCCGTCTTGCGCTCGACGGCCTGCTCGATCACCGTCGCGGACGCATCATGCAGTCGATGCGGCTCAAAGCTGAAGACGGTCACTATTTCTGGTTCTCGCTGCGCGCGCGGCCGGTCGTTGGCACCGACGGCGAAGTGCTACGCGTCGTCGGCACCATGAACGACATCACCGAATTGAAAGTCGCCGAAGAACGACTCCTTCAGGACGCGGTGCACGACAACCTGACCGGACTGCCGAACCGCGAACTGTTCCTCGACCGTCTGGATGCCGCGATCAACTTCGCGAAAGCCGACGACAAGATGCGCCCTACGCTTATCATCGTCGATCTCGACCGTTTCAAGCAGCTCAACGCCTCGGTCGGCACGACCGCAGGCGACTCGATCCTCTTGACCGTCAGCCGCCGCCTCACGCGGTTGCTCAAGCCGCAGGACACGCTTGCACGCATCGCCGGCGACCAGTTCGCGATCGTGCTCCTGTCCGAACGCGAAGCCGACCGCATCACCGCATTCGCGGACACCATCCGCCGCAGCGTGCGCGCACCGATTGGCTTCGGCGAGCGGCAGATTTTCCTCACGGCCTCGATCGGCATGGCGCTGGTAGACGGTCAGACCAAAGACCGCGGCGAGATTCTGAAGAACGCAGAACTCGCGATGCACGCCGCCAAGCAGGCCGGCAACGACCGGATCGAGGTCTTCAAACCGTCGATGCGCAACGACAAGATCGACCGTCTCACGCTGGAATCGGACCTTCGCCGCGCATTGGAGAGAGACGAGATCATCGTCATGTACCAGCCGATCGTCCGGCTGGAGGACCGCCGTGTCGCCGGCTTCGAGTCGCTCCTGCGCTGGAACCATCCGAAGCTAGGGCGCGTCGGGCCTGCGGAATTCATTCCGATCGCGGAAGAAACCGGCATGATCGTCGAGATCGGCCGCTTCGTGCTGGACCGCTCCGCCCGCCAGCTCGCGGTCTGGCAGCGTGCAATGCGCGGCGGGACGC
>JAGXQU010000082.1 GCA_018335895.1 Hyphomicrobiales bacterium | reverse complement strand
CAGCTGGCGACCGCCGAACGGCTCGCCGGCTTCGCGCGCGAGATGTGCCGTTTCGTGCCGCGTTGCGCGCCGCGCCGCTCGCGCCGCGACGAAGCGTTTCCGGAAGATCCGAACGCGCCGGTCGCGGCTTAAATTTCGGTTGGGGGCTGCAATGAAGAACGACGCGAAAGCGCCGGTGATTTCGTTCGACGATTTCATGAAGGTCGATATCCGGATCGGGACGATCGTCGAGGCGGAGCCGTTTCCGGAAGCGAAGAAGCCTGCGATCAAGATGAAGATCGATTTCGGCCCCGGGATCGGGATCAAGAAGTCTTCCGCGCAGATCACGAAATACTACAAGCCCGAGCAATTGCCGGGGAAGCGCGTCGCCGCGGTGGTGAATTTTCCGCCGCGCCAGATCGGGCCGGTGATGTCGGAAGTGCTGACGCTCGGCTTTCCGGACGAGGAGGGCGCGGTCGTGCTGTTCTCGCCCGATCACGCCGTGCCGAACGGCGCGCGGCTGTTCTAGGCCGGAATCCGCACCGTCGCGCGCAGGCCGCCCAGCGGGCTTTCGCTCAGGAAAATATCGCCGCCATGCGCAATCGCGATGTCGCGCGCGATCGACAGACCGAGGCCGCTGTTGCCCTGATCCTGATTGCGCGCGGCGTCGAGCCGCAGGAACGGGCGGAAAACGTCCTCCCGCTTGTCGGCGGGAATACCCGGCCCGTCGTCCTCGACCGAGATTTCCAGCCAGCGCGGTTCGCGCTTTCCCGAGAGCGCGATGGTCTTTCCGTAACGGATCGCGTTCGCGACGAGATTGGCGACGCAACGCTGCAACGCTTCCTTCCGCACCTGCACGATCGGCGGGCCTGCGAAACTCGCGCTGGCCTTGCGGCCCTGCCGCTCGGCATGGGCGGCGAGGTCCTTGAGCATCTCCGAAATGTCGGCCATGCGGGGACCTTCACCCGACTCGCCGCGCGCGAAGGAAAGATAGGCCTCGAGCATGTTCTGGAGTTCGTCGACGTCGCGGCGCATGGCCTCGGCTTCGGGGCCCTCGGGTAGGAATGCGAGTTCGAGCTTGAAGCGGGTCAGCACCGTGCGCATGTCGTGGGAGACGCCGGCGAGCATCGTGGTGCGCTGTTCGATCTGGCGCTCGATGCGGCGCTTCATCTCTAGAAACGCCGCCGCCGCGCGCCGGACTTCGCTCGCGCCGCGCGGGCGGAAATTTGCGACTTCGCGGCCCTTGCCGAAGGATTCCGCGGCTTCGGCAAGCTGCAGGATCGGCTTGATCTGATTTCTGAGAAACAGGATCGAGATTGCGATCAGCACCAGCGATGTGCCGAACATCCACATGATGAAGATGTGCGAGTTCGACGCATAAGCGTGGTTGCGCGGCGCGAAGACGCGGAAGACGTTCTTTTCCAGCTTGATGCGGATTTCGATCACGTTCGAATTGCCGACCGTGTCGATCCAGAACGGCCGCTGCACCAGCGTTCCGATCTCGCGCGAGAGCGCGCTGTCGAGCGGCGAGAAGAAGGGTTTCGGTCCCGGGGGCGGCAGGTCGGTATCCGGCAGTAATTCGACCGAAAGCCCGAGCCGGTCGGTGGCCATCTTGCGCAGGAAGGCGGCGTCCTTATCTTGCGGATACTTTTCGTAGACGTCGATCAGCGCGGCGATGTCGCGCGAGACGGCGGCGGAGAGGCGCTGGGTCACGATATTCCAGTGCCGCTCCATGAACACGAACATCAGCACCGATTGCAGCAGCACGATCGGCGTCAGCAGAATCAGGAGCGTGCGCGCGTAGAGGCCTTTCGGCAGGCGCGCGTTCATGAAATTGCCGAAGCGGTCGTAGGCATCGCCGATCCGGCTGAAGAGCGATTTGATCCCGCGGATGCCTGCGTCGATCGAGGTCACGGCGTTACCAGTAGCCTGTACCCTACGCCGCGCACGGTGCGCAGATAGACCGGGTCGGCCGGGTCTTTTTCGATCTTGCGGCGCAGGCGGTTGATCTGCACGTCCACCGCGCGGTCGGAGGCGTCCCCGCCGGGGGCGACGAGATCCTGCCGGGGAACGGTGTCGCCCGCGCGAAGTGACAGTACGCGCAGCATGTCGCATTCGCGGTCGGTGATGCGCACCGCTTCGCCGTTCTTTGTCAGATCGCCGCGCTCCAGATGAAATTCGAACTCGCCGAAACGTACGCTTTCAATCGCGGGCACGGCGGGCGTGGCCGCGCGGCGCAGTACGCTGTTGACGCGCAAAAGCAGTTCGCGCGGATCGAAGGGCTTCGGCAGGTAATCGTCCACGCCGACCTCGAGACCGGCGATACGGTCGGAAGTTTCCGCGCGCGCGGTCAGCATCAGGATCGGCACATCGGAATTCTGGCGGATGGACTTCGCAAGTTCGAGCCCGGTCTCGCCGGGCATCATCACGTCGAGCACCAGCATGTCGAAAGCCATGCCGCCCATCTTCACGCGCGCGTCGGCGGCGTCGGATGCCGTGGTCACGCGATAGGCATGATCGGCGAGATAGCGCGAGAGCAGTTCGCGGATGCGCTGGTCGTCGTCCACGACGAGGAGATGCGGGGCGTCGTCGGAAGGCGGCTTCAGCGGTTTGTTCATCGTTCCGCTCACTTCTTCGCGTTCGCGCGGGCGATCAGCCGTTCGACTTCGGCGCGCTGCTCCGGATCGATCATGGAAGCGAGAAACTTTCGCGCTTCGAGGCGCGCGCCGGGACCGCACTCGTTGAGCGCGCGGGCAAAGCGCCGGGTCTGCAAGGTCACGAGCTGACGCGCGAGGTCTTCTCCCTTCGGCGCGACATAGAGCAGGCGCTCGCGGCGGTCGGTGTCGCCGGCCTTCTGCACGATGTAGCCGTTGTCGATCAGCTCGCGGAGCACGCGGCCGAGGCTCTGTTTCGTGATCTTCAGCACCGCCAGAAGATCCGCAACCCGCATGCCCGGATGCCGGTTCACGAAATGCACGACCCTGTGGTGCGCGCGGCCGAAGCCCAGGCCCGCGAGCAGTTCGTCGGCGTCGCCTACGAAATCGCGATAGGCAAAAAAGAGAAGCTCGATCAGCTCGACCGCGGGGATTCCCTCATTGCCTTGAGAATCCTCGGCTTTTCCGGAGCCTTTCGGGCTAACAGGGAGCGTTGAGACGTTTACGTCAGCCATATTGACTTATTTTCGGTTGATTGTTACCGAGAGGGCCGTTTTTGCGAAAGGATCGTACCGAACGGCCCACCGGCCACGTTACGAACATTGCGCAAGACGGAGAGAACCGCTCTCATTGGCCGAAACATAACGGGTGTCGGTCAGCGAGGCAAAAGCCCGAGAAGACAGAGCCGAAACGGCTCACCCGAGTGAGGAGCAGCGCCATGGCCGGAGAACCCTTCGATAAACGTCCCGGAAAGATCTGGTACGACGGTCAGCTCGTGCCGTGGGAGAACGCGAACCTGCATGTGCTGTCGCACGGCCTGCACTACGCGAGCTGCGTGTTCGAAGGCGAGCGCGCCTATGGCGGCGAAATCTTCAAATGCACCGAACACTCCGAGCGGCTGAAGAAGTCGGCCGAGATGCTCGACTTCGAAATTCCCTATTCGGTCGCGCAGATCGACGAAGCCAAGAAGCTCGTGCTCGCGACCAACGGCCAGAAGGACGCCTATGTGCGCCCGGTCGCGTGGCGCGGTTCCGAGATGATGGGCGTCTCGGCGCAGATGAACAAAATCCATCTCGCAATCGCGACCTGGGAGTGGCCGAGCTATTTCGATCCGGCGCAGAAAATGAAAGGCATCCGCCTCGATGTCGCCGAGTATCGCCGCCCGGACCCGAAGACCATCCCGTGCAAGGCCAAAGCAGCCGGCCTCTACATGATCTGCACGATCTCGAAGCATCAGGCCGAGCGCAAGGGCTATGCCGACGCCATGATGTACGACTATCGCGGCTTCGTCGCGGAGTGCACCGGCGCGAACATGTTCTTCATGCAGGACGGCAAGATTCACACACCGCTGCCCGACTGCTTCCTCGACGGCATCACGCGCCGCACGGTGATCGATCTCGCCAAGCGCCGCGGCTATGAGGTGATCGAGCGCCACATCAAGCCGGAGGAACTTTCGGGTTTCACCGAGTGCTTCATCACCGGCACGGCGGCGGAAGTGACCCCGGTCTCGGAAATTGGAAGCTGGAAATTTACGCCGGCCAAGATCACGCAGACGCTGATGGACGACTATTCTGCAGCGGTGCAGCCGAAGCAGGCGGCGGCGTAATTCGTCATTGCCATTCCGGGGCGCGTTCGTGCCGTCCGGAATGACGGAATGAAAAGACGCGGCGGATTATTCCGCCGCGTTTTCATTTCCAGCGCGCGGCGGCGCGGTCGTCCTTCTCGTTCGCATCGATCCAGGCTTCTTTGCTGCCGCCTTCGGTTCGCTTCCAGAACGGCGCACTGGTCTTCAGGTAATCCATGATGAATTCGGCGGCCTGAAACGCGGCCTCGCGATGCGCGGAGGCTGTCGCGACGAAGACGATCACTTCGCCGGGTTCGATGCGGCCCACGCGATGTACGACGCGCACAGCAAGCAAGGGCCAGCGCGTCTTCGCTTCCTCGACGTGGCTTCCGATTTCCTGCTCGGCCATGCCGGGATAGTGTTCGAGAAAGAGCGCAGAGATCTTGTCGCCCTTCTCGTCGGCGCGGCAGATGCCGGAGAACGTCACGACCGCGCCGATGTTGCCGCCGGCTTGGGAAACGGCTCGGGTTTCGGCATCAGTGTCGATCGGGTTGAGCGTGATGCGAACGGTTTCGCCGCTCATTTGGTCAGCCGCCCGTCATCGGCGGGAAGAAGGCGATCTCGCTCGCGCCCGCGATCTTCGCCTCGGCGCGCACATGCGTCTTGTCGATCGCCGCACGGATCACCTTCGGGTTGTCGAACGCGTATTCATATTCTTCGCCGCGCGTCTTCAGCCAGTCCATCAACTCGCCGACGGTCTGCACCGAGGACGGAATCTCGACCTCTTCCTCGGTCTTGTCGAGGCGCTCGCGCAGCCATGCGAAGTACATGATCTTCAACGTCTCTACTCCACCAGATGCTTGGAGCCGGCGCGGAAATAGTCGTAGCCGGTGTAGAGCGTGAGCACCGCCGAAATCCAGAGCAGCGAAAGCCCGATCAGCGAGGTGTAGGGCAGGATGACATCGCCGGCGTCGCCCGCGATCAGGAAGCCGACCGCGACGAGCTGCATTCCGGTTTTCCACTTCGCGAGATTGGTGACCGGGACGCTGACGCGCAGTTCGGCGAGATATTCGCGCAAGCCCGAGACCAGAATTTCGCGGCAGAGAATGATGATCGCGGCCCACAAGGCCCAGCCGCGAATGGTGCCGTCGGCGGCGAGCATCAGGAGGCACGAGGACACCAGGAGTTTGTCCGCGATGGGATCGAGCATGCGGCCGAGCTTCGAGAACTGCGCGTAGGCGCGCGCGACCCAGCCGTCGAGCCAGTCGGTGACAGCGGCGGCGATATAGATCGCAAGCGCCAGCCAGCGGAGCCACAGGCCGCCTTCAAGCACTGCGATGCCGAACAGGCAGGCGGCGACGGCCGGAACCGCCGCGATCCGGCCGTAGGTCAGCAGGTTCGCAACGCTCCAGGCGGTGCCGCCTTTCCCGCGCGAAGTCTTCGCAGCCATCGGCTTGGTCTGATTCACAGAAGTTTCCATTAATAGAGAGCATCACTCCATACCGGTCGCGTCAATGCGGCATGGCGGGGACCGGTACTACCGGCTGCAGGCGCTAGCCGCCTGCATGAAAAAAATCATAGACCGCCTTTGCGAGCCGCGCGTCGATCCCGGGCACGCTTCCCAGATCGGCAAGCGAGGCCTGTTCGATCGCCTGCAAGGTTCCGAAGTGGTGCAGAAGCGCGCGTTTGCGCGACGGGCCGACGCCCGGAATTTCCTGTAGACCGCTTTTGCCGATGTTGCTGCTCCGGCGCGCGCGATGCGAGCCGATCGCGAAGCGGTGCGCCTCGTCGCGCAGCCGCTCCACGAAATATAGTACTGGGTCGCGCGGCGGCAGGCGGAACGGCTCGCGCCCCGCGATATGGAAAAGCTCGCGGCCGGCGTCGCGATCCAGGCCTTTGGCGACCGCGAGCAGCGGCACCTCGCCGACGCCGATCTCCGCCATGACTTCGCGCGCGGCATTCAGTTGCGGCAGGCCGCCGTCGACGATCACGAGATCGGGCCAGGGAGTTTCGCCTGCTGTTTCGCCTGCGGGTGCTGTCGCCGTTTCCGCACCGGCGGCGTTCGGCCCGTTGCGCGGGCTTTCTTCGAGCAGCCGCTTGAAGCGGCGCTTCAGCACTTCGCGCATCATGCCGGTGTCGTCGCCCGCCTTGGTGTCCGGCGACTTGATGTTGAACTTGCGATACTGGTTCTTGGCGAAGCCCTCGCGGCCGGCCACGATCATCGCACCGACCGCGTTTGTGCCCATGATGTGGCTGTTGTCGTACACCTCGATGCGCTTCGGCGCCGCCGGCAGCCCGAAGGTTTCGGCGAGGTTTTTCAGAAGCCGCAGTTGAGACGAAGATTCCGCGAGCCTGCGCTCCAGCGCCTCGCGCGCATTCTGAAGCGCGTGGGCGACGAGTTCCGACTTCTCACCCCGTTGCGGCACCGAGATCTCGATGCGCCGTCCCGCTTTCTCCGAAAGCGCCTCGACCAGGAGGTCGTATTCGTCCGGCTTGTGCGAGAGCAGGATCAGTTTCGGGATCGCCTTGTCGGCATAGAACTGCGCGAGGAACGGCCCGAGAATTTCCTCGACGCCGAGCGACTTGTCAGCGCGGGGAAAATTCGCGCGGTTGCCCCAGTTCTGGTAGCCGCGCACGAAGAAGCTCTGCACGCAGGTAATGCCGCCATGCTGGTAGGCGGCAAACACGTCGGCCTCTTCCGTGTTCCGCGGGTGCACGCCCTGGTGCGACTGGATCGCGGAGAGTGCCGCGAGACGATCGCGCAGCACGGCTGCCTTTTCATAGTCGAGGGCATCGGATGCCGCCTGCATGTCGCGCACCAGATGGTCTTTGACAGCGGTGCTGCGGCCGGAAAGAAAATCGCGCGCTTCGCCGACCATGCGGTTGTATTCGTCGAGCGCGATTTCGCCCGTGCAGGGCGCGGAGCAGCGCTTGATCTGAAACAGGAGGCACGGCCGCGTGCGGCTTTCGTAGACCGAATCCGAACACGAGCGCAGGAAGAAGGCGCGTTCCAGCGCGGTAATGGTGCGGTTCACGGAGCCCGCCGACGCGAAGGGACCGAAGAAATCGCCGCGCTGGTTGCGTGCGCCGCGGTGTTTGGCGATCGCGGGAGCGGGGTGATCCTTGGTCAGCAGGATGTAGGGAAACGATTTGTCGTCGCGCAGCAGCACATTGTAGTAGGGGCGAAAGCGCTTGATGAGGTTCGCCTCCAACAGCAGCGCTTCGGTTTCCGTCGAGGTCGTCACCAATTCCATTGAGGCGGTCGCCGCGATCATGCGCGAAATGCGCCGCGAGTGGCCTTCGGGGCGAGTGTACGAAGTCACCCGCTTGCGGATGTTCTTGGCCTTGCCGACGTAGAGAACGTTGCCGGCATTATCCAGCATCCGGTAGCAGCCCGGACTCTCCGGCGCGAGTTTCGTGAACTCGCGGATGATATCGCGGCCGCGCTGGAGCGGCCCGGTTTCCGGTTCGCGGTCGTCTTCATCGGACGCTTCGGCGAGGATCTCTTCCTGCTCGTCGTCTCCGGCCTCGTCCGCCGAGGCGCCGATCAGGCCTTCTTCTTCCTCGATGCGCTGCTCGAGGTCTGTGCCGGGGGCGGATTTTTCACGGGGCATGGGTGGGAAAATAGGGTTTCAGAGGTCCATCGGCCAGCGGGTGGAACTCCCGCCGCAAAGCGACCCGAAAATGTCCGGCGTTCCGTCGTCCGGGTTCCATCGGGCCGTCCGTTTTTACCTTTTGTTAGGCACAGAATCGAAGAAGCCGGCCGCCGGTAACCACGGTTAACCCCTCAATTCTTCTAAAATTTTATCTTTCTCGCGAGTGAAGACGTGTTCCCGCTTTCGCGGAGGAGGCCATCGTGAAGAAACTACTGTTGGCAGCGGCACTGTTCGTGGCGGCACCTGCTTATGCAGGCGACTTGCCCCGCTACAACAACGCGCCGCAAGTGTACCGCAACATTTTCAACTGGACCGGATTTTACGCGGGCCTGCATGGCGGATGGGGCTGGGGCGATTCTACGGGCAGTTCCCTCGACGGGTACGCGCTCGGCGGCCAGATCGGCTATAATTATCAGCTCGTCAGCGGCCTTACCTTCGGGGCCGAGACCGACATTACCTTCAGCGGAATCGACGGCGCCGCGGCCGGCGGAATCTTCACCGCGGATTACATCGGTACGCTTCGCGGCCGCCTCGGCTATGCGTTCGACCGCGTACTTATCTACGGTACGGCCGGTCTCGCCTATGCGGGCGGCGATCTCCAGGTCGGTGCTTTGTCCAACGGACAGACGCATTTCGGCTACGCGATCGGCTTCGGCATCGAAGGCATGATCACAAACAACCTGAGCGCGCGCCTCGAGTACATCTATACGGATTTCGGCAGCCGCACCTATCAGACGACCGGTGGCCCGGTCGGCGTCGGCTTCGATGCAAGCCAGCTCCGCGCAGGCATCAACTATCGTTTCTGAATTTGATTGAATGCAAAGAAACAGAATGGAACTTTCAAAATAAAGTTCGCGTATCGGAACTTGTCGAGGAACGCGGCGTTCTCCAGGGGTCTCACGCAATTGTCGAAAATGTGTCGGGATTTTGCCATATTCTGATACCGCCTTTTCGATACGGTGTTGCGCAAATGGCATAGTTTTTCGGGGGCTGCGGAGTTACATCAGCGCCAACGAAACGAACTAACGGCCTCCTTGGTGGGGGCAAATTCGAAGTCTGTGAATCAAGGATGGTCACAATGAAGAAGCTTCTGCTCTCGGGCGTTGCCCTTGCTGCGCTGGTCGCTGCGGCTCCGGCTTTCGCCGCCGACGTGCCGGTGCGCGGTCCCGTGTACAAGGCCGCTCCGGCGCCGGTGTTCAACTGGACTGGTTTCTATTTCGGCGGTCACATCGGCTACGGCTGGGGTGACGGCGTGAACGTCGGCAGCAACGTCGACGGTTTCATCGGTGGCGTGCAGGCTGGCTACAACTGGCAGCTCTCGCGCAACTGGGTGTTCGGTCTCGAAGGCGATATCTCGGGCACCGACATGAACAACAACGCGTTCGCACATATCGACTATCTCGGCACGATGCGCGCCCGTATCGGTTACACCTGGGATCGCGCGATGCTCTACGGCACGGGCGGTTTCGCCTGGAACCGTTCGAGCGTGCTCGGCTTCCACGACACCGATACCGGCTACGCGCTCGGCCTCGGTCTGGAATGGGCCTTTGCTCCGAACTGGTCCACGAAGCTCGAGTACATGTATTACAACTTCGACAACGTCACGACGTTTGGCGACACGGACGTTTCGACCATCAAGGTCGGTCTGAACTATCGCTTCGGCTACTAAGCCGGCCGAACGCAAAGAAAAGAAAAACCCCGGACTTCGGTCCGGGGTTTTTTCGTTTCCGATCCGTGCGGTTCGATCAATGAGCCTTCGTCTTCTCGAACGCGGGTACCTGCGCCGCGAAGCCGTCGAGCCAGGCGACCAGCTTCGGATATTTCGCGCGCCACTTTCCCTCGAAGCGCAGATCGAGGTAGCCGAGCGCGCAGGCTAACGCGATGTGTCCGACATTCGGCATGCCGGCGATCGCGGGAGGCGCCGCCTCCAGCACATCGAGCGTGCGTGCGATCTTCTCGGATTGATAGTCGGTCCATTTCTGGACCCAGTGTTCTTCGGGCCGGAAGCGCTTCTCGTAAACCAGCAGTATGCCGGCATCCATGATGCCGTCGCCGATCGCGTGCAGGCGCAGGGCGTCCCACCGCGCAGCGCCTTCGCGCGGGATGATCTTGCCGCCGCCTGCGAGGGCGTCGAGATATTCGAGGATCACGGTCGAATCGAACAGGGCCGATCCGTCTTCCAGTATCAGCGCGGGAATCTTCCCGAGCGGATTCTGCTTCCGGATCGAATCCGAAGGATCGTTGGTATCGGTCATCTCGATCCTGATCCGATCGGTCAGACCGAGAATTCCTGCTGCGATTTTGACCTTGCGGCCGAACGGAGACGGCGGGGAGCTGCGTAAAATAAGCATGCGCACTTATCGTACGCAGCCCGCTCGCGATCAACTGGCGTTCTGTAGATTTACCGCTTTTGGTCCTTTGCCGCGTTTGTCCGGCTCGATTTCGAACGAAACACGCTGCCCCTCGTTCAGCGTGCCGAGGCCCGAAGTCATGACGGCCGAAACATGCACGAATACGTCGCGCCCGCCGTCGTCGGGCTTGATGAATCCGTATCCCTTCTCGGAATTGAAAAACTTCACGGTGCCGGTAGTCGGCATACTTTCTCTCCCCATTTTATTTCCCGGCCGCTTGATGCGGCTCTTTTTGCTTCCCGAGAAAAGGCTAGGGCAAAGACGCTGCCTTGAAAAGCAGCAGTTAGTCGATCGCTTCGATGCGAACCGCGCCGCGGTTCGGTTCGGCCAGCGACCTGCACAGTGCGGGCAGCATGAGATCGCATTCGTCTTTCAGCACCCATGGCGGATTGACAATCAGCAAGCCGGTAGCCCGCAAAGGTCCGTCGGCCTTGGGCGTGCCGATCTCGAATTCGAGCTTGAGCGCAGGTTTTCCTGCGGCCGCGCGGACGATCCGGCGAAGTGCTGCGTCCGTGTCGTGACGGTTCTTAACCGGATACCAGACCAGATAGATGCCGGTGGCGAAACGGCGCATCGCTTCCGCGATGCCATCGGCCACGCGCTTGAACTCGGCGGGGTCTTCGTAGGGCGGGTCGATCAGAATGACGCCGCGCCGCTCCCTCGGCGGTAGCAGAGATTTCAGCGCGGTCCAGCCGTCCAGCGAAAGCACCTTCGCGCGCCGGTCGCGGCCGACCGATTTTTCAAGCGCTGCGTGTTCTTCGGGATGAAGCTCGCAGAATACCATCGCATCCTGCTTGCGGGTCAGCGCCTGGGCGATCAGCGGCGAGCCGGGATAATAAGGTGAGGAGTTCTCGACTGCCAGAAGATAGGGCGCGAGCAGCTCGCGCGCGGCACCTTGCGGTAGGTTGGCGAGCAGTTTGCGGATTCCGTTTCCTGCTTCACCGGTCTTTTTCGCATTTTCGCCGTCGAGATCGTAACGGCCGGCGCCGGCGTGCGTATCGATCACGCGAAACGGAGCCTCCTTCGCGCCGAGCAGCGTCAGCACGCGCGCGAGCACGGCGTGCTTGAAAACGTCCGCGAAGTTTCCGGCGTGGTAGCCGTGCCGGTAGTTCATCGCGTCTGCATGGCCGGAGCGGCGGTCAGCCGCGAATTGGCGGTAGCGAAATGCGGGGAGAGCGGCAGGACTGGCGATCCACCTGCGGGCAGGCGCGGAATTGCAAATCCTTGGTCAAGCAGATCCGTACCTCGCGAAGGTTCCTGCGGTCGCAGGTCACCGACAGCATGTCGCCTTGCAGTGCGGGATTGGCGACCCGGAACGCATTCTCGATCTCCGGCGGCGATACCGACTGCCATCTCGTCGATTCCACGAAGAGGGGAGGGATTTTGATTTTCTCGAAGGCCTTCCGCGTGAGATCGAAATATTGCTCGGGCGAAAGCCCGGAACAGGTGCCGTGCTTGCGCCATTGATGGATCACGAGGCTGCGGCTCGGGATCACGTCGCTGATTTCGCGGATGGTGTGATCGGAAACGCGCGGCGGATTGTACGCGCAATCAGAGGGAAAGCCGCGATCGTATTGCGGCCAGAGACCGTGCACGATGAAGCCGAGCGGTTTCTGCACGCGGCATTGGGCGGGATCGGCGCGGTTGCCGGCGGATTCGCAATAGGAAGGCGACCACGACAGCGCGAGAACATAGAAATCGAACTGGCCCGGCTCGCCGTATTGCTGTGCGCTAGCCGGCGTGAAAGCGGCCGGGAAGGAGACAAGAAGTGCGACGAGCGCCGCCGCAACGGCGCGCATCGTTACGGTCTCGCCTGTTTGCAGTCGGGTGCGTAGGAAAGATTGCGGTCCATGCCCGCCACGCACCAGGTTACGCCCCATGTGATGCCGGCAAACCCCGTGTCTTCACCGATGGAATAGTAGACCTTGGTCCAGACCTGTTTGCCGTATTCCACGCTCGACACCAGCGCCTTGGCCTCGCAGTAGCGGCGCGGAATCACCTTTTCGCCCCACGGGCGGAAGGCGATCTCGCGCAGATCGGAGAAATCGTCGATCCGGGCGTCGGAGCCCCAGAAGACAAACTCCTTATGCGCGAAGCGGCGCGGAATCTTGTAAAGGCCCCATTCGCAGCCGGGTACGCTGCCGCTGTAGCTGGGACCGCGCAGCAGGCTGCCGAAGTTCATCTCGAGCCAGCTCGCCGCGGACACAGGCTGCGCGACAAGCGCGGAACCCATGATGAACAGGGCGGCGGCGAACGAAAGCTTCAGGCTACGCATCTGGAAATTCCCGATTTGGGCGCTTGGCCGGATCACGATTACTTGGCCTTTCGGCCCGGTCAAGCGCACAAAAGGCACACCGGGAGCGTAAATGCTGCACTTGCTTCGCGCCCTCCAGCGCACTAGCTTCGCCGGAAATCGAACCTTTCCGGAGTACTTCATGTTCGTCCTGAAGCCCAAGGCCGAATGGGTCGCCGCTTTCGCCCTTGCGATCCTCATGGCCGTTACCCGCGTCCATCATTTCGGTATCGGGACGGTCGCCCCGGACGCATCGACAGGCGTCTTTTTCCTCGCGGGTCTTTTGCTCGGTTCGCCCTGGTGGCTCGCGGCGTATCTGGTCGAAGCGGTCGTGCTCGACGGTGTCGCAATCGGCTTCATGAATGTCGCCGATGCCTGCATGTCTTCGGGTTATGCGCTGCTTGCGCCGGCCTACGCCGCGCTGTGGTTCGCAGGCCGCGCGCTGCGCAAGACCGAAACGCTCGATCTTGCTGCTGCGGCGCGCTTCATGATTTTCGTGGCGGTAGGTACGGCCGTGTTCTTCGTCGTGTCGAATCTCGGCTATTTCCTCGGCAGCGATTTCTATCAGCTTGGCCTCGCGGAATATGCAGCGCGCGTGTCGCGTTACTTCCCGATGTACCTGACGATCACGCTGTTCTATTCCGCTTTCGGCGTTGCAGCGTTCATCGCCGCGCGCCGATTCGGAATGCTCGAGGTTGCTTCCGCGCGCTGATCTGCACGGAAATTTCTGCGGAATCTCGTTTTCATAAGCGAAATGCGCGTTGCGCCGGACGATGAATTCCGGCGCTGCAGTGGTACTCTGTGCCTCTTTGAAGATCGCGCGTAACCGGGACATCGCTACCGGCACATTCAAGAAGTAAGTTTCGTTTTTCGCCGTCAGTGGAGGCGGGTTTTCTCGGCGTGCCGTTTCTGCTCCGCAGAATGGCGTGCCGTCATTTTCAGGTGCGGAGCAGGGAGACGGCCTCATGTCACCGACCATCATCAACCTCATCGTTCAGATCGTTGCGGGCGCGCTCGCGGGTACGGCACTCGGCAACACGCTCAAGAATCTTTCCGCCGGCCCGCTCGGCAACATCATCATCGGAGCCATCGGTGGCGGTGTCGGCGGCCAGATCTTGCAGGCATTGATTCCGGCGCTGCAGGCGGCGTCGGCTGGCCCCGATATCGGCAGCATCGTCGGGCAGGCGGTCGGCGGCGGTGCCGCGGGCGCATTGCTCACCGCGATCGTCGGCGCGGTGAAGAACAATATGGGCAAGTAAGCGTCGCCCAAAAACCGAAACCCCGGCGATGCCAATCGCCGGGGTTTTCGTTTTTACGACTGAATGCGCGGATCGTTCTCAGCAGCGCCAGACGTTGACGGCGGTGCGGCCACGGCTGCCCGGAACGTAAACCTGCTGCCGGTCGCAGCCGCCTGTGCTGCCGAGACGATAGATCACCGGCTGCGCGGAAGGCGCCGGGATCGAGCCGGTGATTGTCTGCGGCGGAATTCCGATTTCCCCGCTCTGGTAGATCACCGCTGGTCCGGCAAGCACGGGCAGCGCTTGCCTGCGGTGATGCCGGTGCCGCCAGGCGTGGTGATGGCGGTTGCGGTTATAGAAAAAGACATGGCTCTTCGGCTGTACCGAGAAGCGGTAATTGAGCGGCGTCTGGAATTGAAGGTTGGGAGCCTGCGCTTCGGCCGGCGAGAAGCTCACGGCGGAAAGCGCGATTGCGATCGCGGCGGTCACTCGTTTCATGACGCTACTCCATTCGTTCCGCCGCATCTGCTTGCAGGGTAAACCCGATCGCGGCCTTCTGTCGATTCAGCCGCGAAACGGGACCGGGGTTCCGCCGCTGGCAAACTGTTGCGGAGGAACTCTTTTGAATTTTCTGTCCCTTCACCGGCTATTTGCGGTTCACCAGCACCCGCCAGCCGGTCTTTCCTTCGCAATCTTTGGTCTCGCGCCAGAACACGAGTCGCGGTTTCAGAGGATCTTCCGCGATCCAGCGCGCTTCGATGCGGCAGATCTTCCCGTCCTCCGGATCGACGAACAGCGCGTTGAACTCTCGCGTAGCCGGAAATATTTCCGCGTTGGCGATTTCCTCTAGCGGCGCGCCTTTGGGTGCTGGAAACAGGATCAGCTTCGCGTCTTTGCCGTCCTTGAGCCGCGAGAACACCTGCGCCGCGATTTCGTTCGCGTGGTTGCTTGGGCATTTCGATTTCCAGAGCCAGCCGCCGGCAAAAATCTCGCGCGTAATGAAGTCGAGGACCACGTCGCATTTGATCGCGGCGAGAACTTCCTTCGGCGCTTCGGTGCGTTTGACCGCCGTCAGGACATTGGGCGTTTCGTCCGAAGATTGCGCGAAAGCATGGCCTCCCAACAGCAGCAGGCCGGCGAACAAGACGGGCAGGCGCATTCAATGGTTCTCCGAGAAGACAACGAGAATTTCCACGACGACCGGCCTGATCTCGCGCACAAGCGGCATGTCCGAGCGCAGATCCACGTTGCCGCTGAGCGGCCGGTATTTTCCGCCGAGCGGCAATCCTTCGGCGGTGGGTTCGAAGGCGAGGCCGAGATGGCAGCCGCCGGGCAGCCCGCCGAGCCTGCCGTCCTGTTTGCCGAAGCGCGCGGCGCCGCCGAGGTCCCAGCCGAAGCCGTTCAGGCGAAACGGCTTGCCGTTCAGTTTCTCCACTTCTTCTATCGGCATGCCGGCGTGGATGCCGGGCGGCGCGATCCACTCCGACTTCGCGTCGATGCCGATATAGATCGGGCGGGCGCGGTTGTTCTCGTCGCGCCACTCGAACAGGAGCCGCCGCTTGCGGTCGCGCTCGAACAGGATCGTGGCCATGCCAGTCGAGCCCTGCGGCGCGTCGATCCGTTTATAGACGACGTTTTCCGCACCGAAGGCTTGGACGAGCGCCGCGTGCGAGGTGTCGCGGCCGAACAGGCCGGCGCAGTCGAGCCGATCCGCGGCGTGCACATGGATCGGGCAGGCAAGCCATACGGCGAAAAGGACTGCGGAGAATGTCGGGCGAGGCATGCAGGCAAGCTTGGCATGTCTGCGCCGCGCCGGGAAAGCTGCCGCTCTCGCTTTCGTCATTTCCGCGCTAAACCCTTTCGGTTATAACCGCGCGCTTCCCCGAGAGGTCGAAGATGAAGAGATTCCTGCTGGTTGTTGCCGCGACACTGGGCCTCGTCGAAGCCGCCCTGGCGTCCGCCAACGTCGATTGCTCCGCAAAGGACACGAACGTCGCCAAGCTCGAAATCGAAGCGATCACGTCGCGCGACGGCAAGTATCTGGACAGCCTGCGCGGCGAAGTAGAGATCGAGCCCGGCAAGGCCATCGAAATCACCAAGAAGGATGTAAAGAGCCATCAGGGCGAGAAGAACATCGCCTTCGTGATTTCCAAGCGCACGCAGCAGGGGCTGCTCGAAATACGCATCCTTGCGAAGCCGGTCGGCGACGGCGATCTGGATTACGAAGGAACCTATGCCGTGCAGCTTGGCAAACTCAAAAAAGGCGGCAAAGTCGCCTGTCAGGCCGGTTGATCGGCATGAAGCGGTTGGTGCCAGCCATATTCTTGTCCGCGCTGCTGCCGTTGCAGGCGCACGCCGCCGCCGGTTTCAGTTGCGCGACGGCAGAGAACGAAAGGCCGAAGCTCGTGGTCGAGGGCGCTACGCCGCGCTCCGGCGGCACGCTGATCAATTTCGGCGCCGTGCTTGAAATCGAGGACCGGAAAGTCGAATTCAAGCAGTCGGACGTGAAGCGCTATTTCGGCAAGGGCGGCGTGATCCAGGTCCGGATCAGCGCGAAATCCGGCGAGAATATCTACACGGTGAACGTCAACGCGAAGCGCAATCCGAAAGACGAGGACGACTGGGGCGGCACCTATGAAGTGACGATCGGGCCGGCCGCCGCGAAGGATAAGGCGAAGGATAAGGGCTCCAAGAAGAACGTGACGCGCGGCGCGGTGAAATGCTTCGTCGAATGATGCTGCGGGGGCCCATGCTCGCCGCCGTTGCGCTTGCCGGCGCCGCGCAGGCGGCGGAAGGCATGGTATTCGGCTGCATGCCGCTGCGCGCCAAAGGCGAGCAGCAGATCGAAGCCTATATCGACGGTTTCGTGCCGGGCGATTATCCGCCCTCGAAGATCGAATCGATCCGCGTGCTCGCGCGCTTCGGCGCCGACGTTTACGAATTTTTCCCCGAGCATGTGAAGCAGATCGAGCTCAGCGGCGGCGCGCTGCGGATTCATCTGCTGCAACCGCTTTCGGCGGGCGCTGTCGCGGAGATGCGGATCGAGGGCAACCTCGCGGCAAAAAAGGGCGGCGAGGCGCCCATGCAGGTGTGGCTGCGCAACGAGCGGCGGGAGGCGCGCGGCGACGTGCGCTGCACGATCGAATGAACAAGCTCCGCATCGTGTTTTCGCTGCTCGCCGTGGCGTTTTTCGGAAACGCGGCGCATGCGGCGCTGCTCAAGTGCGAGCCCGAACCCGGCCGCCTGCGCGCCTATGTCGACGGCTTCGGGCGTGGCGAGGACCTGCCCGCGGGCCTCGAAACCTTCCGCGCTTTCGTGCGCGCGGGCGCGGATGAATACGAGATGTTTCCCGAGCACATGACCGGCGCGTCGTTGCGCGGCGGCGTCTTGCGCATCGAGGCGCGGCGCATGCTGTCCGCGGGCGAGGCGGCGGAGCTTTCGCTCGAAGCCGAAGTGGGCGCCGGCGGCGCGGAATTTCCGGCGCGCATCGTGTTCCGCTCGGAAGGGCGCGAGATGCGCGGCACCTTGCGCTGCAAACTGATCTGACCCGCGCGCATTAACGCTGTTTCGCGCCGCGCGGAACGCGGGCCGGTTCCCGCGCGTTTTTCGAGCGGAGGTGCGCCATGATGCGCTATCCGTCGAAGTGGGCGATGGAACTCGTGCTGTCGCTCTCGCTGTTCGTTTCGGTCGCCGTGCTGGTTTTCGCGCTTGCGGAAGGCGGCGGCTGAGCTTCGCGGGGAAGCCGCGATTTGCCCTGCCGTGCTGCGGAGGGTAAATTCTTTCCCGTTCGATCCCGTGAGCGGACGGCACGCGATGAGCCGCGACAAGGTTCGTATCCTCGAGTTTCCGAAGCGGCCTGCGCCGCACCAGCGCCCGCGCGGCCTGCGCGTGCCTGCGGACGTTCTGTTTCTGCTGGGGCTCGCGATCGCCTTCGTGCTCGCGCATTACAGCGACAAGCCGCCGCTCGTAGAGCAGCCGATCTCGCTTCAGCGCACGGATGGGCCTTATGTCGCGAACAGCACGGGCCTCGGCGTGCGCGTGCTCGATACGGGCCTGCGCGGTTTCGATCGCTGACGGCCGGGGAGCGCATCGCGGGCTCGCGCGATCCCGCGGAAGTTCGACGGATCAATCTGCTCCTCACCGCCAATCAGTTTTCCCCCGCCGGGTAACTCAGCGTCCAGAGCCAGAGCTTCGGCTTCAGCGTGAGCAGATCCTTGTCGTCGCTCGGGATCTCGACTTCGCCGATGAAGCGCTTGAGATGCTCCGGCGGCTGGCCGCCCTCGATTTCGAAATGGCCGCCGAAGGCGCAGCCGCCCGGCAGTTTCTCCAGCCTGGTGCCTTCGACATGCGCGTAGCCCGCGACGTCGAAGGCGAAGCCGTTGATCCTGAACGGCTTGCCCGCAATTTTTTCGATCTCCTGAATGGTCAGGCCGTTCTTGATGCCGAGCGGGCCGGTCCAGCGGTTGTTCTCGCCGAACACGGTGATGACGCTCGGGCGCGCGCGCTTCTTCCCGTCGAACCACTCGATCTCGAGCCGCCGTGCCGGGTCTTTCGCGAAGATCACGGTGGCTTTGGCCTTCTCGCCCTCGGCGCGGCCCACTTCCTCGAAGGTGACGTTCTTCGCGCTGTAGATTTTCACGAGATCGGCATGCGTTGCGTTCGGTCCGAACTGCCCGCGGCACGCGATCTCGTAACGCGGCTGCGGGGTCTGCGGCTGCTGCGCGAGCGCGGGGGAGGCGAGAAGTAGGGAGAGCAAGACGAAGCGTTTCATCAGAGCGCGTCAGCCTTTGAAGAATTGCACGACGGCAAAAATGCCGATGAACACCGAGAACAGCGTAAGCGAGAGCCAGCTTGCGACCGCGAGCCAGAAGCGGAGCGGATTGTTCTTGCGTGTCGCGGGAAAGCCGTAGGCGGTAAAGCCGCCGGTCCTCAGCGCCGCGAGCGCGCGCGGCAGCAGCACGAAGAGCCCGGTTGCCGGGACGACGACGCCGAAGAGGAAGAGCACGATCCAGTTCGCCATGGCCTTATCCTAGCCGGTTGCAGGCATGAGTCATTCTTCTCGCGCCCGGTTTCGCGGGCCGAAGGGCGAGTAACTTGCGCCGGCCGTTTCTGTTCGCGCGCTTGGCCTTTAGGCCATTCGCGGAAAAGAAGGGCGGCGGGGACGCCGGGAGAATTCCGTCTCCAACGGCCGCCTGTACGAAAGAAAAAAGCACAAGCGAGGTAGCCACCGCGAAAGCCGGAAGTTCTCCCGGCGTCCCGCACAGCGCGCACGGGGGCTTTGTTTCGCGAATGCCGCAAGCGGCACGCGCGTCCCGTTCGCGCCATTACGCACGATGGTTTCTACGGCCTGTTTCGCGCGGCCCCCGGAGGACGTACCAAGCTATCCTCCGCTGGCGGGCCTTCTCGACTTCGCCGTACTTGCGTTGGCACGCGTTCCAGACGAAGCCGCCAAGAAAGGCCCTTGTGACGAGCGGCAGGCTCGCCGGAACCGTGCGACTTCAGCCGCTGCGGGCAAGGGTGCGTTACGCCCGAAGTCCGCAGCCACCGTTCCCGATCCGCACATCGAACACGCCGCGCGACATGGCCCTCTATTTGGACCGGGACGAAAAGGAATATAATCCTAGTTTGGGGTGGAAGTATGGCGGGGAGGGAAAATTATTGCGGCTACTGGATTTGCCGTGCGTCGCGGATTCAGCAGGGAATGAGGGTGTGATAAAGAGTGGGGCGCAATTCTTTTTTGGAGGTTTTTATGTCTGGAAATGTTGTTTGCAAGCAATGTGGTGCCGAATATGACCGCGAGATGCACAAGTCCATCGTGCGAGATCAGGATAGTTTCAATTGCTCATGTGGCTATGAAATTGATAGCTGGAGCAGCTCGCGTTGGCCGTCTTACACGCTTGTAAAACCGGGCGACCCAGCGAAAGGCTTCAAAAAGTAGTTACCGAAGTTGCTACCTAAATGATCGGATAACGTCAGTGCCAATATCGATAAATATGCGTCGATCAGTCGAGCCTTCGCTGTAAGTCCACTCGTGTTCAATAAGGCTCATAGCTCTTTCGACCCGCTCGGGTGCGCGAGGGCCGGTGCAGGATAGTTTGATTAAGCTGAGACGCCGGTAGCGTTGCTTACCTATGCCGCGACGACTAGCAAGGGCTCGCATGTCACCATCCATTGCCACAAGAATAGCCTCGTTTGCCTCAGCTACGGCGCACACCAGCGGATCGGGAGAGCCGGTAGGTATTGCCGTTCGAAGAAGAATAATTTCGTGACCCGCATCTGCAAATTTGCGGGAGACAGAATCCGGCACGCCTTCATCGAAGAATAGCTTAAGTTTTGGACGGCTCGCGTTCACGCGGCCATGCCGCCGTCCTTATGCTTGATCGCAGCCCGAATGTCGGCCTCAGTAAGCGTGGGAAATTCATCCCTAATCTGCTGAACAGTATAACCTTCGTCGGCAAATTGCTTAATAGTAGCCACAGGAATCCGCGTGCCAGCAAGCACAAGACGATTGTGATTTACAAATTTTGCTCGCTCAACCTTGCCAATTTGATCGCCTTCCCGACGTTGGAGGGTTTCAATATCCCGCTTGGTATCTTCGACTACGATTTTAAGCGGGATGCCCATAACGTACTGCTTGCTCAGGATTTCCCTGTGCTGCTCAGTTTCCGGCTCAACAAAAACTACTCGCTTGTTCAGGACAAAAAGCTCGGTGGCTGTCCATTTCACGTCTGACAGATGTGCGAGTTCTTCAGCAACCTTACGCAGGTGCTGGAGAGGCACATTGTACTGATTGCGTAGCATGTTCAGTACACGAAGCGACGTAATATCTTTGAACGTGTAGATCCTGCTGTAAGCCGCGCGTCTATTTTCGTCGCCAAGGCCGGGCTTATAAAAGTCCGTCCTGTCCCAATATCGGAGTTGTTGGCGCGTGACGCCGGTTAGGCGCTCAACATGTTCTTCGGTGAAAGCGCTGATTACGTTCGACATGTCATTCATAGCGCCTCCTTTCTCCGAAGCGGTTTGAGCAGAAAACATAGTACCACATTGCAGAATCTAAGGGTAAACGCGATCTAGCTCCGATGCGTTCCGATAGAACCGCAAGCCTTTCCAGCACTTTAGCGAGCCCGCCGGGACTGGTTCATCAAGCATGAAGAAGATGGCGAGATTGGTTGGCAACGAGTGCTAGGCTTTACCGCCCCTTCCCCTTAAACGTCCTCGATCCCGCCTTGCCGCCGATCGAAGAAGCCTTGCGGCCAGCTAGCGCAGGCGCTTCATAACGACCCTACGGCGAGCGAGATCGCACGTGTCGATAGCCCATCCTGCGGCAATCCAAGCCTGTGCCTGAATGTGGGTCTTGTCGTTGGCCCACCATTCTCGATAGCGATGCGCGCTTGCTGGGAGGGAAGCGCCAATTATTTCCTCAATATCTTTAAAATCGGCAATCCAGCTTTGTTGTTTTCGTCCTCGCAGGAATTGTCGAAGGTCATCATACTTCCCCATCTATCGCCCCTTCTTCTTAAACGCTCTCGTCCCGGCCTTTCCGCCGATGGAGGAAGCCTTCCGTCCCGTCGGTAACGGCGCGCCGAATTTCTTCTGGCCCGCGTAAGACTCCGCCTTCGCGGCCATCTTGGCGGTGGGATCGTCCACGAAGGCCATCTCGACATCGCGCAGGCGCTTGATTTCGTCGCGCAGGCGCGCGGCTTCCTCGAAGTTCAGGTCGCCCGCGGCTTCCTTCATCTGCTTGTCGAGATCGGCGAGCACGGCCTCGAAATTGTGCCCGTAGGTCGCGATGTCTTCGGCGAAGCCTGCATCCACCGTCACGCGGTCGCGTTCATAGACCGAGCCCATGATGTCGCCGATGGATTTGCGTACGCTCTCCGGCGTGATGCCGTGCTCGCGGTTATAGGCCTCCTGCTTCGCGCGGCGGCGGTTGGTCTCCGCAATCGCGCGCTGCATCGAGCCGGTCTCGCTGTCGGCGTACAGGATCACGCGGCCGTCCACGTTGCGCGCGGCGCGGCCGATGGTCTGCACCAGCGAAGTCTCCGAGCGCAGGAAGCCTTCCTTGTCGGCGTCCAGAATCGCGACCAGCCCGCACTCCGGAATGTCGAGGCCCTCGCGCAACAGGTTAATCCCGATCAGCACGTCGAAGGCGCCGAGGCGCAGGTCGCGGATGATCTCGATGCGCTCGATGGTGTCGATGTCCGAGTGCATGTAGCGCACGCGCACGCCCTGTTCGTGCAGGTATTCGGTGAGGTCCTCGGCCATGCGCTTGGTGAGCGTGGTGACGAGCGTGCGGTAGCCCGCCTTCGCCACCTGCCGCACTTCGCCCAAGAGATCGTCCACCTGCGTGCGCGCGGGGCGGATGTCGATCTGCGGGTCGGTGAGGCCCGTGGGCCGGATCACCTGTTCTGCGAACACGCCCTGCGTCTGCGTCAGTTCCCAGCCGCCGGGCGTCGCCGAGACCGCAATCGTCTGCGGGCGCATCTGGTCCCATTCCTCGAAGCGGAGCGGCCGGTTGTCCATGCAGGACGGGAGCCGGAAGCCGTATTCGGCAAGCGTCGCCTTGCGGCGGAAGTCGCCGCGATACATGCCGCCGAGCTGCGGCACGGTGACATGGCTTTCGTCCACGAATACGAGCGCGTTGTCCGGGATGTATTCGAACAAGGTCGGCGGCGGCTCGCCCGGCTTGCGGCCCGTGAGCCAGCGCGAATAGTTCTCGATGCCGGAGCAGACGCCGGCCGCCATCAGCATTTCGAGATCGAACATCGTGCGCTGCTCGAGCCGCTGGGCTTCGAGCAGGCGCCCGGCCCTGTTCAGCTCGATCAGGCGCTGCTTCATTTCCTCGCGGATGCCTTCGATCGCCTGGTTGAGCGTCGGGCGCGGCGTGACGTAGTGCGAGTTCGCGTAGATCTTGATGCTCTCGAGTTCGTTGTGCTTCGCGCCGGTGAGCGGATCGAATTCGTGGATCGCCTCCACGTCGTCGCCGAACAGCGAGATGCGCCAGGCGCGGTCTTCATAGTGCGCAGGAAAGAGTTCGATCACGTCGCCGCGCACGCGGAAGGTGCCGCGCGCGAAATCCATGTCGGTGCGGCGATACTGGAGCGCGACGAGGTCCGCGATCAGCTGGCGCTGGTCGAGCTTCGCGCCCTTGGTGACGTCGAAGGTCATGCGCGAATAGGTTTCGACCGAGCCGATGCCGTAGATGCAGGAGACGGAGGCGACGATGATGACGTCGTCGCGCTCGAGCAATGCGCGGGTCGCGGCGTGGCGCATGCGGTCGATCTGCTCGTTGATCGCGGAATCTTTTTCGATGTAGGTGTCCGTGCGCGGGACATAGGCTTCCGGCTGGTAGTAGTCGTAATACGAGACGAAGTACTCGACCGCGTTGTCGGGGAAAAAGTTCTTGAACTCGCCGTAGAGCTGGGCTGCGAGCGTCTTGTTCGGCGCGAGAATGAGCGCCGGGCGCTGCGTGCGCTCGATCACCTGCGCCATCGTAAATGTCTTGCCGGAGCCGGTGACGCCCAAAAGCACCTGCGTGCGCTCGTTGTCGTTGACGCCTTTGACCAGTTCCTCGATCGCGGTGGGCTGGTCGCCGGCGGGCTCGAACGGCGAGACCAGCTTGAATTTCCTGCCGCCTTCGGATTTCGCGGGGCGTTCCGGGCGATGCGGCACCCAGAGCGCGTTGTTGATCTCGGGGCGGCCGTCTTTGATGAGATTCGCAAGCGCGTCGGCGGAAGCCTTCACGCCCATCGAGGAAATGTAGTCGGCGTCGTTCTCCGGCTTCTCGAATCCGGCCGCGCGCGCAAGCTCCGGATCGACCGTGGGCGCGAGCACGGGCGTATCGAACGCAAGCTGCGGGCGTTCGGCCATGCCATGGCTCACGCCACGGGCAGTTCGATAGGGCTTATCGGCCTTTCCGGCCTTCGCGCCCGCGGCGGGCTTCGACTCTTTCGGCATGGCCCGAATATGGGCAACCGAACGCGGCGAGGGAAGGGCGGCGGATTGGCCGGATTTGCGGAATTCAGACCCGCCGGAACAGCACGCCCGCGACCAAGACGAGATAGCCGATCAGCAGAAGCTCATAGACATAGCGCGGGTTGACGATCGCGATCTGTACGACGCGGAAATAAATCAGCATCGAGAGGACCGCGAGCACGGCGGAAATGACGAAGACGATGGTGGAAGGCGGGGTAAGGGCGAAGCCGCCGCGGCGAAAGGCCATGAGAAGTTCTCCGGAGATGAAACGAATTCCGGAACGGTGAACGTGCGAAGGGGCCGCGAAGTTCCCGTCAGAGCCCCTTGAACATCGTGCCGATCATCAGCACCGCCCAGGCCGCGGTCATGAAGGCGAAGCGGTGCAGGCCGACAAACGGGATCGGCAGGATCAGGCTGAGCAGCGCAAGCACCGCGAGCAGGACCGAAAGCAGGAACACGATGGTGGTCGGCGCGGTCAGGCGCATGCAGGCCTCCTTGCTACGCCGCCCGTTGCGGCGGGAATCGGAGTAAGTCTAGCCTCGCGCTTCTCCCGGCGCGACTCCGCCGCTTTTCCAGGGTGCCCCGATGACGCTCTCGCCCGCGATCTCGCCGATCGTTCTCCTGTTCGTCTCCAACATCTTCATGACCTTCGCCTGGTACGGGCACCTCAAATACAAATCATCGCCGCTCATCGTCGCCATCGCCGCGAGCTGGGGCATCGCCTTTATCGAGTATTGCTTCGCGGTGCCTGCGAACCGGATCGGCCATCAGGTCTATTCCGCGGCGGAACTGAAGACGATGCAGGAGATCATCACGCTCCTCGTTTTCGCGGGGTTCTCGGTGCTGTATCTCGGCGAGAGGATTTCCTGGAATCATCTCGTGGGCTTCGCGCTGATCGCGGGCGGCGCCTATTTCATTTTCCACCGCTGGTGAGCGCGGTTACTTCGCAGGCGTCAGCCGCAATACCTTGCCGTTTCGCGCGTCGGTGAGCAGCCAGATCGAGCCGTCCGGGGCCTGCCGCACGTCGCGGATGCGGTCGCCCGCGCTCTCGAGCAGCGGTTCTTCCTTCACGACCTTCTCGCCGTTCAGTTCGATCCGGTAGAGCGACGTGAAGACGAGCGAGCCCGTGAACAGATTGCCCTTCCACGCGGGAAACAGGTCGCCGGTGTAGAACATCGCGCCGGAGGGCGCGATCGAGGGCGTCCAGTGATGGATCGGCTGTTCCATACCTTCCTTGTGCGTGCCTTCATGCATCTTTGCGCCGGAGTAGTCGACGCCGTAGCCGATCACGGGCCAGCCGTAATTCTTGCCGGCCAAGGGAATGTTGATTTCGTCGCCGCCGCGGGGCCCGTGTTCGGTGAGCCAGAGCTTGCCGGTCTGGGGATGCAAGGCCGCGCCCTGCACGTTGCGGTGTCCGTAAGACCAGATTTCCGGCTTCGCGTTCTTGTCATTCACGAAGGGATTGTCTTTCGGCACGCCGCCGTCCGGCGTGATGCGAATGATCTTGCCGATGTGATTGGAAAGGTCCTGCGAGGGCGTCTTCAGATTGCGCTCGCCGGTGGTGACGAAGAGATTGCCGTCGCGTGCGAACACAAGCCGGGAGCCGAAGTGAAAACCGCCGAGGCGCGCGGGTTCCTGCCGGAAGATCACTTTAACGTCTTCGAGCGTGGCCTTGCCGCCTTTCTCGACGAGCTTGCCGCGCGCGACCGAGGTGCTCGATCCGCTTGCGCCGCGCGGCTCCGCGAAACTCAAGAAAACGAGATTGTCCTTGGCGAAGTCCGGCGACAGCGCGACGTCGAGCAGACCGCCTTGTCCGATCGCTGCGACTTCCGGCACGCCTCCGATCGGTTCGGAGAGCTTGTTGTCCTTGCCGATGATGCGGAGGCGGCCCGGCCGCTCGGTGACGAGCGCGCGGCCATCGGGGAGAAATGTAAGGCCCCAGGGGTTCTGCAAACCCTCTGCGATCACTTCGACACGGATGCCGGCTTTTTCGCTTTTGACGATTCTAGGCTCATTCTGCGCGGCGGCAGGTGACGCGAGCAGCGCAATCAGGAACGAGTACGCGATAAGTTTTTTCATGCAGCCAAGCCTAAGGCTTAAGCCGCAACGTGCCAAATCGGAGATGGCTGATTAGCGTTAGCGGCGGCTGGTGCGGCGGTTGTCGCGCTTGGAATGCGCGGGCGCCACGTCACGCAACGCGAGAATGGTGAGAATACCCATGACAACCGCGATCACCGCAACGATTCCGGCGGTCGTAAAGGACGAGCTTACCGATTCTTCGATCAGGATCAGATCGGTCCGCGGCGCGGCCAGCGCGCTGCCCGACCCTGCCACCGCGACAATCGCGGCAATGGATACGATCAGGGAGAAGGTCAGAACGAGTTCGGCAAACGCGGTGCCCAAAGCGCGAACGCGATGGCGCTCGGCGACCGCGGTACGGTCTCGATCTGCTGTCAACAAGCTCATTACTTCCCCTACTTACGGCGACGCGAACCCGATACGGGAACTGATGCCGTCCATTTACGTCAACGATCGAAGCAAATTAGGTGCCGATCCCGGCACTCTCACGACGGTATTGCTATCCACCTGCGGTCTTGCCGCGGCAAAATCATGGCAAACCCGGTATCACGCCCGTAATCCGTAACTCTACGGCTCGGATAGCGATTAGGGCGCTGTGGAACCGCGTATTGGGGAAAGTCCAAAAGTGGCACTAGGGTGGATTTTATCGATGGAAATATGCGCGGAGTTGCCCGCGATACGGGCAATCCAGCGCCCGATGGCCGGAAATCCGGACAGATCGAAGTCCGCTTCATGGGCGACATGGGTGTGCGCATAGAGGGCGAGATCGGCGACGGTCTCGCGGCCGCCGACGAAGTAATCTTGTGTTGCAAGATGTTGCTCCATCAGCGCGAGCGCCGCGTAGCCATTCTCCATCCACTGATCGATCTCATGCGTACGCAGCTCGCGCCCGCCGCGCACGAAACGCAGCCAGAAACGCGCCTCGGCAATCGCCGGCTCATGGCTGTGCTGTTCGAAGAACATCCAGCGCAGCGTTTCCGCATATTCGAAGCGGTCTTCGGGAAGCCAAGGCGTGCCCTCCGCGAGATAGACGAGAATCGCGTTCGACTCCGCGAGCATGCGTCCGTCTTCGAGCTGAAGCGCGGGCAAACGGCCGTCCGGGTTGATCGCGAGATATTCCGGCGTGCGGTTCTCGCCCTTGAAGCGGTCGATCTCGACGAGATGATACGGCTGCGCGAGGCGCGCCAATAGCATGCGCACCTTGTAGCTGTTGCCGGACGACTGCATGGAATAAAGGGTAAGCACCGGGGATTCCTCGTGTTCCGGTTGATTGGCCGGGGCGCGTGGCGGGCGTATACTTTGACTCAAATCAACGGGCCTGATCGTTCGATCAGTAGCCTATGCAGACTTTTCTTTCAGGGAGAAGTCATCATGCGATTGGCAGGTATACTCGCCGCGGGCATCCTTCTTGCGCTGGTTTCATTCCAGCCCGCCAGCCGAGCGGGGCAGACGGTAGTCCCCGAAAACTGCGTCACCACGGGCGCGGTTGTGCAATCGAAGATCGAATATCGGCTGGCGCAGGTGCGGCGCTCGAAGACCTGCTATGCGTGCGGGCTATGCGGAAGCGGCGACACTTCCTGCTGCGGCGGCTCGCAATACTGGACGGAAAGCTGCACCAAGCCCGACGGCAATTCGGGTTACAAGTGCTGCAAGTGGGACTAGCCGGCGCCTGCGCTTGCTGTCTTGGACTCGCTGGCCCGCTTTATCGCTATCGAGAATAAAAGCAGGACTGCGATCAGTCCGAGCGGCAGCAGCATGTGTTCCGCGATCGCTCTGGTGAGCAGCGGCGCGATGAAAACGAACGCGAGCAGCGATTTCTCGTAAGGCGCGAAGCCTTTGTTCAGTCCATGCGCCGCGAGGAAGGCAATCGCGGGCGCTGCGATCGTCAGGTCGTAGTCGAGCAGATAGGGTGTGGCGAGCATGCTGCCCGCGATCAGCGCCGCCGCTTTCAGCGCGAAAGCCCTGTTGCCGCGCCAGAGCCGGAACACGAATGCGGCAACGGTGACAAAGACAATTCCCTGCGCCGCATAAGCGAGCCCCGCCGAGCCGCCGAGCAGGCGCACCGCTGCAAATACGCTCTGGATCTTATGAAATCCGGTGTCGCCTTTTTCGAGCACGATCTCGCGTGTGAGCGTCATGCTGTCGCGAAATGCATCCCATGTCTCGATGCCGAACGCGACGTAGCTGGCGGCGCATAGCGCAAGCACCGTTAGTCCGGCCGCGACGAACGCGCGCCAGTAGCCGCCCGCCGCGAGCGCGAGCGGAATGAGTACGCCGAACTGCGGCTTGTAAATCAGAAGACCGAGCAGGATGCCCGCAGCAACGGGTTTGCTGCGCAGAAGATAAAGCCCGCCGCCGATCAATGCCGCCGTGAGAAAGCCGTTGTGGCCGTGTGCGATGTTGATGAGCACGGCAGGATAAGCAAGTGCGGGCAGCCAGATAGCGGCGCGCGGCAGGATCGCGCGGATCGACAGGAGATAAAGCGCGAGCGTAGACGCCTGCCAGACCGCGAGTGCGGCGAGGTAGGGAAAGAGCGCAAGCGCGGCCGCGAGAAACAGAAAGATCGGCGGATAGTGCCAGCCGTAAAACGGCGTCTGCTCGCCGAAAATTTCCTGTTCTTTTTTATGCTGGAGCGGCCAGTCGTAGGGTGCCGCCGGCTTGCCTTCGAGGACATATTTCCCGGCGGCATAAACATTCGAGAAATCGGTCCCGAGCGGGCGGCCCTGATAATCGTTCAGACCCTTCGAGGTTGCGAGCAGAGTGCCAAGCGCGATGACGGCAAGGGCGATCAGAATGAGGCAATAGGCCCGCAGGCGCTCCGCCGTCAGCCAGTTGCCGCTCGCAAGGCCGTTCATGTCCGACTCGCTCGTGAATCCGGCATATTCTTACGCGTGTTTTTATCCTTGGGTGGCTTAAGTTCCGGTTGCGGGGTAGGGCCGCTTTGACTACTTTCCGCGCCGCCGAAAACCGGCAATCCGGAGCATGAAAATGGCCTTCATTTCCGATGCGCTCCAGCGCATCAAGCCGTCGCCCACGATCGGAATTTCCAACGTCGCTCGCGAGATGAAAGCGGCGGGAAAAGACGTGATCGCGCTTTCGGCAGGCGAGCCGGATTTCGATACGCCGCAGCACATCAAGGACGCGGCAATCGCCGCGATCCAGCGCGGCGAAACCAAGTACACTGCGGTCGACGGCATTCCCGAACTGAAGGCCGCGATCTGCCGCAAGTTCGAGCGCGACAATGGGCTCAAGTACAAGCCGAGCCAGGTGACCGTCGGTACCGGCGGCAAGCAGGTGCTGTTCAACGCGCTGGTGGCGACCATCAATCCCGGCGACGAGGTGATCATCCCCGCGCCGTATTGGGTGAGCTATCCGGATATCGTGCAGTTCTGCGGCGGTACGCCCGTGCCGCTGCCGACCAAGGCCGGAGACGGCTTCAAGGTGCAGGCCGCCGATCTTGAGCGGCTGATTACGCCGAAGACCAAGTGGTTCATCTTCAACTCGCCTTCGAACCCTTCGGGCGCGGCCTATTCGCATGACGAACTGAAGAAGGTCACGGATGTCTTGAAGAAGCATCCGCAGGTGTGGGTGCTGACCGACGACATGTACGAGAAGCTCGTCTATGACGGCTTCAAGTTCGCGACGCCGGCGCAGGTGGAGCCTTCGCTCTACGACCGCACGCTGACCATGAACGGCGTGTCGAAGGCCTATTGCATGACCGGCTGGCGCATCGGCTATGCCGCCGGTCCCGAGCAACTCATCAAGGCGATGGGCACGCTGCAGTCGCAATCGACCACGAACCCGTCCGCGATCTCGCAGTGGGCGGCGGTGGCGGCGCTCGACGGCCCGCAGGACTTCATCGAGAAGCACAACGTCTCGTTCAAGAGCCGCCGCGATCTCGTCGTCTCGATGCTGAATCAGGCGAAGGGCATCAAGTGCCCCACGCCGGAAGGCGCATTCTATGTCTATCCGTCCTGCGCGGGCACGATCGGCATGACCGCGCCTTCGGGCAAGAAGATCGAAAACGACGAGGATTTCGCGAAAGAACTGCTCGCGACCGAAGGCGTCGCCGTGGTGCATGGTGCGGCGTTCGGTTCGTCGCCTGCGTTCCGCATTTCCTATGCGACGTCGGAGAAGGAACTGGAGGATGCCGGAAGGCGCATCCAGCGCTTCTGCGGCAACCTGAAGTGAGGGACTGACCGCCCTCCAAGCCGTTGACTTTGCGCGATCTGTTGCGGCGCAGCAGCAAAAGCACCGTGAAGATGGAACTTTTGCTCTCGATCAAAGTTATGGGATGCTGCATATGTCTGGAATTCAATCGAGTCCGTGACCAAACGGACCGAAATCCGAAGGGAGCCTCCATGAACCGTCGTCTTCTCGTGCTCGCAGCCGCCGTGGCTGCGGCTTTCACTTTCGGCTCGACCGCCGCTGATGCGCGGTACGAGCGTATCGGCACGCTCGAATGCAAGGTGGCGCCGAACGTGAGCTTCGTCGTCGGCTCGATGCGCACCGCAGGCTGCACCTTCTATCCGGTCAACAGCAAGCAGCGTCATCGCTACAAGGCCGATCTCGACCGCGTCGGTATCGACCTGAACGTCAGCCAGGGCGGCAACCTGGTCTGGGCGGTGCATGCGCACAACAAGCGCCTTTACCCCGGCGATCTGCGCGGCGTGTATCGCGGCGCGTCCGGCAATATCGCGCTTGTCGTCGGTCTCGGCGCCAACGTGCTGGTCGGCGGTTCGAACAATACCGTCGCGCTCCAGCCGATCTCGGGCGAGACCAGCGTCGGCGTCGGTATTTCGCTCGGCATCGGCGAAATCGAACTGCGCTGACCGTCTGCACTTTTCGTACAATGCGCGGCCCGGACGCCCCGGGCCGCGTTTGTTTTTGCGGTGTGTTTTCACTTGCGCTGCGGCGCAAAGTAACTGCGCGCTTGCGCTCGCGGCGTTTCGCTGAAACGATTGTTTCCCGGCCGTCCTCTCTCGGCCGGTAACCCGGTCAAGCCGGGCGAGCGGCGCTCGACACCACCGGGTCAGGGAGGTGTCGATGGCTGACAAAAAAGGCCCCGCTGCTAACGGCGCTGTTAGCAGCAATGCCGGGGCGGAAAACCTTAAAGGCATAAGTCGCAAGGGCCCGCGCGCGATCGCGCTCGTCGGTCCATTTCAATCCGGAAAGACTACGCTGCTCGAAGCGATCCTCGCCCGCACGGGCGCGATTGCGCGTGCCGGCAGCGTGGATGCGGGAACGAGCGTCGGCGATGCCGGGGCGGAGTCCCGCGCGCACAAGATGAGCGTGGAGATGAACGTCGCGTCGGCAGAATTTCTCGGCGACACGTTTCATTTCATCGATTGCCCGGGCTCCGTAGAGTTCGCCCATGAAATGCGTGCGGCCGTTCCAGCGGTCGATGCGGCCGTCGTCGTCTGCGAGGCGGATCCGAGAAAAACTCCGCAGCTCCAGCTCGTGATGCGCGAGCTGGAAGCGCAGGGCATTCCGAGATTTCTTTTCATCAACAAGATCGACAAGGCCGAGCGCCGCCTGCGCGAGACGCTCGCGCTGTTGCAACCGGTGTCGCGCATTCCGCTCGTCCTGCGTCAGATTCCGATCTGGAGGGACGGCATCGTCGTCGGCTTCGTCGATCTCGCGCTCGAGCGGGCCTTCATCTACCGCGAGCACGCGGCGAGCGAAGTGGTCGATCTCGACGGCGAGAACGCGAGCCGCGAGAAGGACGCGCGCTTCACGATGCTCGAGAAACTCGCCGATCACGACGACGAACTGATGGAGCAGCTGCTCGAGGATATTCAGCCGCCGAGGGACAAAGTGTTCGACGACCTGTCGAAGGAGTTGCGCGAGGGCGCGATCTGTCCGGTGCTGATCGGGTCGGCCGTGCGGCAGAACGGCGTGCTGCGGCTCCTGAAGGCGCTCCGTCACGAGGCGCCTGGCGTGGAGCAGACCGCCGCGCGGCTGAAGCTGCGTGCAAGCGGCGACGGCATCGCCGATGTCGTCAAAACGCTGCACACCAGCCATGGCGGCAAACTGTCGATCGCGCGTGTGCTTACCGGCGAAATCGGCGAAGGCGCGACCGTAACCGCGACCTCCGGCGCATCGGCGCGTGTCGCGGGAGTTTTCTCGATCAAGGGAGCGAGCATCGAGAAGCGGAATGCGGCCGTGGCCGGAAATCTTGCGGGCTTCGGCAAGCTCGATCCGGTCGCGACCTGCGAGACGATCACGACGGGCAAGGCGCCGGTTTCGCTCGGCGCGGTCGTGCCCTATCCGCCGGTGCTGTCGCTCGCGATCTCGGCGGCGGAGCGGAAGGACGACGTGAAGCTCGGTCTTGCGCTCGCGAAACTCGCGGACGAGGACCCCTCGCTCAGCGTCGTGCACAACGCCGATCTCGGAGAGATCGTGCTGTGGGGACAGGGCGAAATGCATCTGCGGGTCGCGGTCGAACGCCTGCGCGAGCGCTTCGGCGTCAAGGTGCTTACGCATCCGCCGCGCGTCGGCTACCGCGAGACGATCCGTAAGCCGACTTCGCAGCGCGGACGCCACAAGAAGCAATCCGGCGGGCATGGTCAGTTCGGCGATGTGGTGCTCGACATCAAGCCCCTGCCGCGCGGCAGTGGCTTTCAGTTCGGGGATACGATCAAGGGCGGCGTGGTGCCGCAGCAATACGTGCCTTCGGTGGAAGAAGGCGTGCGCTCGTACCTCAAGTGTGGGCCGCTGGGCTTCCCGGTGGTCGATGTCGCCGTGACGCTGACGGACGGTTCGTATCACTCCGTCGATTCATCCGACATGGCGTTCCAACTGGCGGGGCGCCTCGCGATGTCTGAGGCGCTGCCGAACT
>JAGXQU010000081.1 GCA_018335895.1 Hyphomicrobiales bacterium | reverse complement strand
GAGCCCAAACCAGAGCCTTCGGTTCCCGACTGCCCGCCAGAGCTGGGTCCCGTTGCTAGACGGGAGTGGGACCGGCTCGTTGTAGAACTTGGGAAGCTTCGTATTCTCACAAATCTCGATCGGGCAGCACTTGCTTCCTACTGCGGAGCTTATGCGCTTTGGGCGGAGGCCATGGAGCAAATCCAGAAATACGGCGCCATGGTGAAATCCCCATCCGGCTATCCGCAGCAGTCGCCCTATCTCACGATCGCCAACCGCCAGGCCGAGATCATGATGCGGATTGCGTCCGAGTTCGGGTTTACACCGGCCAGCAGAAGCAGGATTTCAGCTCCCAAAGAAAATCTGCCGACGCTATTTGATTGAGATGAATCCATGTCTGTTAAGACTACATCCCTGATGTGATTGGTCCACTCAGATCGCGGATGACGGAGGGTGGGTAAAAGTCTGAAAAATCGCTAGCATTGTCCTGCGGTGTCCCCTCGCGCAAAAACATCGAAACTAAACTCACGATTCGATGGAATGTAGTTTGACTCGAACAGCGTCCGGTCAAGCGGTAAGACGAAAAAGGTTTACTAAGAACATAATAGACGAAACTACTACCAATGCGATCAAGGCAACCTGGCGATAAAATCGCTCGGGTGCAGCTCGAAAGACTTGCACTCCGATCAATCCTCCGATCAAGAAAATAGGAGCGAGCAGAAGGCCACCGGTCAATGCTTGGCGTTCCAGCAAGCCGAAACAATACATCGAAATGACTGCAGATATCAGCGCCACGCCAGAAACCGTAATGATATTGGCTCGCTTTACCTCTGCGGGTTCAGAGCCGGAGAGAATGTAGAGCATAAGCGGCGGCCCTCCTGCACTGCCGAAGCCGTTAAAAAAGCCAGAAAGCGAACCAGCGAAAAGTCGCCCAAACAACCCACGAGGAAATTTGATGGCGCTACCGGCGATGATCCACACCGACATGCATAGAACCGCAAAGCTGATGAGGAGATTACTCAGCGACGGATCGGTGAGGGTTAGGACCGCATGACCGATCGGGACTGCCGCACTAGCAGCAGCCACCATCGGAACCAGTGTGCGAAAATTCGTGTGCCGCAGAGCGGGGAAGAAAAGCAGCAGGGTCGCCGCGCACTCTAGAATCGTTCCGATTGTGACCGCTAAAGTCGGCCCAAGAACAAGTCCGAGAGGCGGCACCAGCAACAGTGAAGAACCAAATCCCGCGAAGCCTCGAAGCAGCCCTGCGATGAACGCCAGCAACCCCATCGCGATCCAAACGGAAGACGAACCTGCCGCATTGATCATGTTCATCGTAGGATTGCGTCTGGCATGGCTGATGCTGTCCCCGCGAGCGGAGCCAACGGACGCGACCGCAAGCCCCGGGCATTATGCACGACTATCTAAACGCAACAGCAACTTCCAGAAAGTGGTCCTCGGGCGAAGAAGGCGTAAGACGCTCGATCGGAGTCTCGATCGCACTCGATGCTCGCGTCGTCAGCGAGGAGTCACCATCGACCAACCGGTTTTCAGGCATGCCGCGGCGAGCAAGGTCTTGAACGCTGTCGCAAGATAGAACGGTGCGACGCCGGCGAGCCACGCATTCTTGTAGCCGATCAAAGCGCCCAGCCACGCCGTGCCGAATACGAAGATCGTAGCGTGTGAAAAAAACATCGCGAGCGCGAGCAGGAGCATCGAGCGGTCCCAGCCGCGCTCCGCCAGCCAGCCTGCAACTGCCGCTCCCGCAACGAAGCCGACGAGATAGCCGCCGGTGGGTCCCGCCATATAGGCAAGACCGATGCCTTTTTCGGGCGTGCCGGCAAAAACCGGAAAGCCGACTGCGCCCTGCGCGAGATAAAACAGCACCGTCGCTGCACCGAGGCGCCAGCCGAACGCTGCACCAATCATGATGACGGCGAAGGTCTGCATGGTCATTGGCACCGGATAGAACGGCACATTGATCTTCGCAGACATCGTCAGCAGCAAACTGCCGCCAATGACGAGTAGCACTTTGCCAAGCAACCCACGCGCATCATTCCCCGAGACCGTAGGCCAAAGTGATTCAATCAGCGGCTTGTGTTCAGCGACAGTAGACATTGTTGTTCCTTGTTCTTGAGCACATCAGAGGCACTAACCACGCAGAGCAATGCAACGCCAGTAGGCTGCATGACGTTACGCATGATCGAGACACATGGCTCGTGTCGCGAATGTTAGGCGCGTGGGGGTTCTCTCGACGTGCGCGGTTTCACTGCGCCGCACCCAAGAAAAGATATGATTGAATTTGCGCGCGGGAATCCATGTTGCACAAAGGGAACGTAGAAAAGTTAAATAAATCAATCGTTTGTGGAGATACCAGATTGTCAACATTTTTTCCGGCAACCTAAAAAAAGCTGTTGGAAAGATATAGATGTTTCCATATCATTGCGTTAGACAAATAAGAAAGAAGAATGATGACGCCAACGCCACCAATAACCCGGGAGATCGCGCATCGGGTTTCGAAAACTCGCTTGGACGAGATCCCCAGTGACGTTTCCGAATACAGCAAGACGCTAGCGATGAGTGCGTTAGGCGCGATGCTGGCGGGTCCGCGTAGCGCCGGGTCCGATATCGTTACTCGATACGTCAAGCGTGCTGGTGGCAGCACCGAGGCGTCGGTGTTTGGTGCCAATCTGAAGACTTCCGTAGAATGGGCCGCGCTGGCTAACGCGACTTATGCACATGCGACGGAATATGAAGACGATAGTTTTCCAGAGGCGGTGTCGAGTTACACATTATTCCCTGTGATTTTCGCGCTGGGACAGCATCTTCATTCCGACGGTCGCACCGCACTAGAAGCGTTTGTGGTCGCGTACGAGACTCAGGCGCGCATCGGTATCGCCTGCCGCGAAGCGCGGCGCCTTGGTTATATGGTGCTCGCGCTCGCTGGTGCACTGGGTTGCGCGGTCGCTGCTGCAAAACTGCTACGCCTTGACGAAGCCAAAACCACACACGCGCTTAGCATTGCCGCCTCGCAGGGCAGCGGTGTCGGTTACCAGACCGGTTCGATGGCCCACATCGCGGAAATGGGATTCGCCGCGCGCAACGGACTTACTGCTGCGTTGCTTGCTGCTGACGGTTTCACCGGACAAGTCGATGTGCTTGAAGCGCCCCGCGGCCTCCTGAATCTGATCACGGCCGGGAAGGTCGACAATGCCGCCGGGATTCTGAAGGACTGGGGACTGCCTTATCGTGTACTTGAAGTGGGCATCAAGCAGTACCCGTGTTGCTATCATTTGCAGCGGATGATCGAGTCGACGCTTGAACAACGTGAAGCCGGCACGATTTCAGCCGACCAAATTTCCGAAATCCAGATCGACGTGAATGCATTCTTCCCGACGGTTGTTCAGTATCTGGAGCCCGGAAATGAAATCGAGGCACAGTTTAGTCTGCCGCACGCAGTCGCTGCCGCCCTGCTGGAGCCGCGCATTCTTCCGTCCAGTTTCTCGAGAGCGAAAATCGAGAGTGCAGAGTTCCGTGCGCTCCGGTCAAAGGTGCGCATGGTAATCCGGGAAGATTGGGGCTGGGCGCCGACCGGATGGACGCCTCGGATCGTTTATCGCCTTAAAAACGGTAAGGATGTTTCGATCGAGCCGAAGCTCTCGAAAGGGCAGCCGCCGCACCTCTTCAGTTTCGATCAATGCATCGAAAAGTACCGCGGCTGTGTCGAGGGACTGTTGCCTGAAGACCGCATCGTACGCTCCGTCGAGATCATGCGCACGCTGGAGTCGTGCAATGACATCGCCGAACTCGTGAATACCGTCGACGTCTAGTCGCAGACTTGAATTTAAGAAGGCTAAGTCAAGTATCATGTCCAATTCGCCTACCTTCACCAACAGCGACGTCGAAGAGATTCTGCGAGTCGTCGACAACCTCACCGACGTGGAGGTGAAGTTGGAGACCGCAGAGTTTAAACTTCATGTGCGTAAAGGCGTGACGGCTGCGATCACGGTATCCGAGCCGGCCGTGAGCATGCCGCCTCCCACATCGGCTGTGCCGGCGGCAACCGTCGGGAATGCAAGTGCACCTGCGGCCAAGGTTTCGGTCGCGCCATCGGCTGCATCGTCGAACAGCGAGGCGGGAACAGTTGCGATCAAGGCCCCGATGCTGGGCCGCTTTTACCGCGCGCCTTCGCCGTCGGAGCCGGCTTATGTCGAGGTCGGCAAGCGCGTGGGCCCGGACGACACCGTTTGCATGATCGAGGTCATGAAGCTGTTTAAGACCGTAAATGCCGGAGTGTCGGGAACCATCGTTTCGATTGCCGTGAACGACGGCGATATGGTCGAAGACGACCAACCGCTGTTCTTCGTGAAACCGGACTAATCGGTTCGTCGCATGAACTTCGCAGCGCGATCTTCGAAAACTACAGCGGGAACTTCGCCCTCCAGCACGTCCGCGCGAGCCGGGCGTACGATAGACATTATCGATACGACACTTCGCGACGCGCAGCAGTGCCTGTGGGCGACGCGCATGACGGCCGGGATGATGCTCCCGATCGCGGAAGCCATGGACGAAGCGGGCTTCGCGATGATCGACTTCATGGCGCCGGTACAGTTCGACGTCTGCGTTCGCTATCTCAAGGAAAATCCGTGGGAGAAAGCGCGGCTATTCCGAGAGAAATTCCGCAATACGCCACTTCGCGGGTATTGCCGCAGCAAGAGTCTCGTCGGCTTTAGCATGGTCCCCGACGATATTGTTGAGTTCTGGATCGAGCGTCTTCACGCGAATGGCTTTCGCGTGGTCGGCACGCTGGATGCGCTGTTCGACGTCGAGAATATGCTGGTCAGCGTGAATCACGCGAAGCGGCTTGGCATGTATTCGGTGGGCGCGCTCGTGTTTTGCGAAAGCCCTGTTCACACCGACGAAGTGTATGCGCGGACCGCGAAGGCATTGATCGAACGCGGCAATGTCGATGCGATCATGATCAAGGACTCGGGCGCTCTGCTCACGCCAGATCGGATCCGCACGCTGGTGCCGGCGCTCAAGGCCGTAATGGGTGGGCGTCCCCTAGAGTTGCATAGTCATTGCAATACTGGTCTCGCGCCACTCGTTTATCTCGAAGCGATCAAGCTCGGTGTCGATCAATTGCACACTTCGATCGCACCGCTGGCAAGCGGCCCCGCGCAACCTTCGGTGCAGTCGACGCTCCAGAATCTGAAGCTTAACCGTTTCGATACGAAGGTCGACCGGACCAAGATCGATGACGTCAGCGCATACCTCACAAAACTTGCTGAGCAGGAGGGTTTCGCCAAAGGCGCGCCGATGGAATACGACTCGTTCCATTACCAGCACCAGATGCCAGGCGGAATGTTTGCGAACTGGAAGTTCCAGTTGCAGCAAGCGGGGCTCGAAAGCCGCTTCGAGGAAATTCTTCAGGAGATCGTTCAGATTCGGGCCGATCTGGGCTGGCCAATTATGGTTACGCCGTTCTCGCAGATCATCGGCGTGCAGGCGATGCTGAATGTCGTCGGCGGCGAGCGCTATCGTACGGTTCCGGACGAAGTGAAGATGTATGCGCTCGGCCACTTCGGCAAGCTGCTCGCACCGGTTGAGCCCAACGTGCTCGATCGTATCATCGCAAACGGTTCGCCGAAGATTCCGCTGAAGCCCCAACCGCTGCCGCCCGCGCTTCCGTCGTTGCGCAAAGCCTATCCGGGCGCGGACGATGATGAACTCATCCTTCGCTACATGTTCGCCGGCAACGAAGTGAACGAAATGTTTGCCGCCGGGCCGCTCGATCTCGCTTCGCCGCGCTTCAGTCCGGTCGCGCGGCTCGTGCAGGAGTTCTCAAAACGGCCGCAGGTTCGTTACGTCGACGTGCAGAAAAAGAATACGCGTCTCGTCTATTCGCGAGGCATGTAAAGAAAAAGAAGCACCCAAGTGCTCATGTCAAACCCAACATAACGCTACATAGGGAGGATAAGATGGTGTCAATGAAAGCAAAATTCGCGGGAGGCATAGCCGCCGCTGTTATGGGTCTGGCGATTGCGTCCGCAAGCGTCTCCGCTCAGCAGGCACCGACGGTGTTGAAGCTTGCGCACGGCGCGACCGCTGATAACGCAATCGGTAAGGGAATGGTCAAGTTTGCCGAGATCGTTGCCGCGAAGACGGGCGGCAAAGTCAAGGTCGAAACCTATCTCGCCGGCTCGCTTTACAGCGAGCGTACTGCGCTCGAAGCAATGGTGAATGGCTCGGTCGATTTCGCCGGTGCTTCCAACGCGAACTGGGCTGCCTTCACGAACGCGCTTCTGTTCATGGATCTGCCCTACGTCTTCAACGACGAAGCATCGTTCCGCAAAGCGCTCGATGGCAAGGTCGGCAAGGTCATCAGCGAACGTTTCGAAAAGGCCGGCTTCAAGCTTCTGATGCAGCTCGACAACGGCGGATTCCGTGACATCGTCAACAACAGGCGGCCGATTCATGTTCCGAATGATCTGAAAGGCCTGAAGTTCCGTACCACCGCATCGCCGGTTGAAATCGCGATGTTCCGCAATTGGGGTGCAATCGCTACCGCGATCGACTGGGCGGAAGTGTACAACGCGCTGGGCTCGGGCGTCGTCGACGGCGAATTCGTGATGCCGACCTGGCTCTCCACGGCGAAGCACTACGAAGTGCTGAAGTACGCAACAGAGAACAAGGCCGTGATTGGCATCCAGACTCTCGCGATTCGCAAAGAGCGTTTCGAGAAGCTGCCTGCGGATCTTCAGAAGATTGTTCTTGAGGCCGCAAAGGAAGCTGAAATCTACGCGAACAAGCTGGACCAGGAAAACAGCGACACCGCACGCGCCAACGCGAAGAAGCTCGGCGTGCAGACCTATCGTCCTACCGCCGATGAAATGAAGATCTGGCGGGAAACGGGCCGGCAGATCTGGAAGCAGTTCGACAAGAACATCGATAAAGAAATCCTCGATCTCGTGTTGGATTCGCAGAAGACGAACTAAGATCGTGATCGTGGGAGGGCGAAGGAGCCCTCCCACGATTCGCTCTACTGTTTTTGGGGGAAGTCCTATGCTGCAAGGTACCGTGCAACCAGAAAAGTCGAAGTCACCTGCCGAGCGGGCGTTCTGGTTCTTGATACTGAAGATCCCGGAAATACTTCTTGCGATCCTGATCGGCATTCTGGTGCTGTTCCTTACGGTATCGGTGTTCGCAAGGTACGCCCTCGACATCGGGTTATCTTGGTCCGACGAGGCATCCCGGTTGCTGTTCATCTGGACTGTGTTCATTGGCTTCGCTGTAGGTGTCCGGCATCGTGCCCATATCGGCGTCGATTTCGTGATCGACCGGCTGTCGCCGAAGTGGCGCTGGATCGTCGAAATGATTCAGGATTCGGCCATCCTGATTTTTTCGCTGCTCTTCACCGTTCAAGGATGGATCACCGTCCGTTTCTCTTTCCTGCAGCGTCTTCCCGGTCTCGATGTCAGCATCGCGTGGCTCTACTTCGCGGTTCTGGTCGCGGGTGTACTGATGTCGATCTACGCAGTCTTTAATTTGTGGGACACGATGCGCGGCAAGCGTGCGCGTCCTGACGCTCTCGGTACAGAAGCCGTGCGGCTGAGCGAGTAGGAGCCAACATGACAATCGCAATTCTCATTGGTGCATTCGCACTGTTCGTCGTGATCGGCCTGCCCATCAGCTTCGCAATGGGCCTGTCCTCGCTTCTCGTTCTTGGCTTCCAGGATACCATCCCGCTGAACATGATCGTTCATCGCACCGTGATGGGCGTCGACTCCTTTGTTCTGCTTGCGATCCCGCTTTTCATTTTCGCAGGCACGATCATGGAGCAGGGCGGTATCTCCGAACGCCTGATTTATTTCGCGCGAACGCTGGTCGGACGATTCCGCGGCGGTTTGCCCATGGGCGTCGTGCTCGGCACGATGCTGCAATCCGGCGTTTCCGGTTCGACGGTTGCGGACGTCTCCGCAGTGTCCGCGATGACGTTGAAGCCGCTCGAGCGTGCAGGCTATCCGAGGCCCTACAGCCTTTCTCTGATCAGCGCATCGTCCGCGTTCGCAATTCTGATTCCGCCGTGCATTCTGATGGTCGTGGTGGCCGCGGTTGCGAATACATCGGTGGTCGCCGTTTTTGCGGCCGGTCTCCTGCCCTCGCTGCTCCTTGGCGGGCTCGTGTTTGCGCTGATCGCGGTACAGGCACGGATATATAATATGCCGCGCGACGCATCCCACTCGCGAGCGCAGATGCTCGCGGGTCTCAAGGATGCTTCGCTCGCACTCGGCATTCCGCTGATCATCTTTATCGGCATCCGGCTCGGCATTGCGACGATCACGGAAATGGCGGCAATCATTGTCGTCTACTCACTGCTCGTCGGCGGGCTCGTCTATCGCAACCTGACCTGGAAGAACATCTTCGACGCGCTGGTGCAGACTGGCGTCGCTACGGGGCTGATCGCGATCCTGATGGGCTTTGCCATGATCTTCGGATACCTGCTCGCGACGCAGGGCATTCCGCAGGCCGTGGCCGAATGGATGCGCGCGACGGAGATTCCGCCATGGGGCGTGCTGCTCATCACCGCGCTCATCTTCATTTTCGTGGGCTCGATCCTCGAGGGCGCGCCGGCGGTCCTGATCTTCGTTCCGATCCTGCTTCCGCTCATCCGCTCGCTCGGCATCGACATGGTTCATTGGCTGACGATAGTTGTGCTCGCCTCCGGTATCGGTCTTTTCATACCGCCTGCGGGTATCGGCGTGCTGATGGCGTGCAGCATAGGCAAGATCAAAATGGAGCAGCTGATCATGCCGCTGCTGCCATTCCTTGCGGTGCTGTTCCTCGGCCTGCTGATTCTGATCTTTTTCCCGTCGATCACGACCATCATGCCGCAGCTTCTGGGGCTGCCGTACTGATCACGTGGTTTCGCCGGGAACCGTAGAGTGCGCCAGTTTGCACACAAGCGAGTAACGGTTCGTGACACCCCGATCGTTGGCCTCTTTCTGCGAGCGCTGACCTTCGGGGCTGTCGCGCCAGGCGAGAGTCTTCGCAAGGTCCTCGGTTTCAAGAATTGCAACATACCGACGGTGACCTTCGGGGCCTGCGGTTACTTCGAAGCGGCGCGCGGCGACGATGCCGGGCGTCGCTGCAACTTCCTCGTAGTGCGGCCCGTTCATCCATTCGATGAACTCTGCGTTGGTGGGCCCGTCGTACATCACGAGGATCATGTGTTTCGCTTTCATGGGGTACTCCAATCGAGTTCGGGGTTGTCTGAGGGCTGGAAACCGAATGCGTGCAAAAATATGAATGCCGACAAAGGGAGGTTTAGTTGAGTATGATGATGCCGATTATTGACATGCGTTTGCGTCCGCCGATTCCGGCGTGGACCAAAGGCTCCGTATTTCGTACGGCGATGCACTATCCGCGCAATCTCGTGAGTTTTAAGGGACCGCGCTCCGCGTGGCTCGAGTCGCTCGATCTTCTGTTCGAAGAGATGGACTCGGCCAACATCAAGTATGGCGTCCTCATGGGCCGGGCGGCTTCTGGCGCCGGAAATCTCGGCGGCGTCGACAATCGCGATATCGTGGAAGCCGTTGCAAAATGGCCGGACCGTTTCCTCGGATTTCTCGGCATTGATCTGGAAGCCATTCCGCAGGGTTTGGCGGAAGTGCGCGAATACGCGCGGGCGACGAACGTTAAAGGCATTTCGATTGAGCCCGGTTCGGGAATGCGGCCACGCTGGTCGGACGATGAAAGCCTCGACCCGATTTACGAAATTGCGCAGGAATTCGACCTTCCGGTTTCGATTTCGCTCTCCGGATTGTTGTCCGCGCTCGGCGGACACGACATCAGTTGGTCGCGTCCGGTTTCCATTCAGAGGGCCGCGCAGAAATATCCGAAGGTAAAGTTCATTGTTTCGCACGCGGCTTGGCCGTACGCGGAAGAGATGGTCGTCGTCGCGTTGGCCTGCCCGAACATCTACGTCTCGCCGGATCTTTACGGCGCCACGGTCGGCATGATCGGTGCGGACACTTATGTGAAGGGCGCCAACATGTTTCTCGAAGACCGGACGCTGTTCGGGTCCGCTTATCCGACCAAGGACATTCAGGAGGCGGTGCGGGACTTCCTCGCACTCGGCTACCGGCAGGACATCATCCCGAAGATAATGTGGGGCAACGCTGCGAAACTCCTGAAGATCAAGAGTTGAGATCGTAGTCACGGAATGATCCGTTCGGCGCGGAGTTTTTCGAATAGACGCTTAAACATCGTCTCCGCGTCGAGCGTTTCGGTCCAGCCTGCGCGGCGAACTTTCGAGAGATTGGACATCTGATCGAAAGTTGCGCCGTAGACCCAGTCGACGAAGTCCCATTTTACGAGATCCTGAATCCGATAGGGCTTAAGACCGTGCTTCTCACAGATGCGAGCCCACAAGGGCTCTTTGTCCGCCATGAAGCGGGCGAGGCTAATGGTCTGCACCGGGCCCGGAATCATGCCGAAGCATTGGGCGATCGCAGGCCAGATATTTTCCCAGCGCTCGAATTCGCCGTTGGTGAGATTGAACGCCTGGTTTGCGCAAGCGGGATTTTCGCTGCCCCAGAGCAGCGCGCGGGCAAGGAGAGAAGCATCGGTAAACTGGTAGACCGACTTGAATGCGATCGGCGATCCCGGAAAACGCAGGGGTAGGCCGAGTTCGCGGGAGATGGTCGCGTAGACTGCGAGCCCGGTCAGCTGGTTCATCGCACTTCCGACCGAGGTGCCGCAGAAACCGTGTGGCCGCCACGATGACCAGTTCCACGGCTTCCCGCGCTGGTACGCTTCGATCCAGTCTTGCTGATCGTAATAGAAGTTCGGCGGCATGTGCCGCGGGTCGTCTTCCCTGGCGGGGGTCTTGTAGGGCCCTAAGTGATTGCCATACCACTTGCTTCCCTGCACAATTGCAACGTGCCGCAATTGCGGCGACATCGATTCTATTGATGTGACGAGATTTTTCAGCATGTTCAAATTGGGCACGACTTCTTCCGCGAGCGTGGGCTGGGGCGTATATGCCGCAAAGAATACGTGCGTCGTTCCGCTTATCTCTTCTGCCGCGCGTCGGGTCTCTGCGGGATCGCTGAGATCCACGGAGATGAACCGCGCACGGCTATTGAAGTCAGGCTTGCGGCGGGAGAGCGCGAATACTTCCCATTCCGTGCGGTTCTCAAGTTCGTCGAGCAATGCGCGGCCGCCGACACCCAGCGCGCCGGCAACAATGCAACGGAATTTCGTCATTCACACAGCTCCAGTTTTCAAGGTCGCTTCCAACAAATGAAATCCAAGTCCCGCAAGAAGAGCCGTGCCGGCACGCGCACCCGCAAATCGAACGGGGCGAACGAGGAAAACGGCGTTTCGCTTTACAAGCGCATCAAGATCGACGTCACGCGTATGTTGAGCAGCGGCGATATCAGCCCGAACGATCCGCTCCCGACGGAAAAGCAGCTCGCTGCACGTTTTGATGTCAGTATCGGTACGGTACGCCGCGCCATGGACGATCTTGTCGCCGAGCACATCGTCGTACGGCAGCAGGGACGCGGCACTTTCTTGGCGGCATTGAGCCCTGAGCGAATGCTCAATCGCTTCTGGCCAATCTTCAGACAGGACGGCGTCCGCGTGATTCCGATCGTGCAGACCTTGTCCTTTGAAGAGAGCCGCGCCGACGCAGAGATCGCCGAGGCGCTGGGGTTGCGAAAGGGAGACCCAATCTATCGCATCGTCAATCTGCTGCTCATGGGGGGCAATCCCGTGATCCTCGATGAGATCAACCTCTCCAAGAAGATATACTTCGGCATGCGCGAGGAGGATCTCGTTGCGCGCGAGACGACGATGTATGGCTTCTATCAAAGTCATTTCGGCATCAACGTGTTTCGCGTTCTTGATCGTTTGCACGGCGCGGTGGCCAACCAGTGGAGTGCAGAGCGGCTTGCCGTGCAGGTCAACACGCCGCTCCTCTCCGTGATCCGCATCGCTTACGCATTCGGGAACAAGCCCGTCGAATTCCGCAAATCACTCATTCGCACCGACGCTTACGAATATCGCAACGCCGTCGGTGGAGAGATTCGCGTCGATTGAGCGAATCCGCTTGTCGTAGCCACCGACAACGTATATTAATACATATAGATGAATTTAGAGAGCGTAAAGTCCTTGCTTCACCAAGGACTTAATCACTCCTTGTTGGTGGAAGTACGCCAGTTATGCAGCGGATCAAAAGCCTGTTCGTCGCCAATCGCGGTGAAATCGCCGTGCGGATCATTCGTGCGTGTCGCGAACTCGGTATCGCTGCAGTGCAAGGTTATTCAGAAGCCGATCAGGATTCTCTCGCGGTAAAGTTCGCGGACAAATCCGTTTGCATCGGCGCTGCTCCGTCGAAGGAAAGTTACCTCAACCAGAAGGTACTGATCGACGCCGCAAAAGCCTCGGGCGCGGATGCGATTCACCCGGGCTACGGCTTTTTGTCGGAGAATGCCGAATTCGCTGAGCAGTGCGAGAAGGCGGGTCTCATTTATGTAGGGCCGCAATCTTCCGTGATCCGCCTGATGGGCGACAAGGCTGCTGCGCGCAAGCTTGCGCACGAAGCGGGCGTACCGATCACGATGGGCTCTCCCGATCCGATCACGTCGCCCGAAGAGGCGATCGAGATCGGCAAGCGCGTCGGGTATCCGCTACTCGTGAAGGCGGCGGCCGGCGGCGGTGGTCGCGGCATGCGTGTCGTCACTCAGGAAGGCGAGTTGCGCGAAAGTCTCGAACGCGCTGCAGCGGAAGCCTCTGCGGCATTCGGTGACGGTTCGCTGTACATTGAAAAGTATCTTTCACCTGTCCGGCATGTCGAGGTTCAGGTGATCGGTGACGGCAACAACATCATTCATCTGGGCGAGCGCGACTGCACGATTCAGCGGCGCCATCAGAAGCTAGTGGAGGAGGGGCCGTCGCCGGCCCTTTCGCCCGCGCTGCGCGAGCGTATTACCGCGTCAGCGGTCGCGCTTGCGCGCCACGTCGGTTACCGCAGCGCCGGTACGCTTGAGTACATCGTGGATGCTGCGAAGCAGGAATTCTATTTCATCGAAATGAACACGCGTATTCAGGTCGAACACCCGGTGACGGAAATGCTGACCGGCCTGGATCTGGTCAAGATGCAGATCCGGATCGCGGACGGCGAACCGCTCGCCATCAAGCAGTCCGATGTGCGTGTTTCGGGACACGTGATCGAGTGCCGAATCAATGCGGAAGACCCCGAGAAGGGATTCATGCCGCGCCCCGGCGTACTCGGTGAATACACAGCTCCGTCCGGCCCCGGCGTGCGCATCGATAGTCACGCATTCCCGGGCTACAAGCTGCCTCCGCACTATGACTCCCTGATCGCGAAACTTCTCGTTTGGGGTTCGGATCGAACCGAGGCGCTTGCCCGCATGAAGCGCGCGCTCGGCGAATTCAAGATCAGTGGAGTGCCGACGACCATTGAGTTCCACAAGCGTCTTATCGACGAGTCGGACTTCGTCGAAGGCGATGTTCATACGCGTTACGTCAAGGAAAAGATGTGGGCGGGTCATCCAACCCAGCACATGCTGTAAGCCTTTCTGCGCTAGCGACCCGGAGTTGAGATGACGATTGAGACCAAGCTGAATGAACTTGTCGCGCGCAAGAAAAAGGCGCTGGCGATGGGTGGCGAGGAAAAGATCGCGCGTCGTCGTGCGGAGGGACATCTCAATGCACGCGAGCGCATCGATTCCCTGCTCGACAAGGACACCTACGTTGAGAGCGGATTGTTTGCGACTTCTCATTTGCCGGAGGCGCGAGAGAAGACGCCGGCCGATGGAAAAATCGCGGGATTTGGCAAGATCGGGGGACGCCAGGTTGCAGTCGTTTCGAACGACATGACCGTGATGGGCGCTTCGAGTTCCGTCGTGAATGGCAAGAAGATCCGCCACATGCGCGAGGTGGCGAGCAAAAGCGGCATGCCACTCATATTTCTCGGCGAGTCCACGGGCGCGCGAATGCCGGATCGAATGGGTGCGCAGGGCCGCGCCATTCTGGGTCAGGATCCGACCGAGTATCAGCGCTTGCGCCAGTCCCCCTGGGTCTCGGCGCTGCTCGGCTCCTGCTACGGCTCGTCGACCTGGTACGCGTGCATGTCGGACTTCGTCGTCATGCGCAAAGGCGCACAGATGGCGGTTGCCAGCAGCCGTGTGACCTCCATGGCCATCAAGCAGCCGGTCGACGCCGAAGAACTCGGCGGATGGAAACTGCACTCTGAAACTACGGGACTCGTCGATCTCGTCGTGGATAGCGACGAACAGGCGATCGCGGCGATCAAGCGTTATCTCAGCTACCTGCCGAGCCACCACAATGAAGCTGCGCCTGTGCAAGAGGTGGTGGCGGGTGCGGACGAAAACAGTAAGCGCATTGCCGATATCGTCCCGGCGGATGGCAGCAAGGTGTACGACGTTCGCAAGGTTGTCGAAGCGATTGCTGATCCCGGTAGCGTGTTCGAAACCAAAGCACGTTTTGGCAAATCGCTTGCCACATCTTTGATCCGCCTGAACGGCCGCACCGTCGGTGTTCTCGCGAACAATCCGATGTTCAAGGGCGGTGCGATCGATGTCGATGCCTGCAACAAGGCAACGTCTTTCCTCGTCTTCTGCGACAGCTTCAATATTCCGATTGTGTTCCTGGTCGATCAGCCGGGCTTCCTCATTGGTATTGAGGGCGAGCGCCGCGCCGCGCCGAGCAAAATCATCAACTGGATGAACGCGCTTTCGCTCGTCACGGTACCGAAGATTTCCGTAATCATGCGTAAGAGCTACGGTCAGGCCTACCTGAACATGGGTGGCGGCCGGAATTCGGATGAAGTCATCTGTTGGCCGACAGCCGATCTCGGCTTCATGGCGCCCGAAGTCAGCGTGAACGTCCTCTATGGCGTGAAGAAAGAAGAAGACCCGGCCCGTTACGAAGAACTGCTGCAGCAGGTCACGCGCGACACATCGGCGTGGAACCTTGCTGCACTCTACGAAACGCAAGACGTTATCGATCCGCGCGATACGCGCAGCTGCCTAATCTCTCTGCTTGATGTTCACCGCAAGCGTCTGGGGAGCGAGGTAGGGCGTCATCTCTTAAGCAACTGGCCGACAAGTTACTAACGAGACTAGGGAGAATATATGGCCGACACGAAAGTCGTTTCCGAAGTTACAGGCTCGGTCTGGAAGGTACTGGTTGCCGTGGGCGATTCAGTGGAGGCCGATACACCGGTAATTCTCATCGAGTCGATGAAGATGGAAATTCCGGTGCTCGCTCCCGATTCTGGCGTGGTCACGGAAATCCTCGTGTCGGTGGGCGACGCTGTCAGCGATGGCCAGTCAGTCGTGACGATCAAATCATGACATGCCATGTCGGCTGAACTGAAAGCAGCGGTTCGCATTGCGCGCACGAGCGGTGCCAGCGCACTCGATGAGCCGGCCGGAAAGAAACTGCTGGCATCTTACGGTATTCGTGTGCCTGCTTCGCACGTCGCAAAGTCTGCCGCTGAAATTCCTTCGGCATTGAGCACTCTGAAGCCTCCGTACGTGCTGAAAGTGGTTTCTCCCGAAGTGATTCACAAAAGCGACTTTGGAGCAGTGAAGGTTGGCTTGAAAAGTCTCGCTGAGGTCGAACGTGCACTTGCGGAAATCGAAGCGACACTTGACGCGAAAGGCATCGGCGAACGAAGTTGGTTGATAGAGGAGATGGCTTCGCCTGGTTTGGAGGTCGTCGTTGGCGGCGTAGTCGACCCAGAATTTGGCCCCATGATTATGACCGGCCTTGGTGGCGTCTTCGTAGAGGTCATGAAAGATGTGTCATTCAGGATTTGTCCTATTACACGCTCGGATGCTGCCGAGATGCTTTCCGAACTGCGAGGCGCTCCGCTGTTGCAGGGTGCTCGCGGACGCGCGCCGATCTCTACAGATGCCTTGATCGACATTCTCGTGAAAATGGGCGGCGAGAAAGGCCTGCTGACGGAAAGTGCTGACGAAATCGTCGAGATCGACATCAATCCGATCATTGTCACCGCTGAAGGTGCCACCGCCGTCGACGCGCGCTTCATCCTGCAGCATAGCGTGGAGGGCTAACGGCATGACCTTGTCAGCGGCGAATGCCGGCGCCTTCAACGCCTTGTTCTCTCCCTCGGCGATCGCTGTGGTGGGCGCATCTGCGACCTCGGTATCCGGCGGAAACCGCTTCATTCGTCATCTGAAAGCGTTTGGTTACGGGGGTAGCATTTTTCCAATCCATCCTTCGGCAAACGAAATCGAGGGAATGCCGGCGTTCCCGTCGGTGAGCGCTACACCGGCGCTGATCGATTATGCCTATGTCGCCGTCGCGGCCCAGCAGATTCCTGCCTTGTTGCGTTCGTTTGCCGGCCGTGTGCGCATCGCGCAGGTGATGTCTAGTGGCTTCAGCGAATCCTCGGGCGGTCATGAACTTGAGCGCGAGCTCGTGCATGCAGCGCAGGAGGCAAAGGTACGGGTCATCGGACCAAACTGCCTGGGCGTGTATTCTCCGCGTGCGCGGGTAACATTCACCGAACGCACAACCGACGAACCGGGCTCCGTGGGCGTCGTCTGTCAGAGTGGTGGTCTCGGTGTCGATATCATCCGCAGAGGCCAGAACCTTGGTCTGCGATTCAGCGGCCTAGTGACGGTAGGCAATTGCGCAGATGTCCGCCCGCATGAATTGTTGGAGTACTTCCTCGAGTCTTCCGAGACGAAGGTTATCGGCCTCTACCTTGAAGGCGCTGGCGACGGGCGGCATCTGTTCGAGGCGCTTCGCGCAGCAAAGGGAAAGAAGCCTGTCGTGATCCTGAAGGGCGGTCGCACCGGCCAGGGCCGCAGGGCTGCTGCTTCTCATACGGGCGCGCTCGCCGGAAGCGATAATGGCTGGAAGGCGCTGGCGGCGCAGACCGGCGCGGTTTTGGTCGATGAACTCGATGCGTTCCTCGACGCGCTACTTGCGTTTCAATGCTTGCAGCCGCGCAGCACCGCAGCACGACGCGCGGTGCTCTTTGGTAACGGTGGCGGGGCCAGCGTGCTCGGCACCGATGCGCTCGCGCGGGCGAACTTCGACGTCGCGCCGTTCGAGCCGGGAGTGGCGGCGAAGCTGCAGGCGCTTAAGCTTCCCGCGGGCTCGAGCGTGCTCAACCCGATCGACCTTCCCGCTGGCGCGCTACAGCAGGACGAAGGCAAGGCGGCGGAGACCATCTTCGACGCCATCTCCGACGACGGTGGCACAGACGTTCTCGTCATGCACGTCAACATGACGGTTGTGCTGTCCTTCCGGCATGTCGACATGCTCGGCAACCTGATGAATGCGGTCTTGCGCGTCAAAGCGAGAAACCGCTCGGGCATGCACGTTGTGCTCGTGCTGCGCTCGGACGGCGACCCGGATATCGAAGGGCCGAAACGCGAGTACCGTGACCGCGCGGTTGCAGCCGGCCTTCCGGTCTTCGACGAACTCAGTACGGCGGCGAACGCTCTGGCTTGCGTTCGTCATTTCGAAATCTTCCGTGAGCGTATCGCTCAGACTGGTCCAATTTAGGAGTGAGCAATGCCTACCGATCTCGTCAACCTTCCTTCGATCCAGTTGCGCAAAGTGAACGAGCACGCGGGCATACATTATAGAGGGATGCGCGACGCAATTATGCAGTCCGGTCCCCTCGACGCGAATACTTGTGAGTTGATCCTGATTGGTTGCTTCGCGGCGCGCGGCTGCGAGCGGTCCTTCCGGGTTCATGCTCTGCGCGGGCTCAAGGCCGGCATGCCGAAGGAAGTGCTCGAGCAGGTTGTTATGATTCCGATGGGCGCCGCGTCCCCGCTTGCAGACGTTACCAAGGCGCTGACCTGGCTCGATGAAGTCGTCGCCGAGCACGCAGCCGGTGCATGATCCCGCGCTGCACGCGCGTTTTTCTCAATCATCGCGTCATGAACCGGCCTCGCGCCACTGCGCGGGAACCGGCGGCGGCCGTTCGCGTGCAGACTGCAGATATTGAAGACATTTTTGTTGACAATATTTGACGATCCATCATCTTGGCGCCCTTAGGATGTTCCGCCCGGTATTGGCGGCGGAGCGTGCCGATCAGGGAGGAAGTCGTGAAAAAATCCATGACAGGCGGAAGGGCAGTCGTTGAGTCCCTTCGTGCCGAGGATGTGCGTTGCGTATTCGGACTCATCGGTTCTGCAACGATGGAGGTGTTCGATGCGCTCTATGACGCCAACGACGTCCGCTTCATCGGCATTCGCGACGAGCGCACCGGCACGCACATGGCCGACGCGTATGCGCGTGTTTCCGGCAAGGCGGGCGTTGTTCTCGCCGGACAGAACGGTCCGGGCGTTACCAATCTCGTGACGGGGCTCGCGCAGGCATCGGCCGCGTTTTCGCCCGTGATTGCCATCGCGGGCATGCTGTCTTCCGCGCATCAATATCGCGGCGCGTTTCAGGAAGTCGATCAGCAAGCTCTCGCGACGCCGATCACCAAGAAGACGTGGACCGTCAACCGCACGGAGCGAATCCCAGAAATGTTTCGTGAAGCCTTCCGCACGGCGATGACGCCACGAATGGGCCCTGTGCAGTTGAACCTTCCCCGCGACGTGCTCTCCGAATCTGCGGAGTTCGAAGCGGCAGGAAATCCCGCCGCCTATCGTGTGCAGGTCACTCCGCAGGGCGATGCCGACCAGATCGCGGAAGCGGCCAATTTGCTCGCTAACGCCGAGCGGCCGCTGATCGTCGCCGGCGCAGGTGTGAAATGGAGTAGAGGTCACAAGGCGGTGCTTGCGCTCGGTGAACTCCTGAACGCGCCGGTTGCGGCGGCGGCGGGACACAGCGACGCAATCCCGAACAATCATCCGCTGTTTGCGGGTGGCGTGGGTCCGCGCGGCAATCCGGTCGCTTCCGATCTTGCACGCGAGGCGGACGTCATTCTCGCCCTCGGCACGCGGCTCGGTTTCAATTCGACGTTCTATTCGTACGACAACCTCAATCGCAACGCGAAGATCATTCAGGTCGAAATTGAACCGACGGCGATCGGCCGTCACTTCCCGGTTTCGATCGGCATCTGGGGCGATGCCGCGAAGGTTGCTGTGCAGCTCACGCGCGAAATCCAGGGCATGAAGCGCAACGCGAAGGCTGGACAATGGACGACGAACTTCCAGTCCAAGCGGAAGAAAATGCTGGAAGAGCGCGACGAGAAGGGATCGGCGATGACGTCACCGATCCAGCCGCAGACGCTGTTCAAGGTGCTGCGGGGCGTACTGCCTGCCAATTCGATCGTGACAATAGATGCCGGCACGCTGTGCCTTCAGGCGACCGATGCGCTTTATCATCTGGAGCCGCCGTCTTTCCTGAGCCCACTCGATTTCGGTCTGGTCGGCTTCTCCTATGCTGCGGGCTTGGGTGCCAAGGCCGCGGCGCCGGACCGTCCGGTCGTCAGCCTCATGGGCGACGGAGGATTCGGCATGACGATGTCGGAACTGAGTACCGCCGTTTCCTGCGGGCTTAACACCGTGACGATCGTGATGAACAATCACTGCTGGGGCGCGGAAAAGGCCTACCAGCGCGACTTCTTCGACGGCCGATACATCGGCGCGGACGTGAAGAATCCGCCCTATGACAAGGTCGCCGAGCTGTACGGTGCGAAGGGTTATCGCGTGGAGCGTCCGCAGGACATCGGACCGACGGTCGAGGCCGCGCTTCAATGCGGCAAGCCTGCGGTCGTGGACATCCAGATGGACCCCAACGCGCTCTACAGCTTCCGGCGCGATTCGTTTGCGCATCGCTCGGGAGCGAAGTCCGGCTAAGCGACTTCCATGAAGCCACGCGCTGTCTTCCGATGGCGCGTGGCGAAATGTGGAAAAAGTCTTGTGCTTTTGCTATGAATCGCCGCGTAGCCGGAACGCAAGATGTCCAAAAAACCGCAGCGGGCAAAAGCCGCCAAGAGCCGAAAGGATGCTTTCGAGACCATCCGCAATCGGATCTCCGATCATCAGTTGCTTCCGGGCAGCAAGCTTCGCGAGCAGGAGATGGCGGCCGAGTTCGGCCTTTCGCGGTCTCATGTGAGAGAGATTTTCACCGCGCTTGAGCAGCGCGGCTTAATCGTTCGTGTGCCCAACCGCGGGGCGATGGTCTCGTATCTCGATGCCGCCCAAGCCATCAATCTCTATCACGTGCGGGAGGCGCTTGAAGCGCTGGCGGCGCGGCTGGCGGCAACCGCGGCCCCGAAAGGTGCGTGGGACGATCTTTTGAAGCGGTTCAGCCCGGCGATTGAGTCGAAGCTGCGGAAGGGCGACTACGAGGACTACGAAGCCATTCTGCGCGACCTGAACCGTCGGATTATCAGGCACTCAAACAATCCGATCTTAGCGGACATGCTCGACCGTATTCACGACCGCACCCAGGTTATGGCACGCCGCGTCGTCGTATTGCAGGGGCGGGCGGAACTCGGGTTCGACTTGCACCGCAAACTTACGAAGGCACTTGCCGCGGGCGAAGCCGAGACTGCGGCGAACTTGAAATCCAAAATTATCGCGACGGCGCGGGATTCGATCGACCGGTATCGCGACTTCATTTTCTGAGAACAGGGCCCCTTTCCATTTCTTAACTTCGGGTCGCGAAGCGCCCGAGGAGGGCGCTTTCAGCGCCTATAAATGTGTTGACTTTTTTGTCGACAAAAACGCAAAATCTAGGCGCATAAGGGGAAGCGTCTATGCCCAGGCAAAATGCCAGAGCGGAAAAGAACAAGGACATCGGCGTACTGGAACTGGTGCGCGAGTCCCTCGTCGCGGTCGTGAAAGAGATGCGCGCGAACATCATCCATTCCTCTTACTCGTCGATTATCTACGAAGGTCACGACTTCTCCTGCGCGCTGGTCAGCGCCGATGGCCGGCTGCTCGCGCAATCGCTCGACGACAATCCGCTTCACATTTTTGCCGTGCCTCATTCCGCGCGCGAGATCGTCCGCGTGTTCAGCGGCGACATTCATGAAGGAGACGTATTCCTTCACAACGATCCCTATACGGGCGGCACCCATCTGAACGACGTGCTCATGCTCTATCCCGTATTTTCTGGCGGGAAGCTTGTGCTGTTTGCTGCGGCACGCTGCCATTGGGGCGACGTGGGTGGCTCGACCCCGGGGAGTCTGTCGGGCCGCGTCACGGAAATTCTCCAGGAGGGCATACGTATTGTCCCCACGCGCATTTGCGAGAAGGGGAAGTTGAACGAACCGTTTCTCGAACTCCTGTTTCAGAACATGCGTAATCCGGCCGAGCGCCGCGGCGATTTCAAGACCATGCTCGGCACGTCGCGCAAGGCGGAGCAGCATGTCCAACGCCTGCTCACGCGTTTCGGCGTTGAGAAACTGCTTTCTTCGATCGACGAGTTGATGCGGCGCTCGGAGCAAGTGATGCGCGAGCGGATCAGGGCTTGTCCGGACGGCGTCTACTACGCAGAGGGCTACATCGAATCCAACGGCAACGATCACGAGCCGATCGTTGCCCGCCTGAAGCTCACGATCGACGGCGACCGCATGATCGCGGATTTCACCGGCACCGCTCCGCAAACTAGGGGCCCGACGAATGTCGGACCTTCGATGGCGCCGAATGCCGTGTGCACGATTGCGAAGGCGTTTCTGGATCCGAAGACATCCATCAATCACGGTTCGTTCGAGCCGATCGAGGTCATTGCTCCCGTCGGCAGTTTTATCAATGCGCGCTGGCCTGCGCCGTGTGGCGGCATGGTTGAGGTGAAAGCCCTGCTCGACTCGCTGATGGTCGCGGCACTCGGTCAGGCGATGCCGGAAATGATTGCCGGTGCGCTGAAGGGCGGGGCCAACCACACGCTGATCGGCGGCAACGATCCGAAATGGGGATCGTTCCTATTTTACGAGTATCCGGCGGGCGGCACGGGCGCCTCCAAAGACCTCGATGGAGGCACCGTGGTTCGCGCCTTCAGCGATGGCGATTTCAATTCGGTGCAATCCATCGAAGTGGTCGAAAGTTCGCTTCCGCTTCGTGTCGAAAGCTATGGCATCCGCGAGAACTCCTGCGGCGATGGCAAGAACAGGGGTGGCTTTGGCATGCGGCGCTGCATCCGCGTCCTGAGCGACAGCGCTTCGCTGTCGATCCTCTCGGATCGCAACGTCATTCCGCCCTATGGTGTGATGGGCGGCGTCTACGGTGCACCGAACCATTTCGTGGTGAAGCGGGGAGAAAATCTGGTTGAGCCCTCCGCACACCCGGGAAAGGTTGCGGGCTTCGCGCTGAGTGACGGCGACATTGTCGTGATGGAAACCGCTGGCGGCGGCGGCTACGGCGATCCGCTGGAGCGTGACCCGGAGAAGGTCCTTAAAGATGTGGCGTTGGGCTATTTGAGCGCGGATGAAGCGTTTCGGCGCTACGGTGTTTCGATCTCCCCTAACCTGCGTATCGACCTCGAGACGACTCGGAAGAAGCGCGAAGAAATCCGATCAGCACGTGTGTTCCTCTCGTTGCAGCTTGTGAACACGGAATTGCTGGAGGGCTTTAAGCGGATCGTCGAGCTTCCGCGGGCCGCCGCCACGCGTCTTTCGGTGGCCGAGGGCGCGCTCGTCGAAATCGTCACCCCCGATCATGCTTCCCCCCGCGCCTGGGTGCGGATCGTCGATGGCAGCGGTGACACGCTTCGCATCGACGCGGCAACCCTCGCGCTGCTCGCAGCCGAAGTCGGCGATCGGGTTGAAGTGCGCGCCGTGCGTACGGCAGCTCATTGAAGAAACAGCGATGACGAGTGCCATGAAAACCGGAACGCACATTGTCGGCATCGATGTCGGCGGCACCTTTACCGACATCCTCTGCTACAACGCCGCGAACCATGTGGTGCTGTCGGCCAAGGTGCCGTCCGTTCCGGGCAACCAATGGCGCGGCGTGCTCGAAGCCTTGCATGCGCTCGGCATTGATCTGGGTTCGATCATCGCCTTCGTGCACGGTACGACCATCGCAACGAATACGGTTCTCGAACAGAAGGGCGCGAAGACCGGCCTTCTGACAACCGAAGGCTTTCGCGACGTCATTGAAATCGGCCTCACACGGCGTCTGGTCGGCGGACTGTTCGATATTAAGTTCGTCCGCCAAGCACCACTGATCGATCGATCCTTGCGTCTCGAAGCGCCGGAACGCGTCGCTGCAGATGGCTCCGTGCTTCGCGACATCAACGGCTTCGACTATTCCGCGGTCGCGAAATCCTTAAAGGATGCGGATGTTGGCGCCGTTGCGATCTGCTTTGTCAATTCCTACAAGAACGCCTCGAACGAAGTGAAAGCAGGCGAGGCGCTGCGCAAGCTACTGCCTGGTGTGCCCGTTACCGAGTCCGCCGTGCTGCTGCCCGAGAAAGGCGAGTTCGGCCGTTTCTCCACCTGCGTGCTCAACGCCTATCTGACGCCGCGCATCGTCGACTATCTCAAGACCCTCACGGCAGCGCTCGCCGATCGCGGCGTGAAAGCTCCCGTGAGCATCATGACCTCGAATGGCGGCGCGATGACGCTTGAGCGCGCAGCGGCAACCGCGGTGTCGACTTTCCTTTCAGGTCCCGTAGGCGGCGTGAACGGCACGATCCGCATCTGCGAGATGACGGACACGGCGAACTGCATCACGTTCGACATGGGCGGAACCAGCACCGACGTTGCGCTGATTCACAATCGCATGGCGCGGACGTCGCACGACAATCAGCACGAAGCGTTTCCGCTCGCCTGGCCTCAGCTTGATATTCATACGATTGGTGCAGGCGGCGGCAGCATTATTTCGGCGCAACCGGACGGAACGCTCGAAGTCGGCCCGCAAAGCGCCGGCGCGATACCCGGTCCCGCCTGTTATCTCCGTGGAGGAAAGCTGCCTACGATTTCGGATGCGAACCTCATTCTTGGCCGTTTGCCTTCGGAACGCGCGATCAGTGGCGGGCTGAAACTCTCCATCGACGCCGCACGTGAGGCGATGGCGAAACTTGCTGCACAGATAGGCCGTGGCAAGGAGGATGTGCAGGAACTCGCCGAAAGTGCCCTGCGGATTGCCGTGGCGAAGATGGCCGGAGCCGTGCGCGAAGTGTCGGTGCATCGCGGGCACGATCCGCGTGACTTCGTGCTGTTCGGATTTGGCGGTGCAGGACCGATGCATCTCCTGCCGGTTGCAGACGAGTTGTTTGTTCCTCGCGCGATGATACCGCCGATGCCGGGCCATCTGTCGGCGTTCGGACAAATGCTCGCCGATCACCGCCGCGACTATGTCGCGGTCTGGGAAGGCGCTGCGAATGTCGCCAAGTTCTCTGATCTCGAGAAGCGCATCGCGGAGCTTCGCGTACAGGCGGCTTCGCAGCTGAAGGAGGACGGCTTCGCCGAGACTAGGCAGCGCTTCTCCTTCAGCATCGACATGCGCTACGCTGGCCAGTCGTTCACGCTCTCCATTCCGTGGCAAGACACCAACAAGTCCTGGGAGCCGTTGATCGCAGCCTTCCTGGCGCGGCACGAAGAGACGTTCGGCTATGCCGACGCGACCAACACCGTTCAGGTGACGGCCATTCGTCTCGTTGCACTGGGATTGGTCGACAAGATCGACATCGCTTTCCCGCTGGGTGAGGGCAAAGACGTCGTCGTCGAAAAGCGTCCGGTTTGGTTTGACGGAGAGGTGCACGACTGCAAGGTCTACGACCGCACCAAGATGAATGCCGGATACATTTTCGAAGGCCCCGCCATCGTTGAAGAGCCGGGATGCACTTCGGTCATTCCACCGAAGTGGCGCGTGACGGTTCTGCCGTCATCGGCGCTGGATTGCATCAGCCAGCGCGGCGCCTGAACCCGCAATTTAGGAACCCCGCAGATGAAAAGGCTTCCCAACACTCTTCGCCCTCCTAAATTGTCGACAAAATAGTTGACGAAAACTGCCGCCTGCGACACTGTCCGCCTCGCCGCAGGCAATGCCCACATCCAACGGCGCGCTGATCGCTCGCTCAGGAGTTGCTCCAATGACCGTCGAAGCCGCGAATTCCGCCGAGTACTTCAAGCGCGCAAGAGAAGCGCTGGCTGGCGGGATTTCTCACGAGAACCGCTACACCGAGCCGCATCCGATTTACGTGAACCGAGCGCAAGGTTCGAAGAAGTGGGATGTCGAAGGGAAAGAATATCTCGACTTCTCGATGGGCAGTGCTTCGCTGCTTCTTGGCCATTCGCACCCCGACGTCGTCGCGGCGGTGCAGCAGCAGATGCCGCTCGGCAGCTACTACGCGAATTGCCATCCGCTCGAGATTGAATGGGCCGAACTCGTCAAGGGGATGTATCCCTCCGTGGAGCGGCTGCGCTTCACAGCGTCCGGAACGGAATCGACCATGCTTGCGCTGCGCCTTGCACGCGCATTTACCGGGAAGCCGAAGGTCATTCGCTTCGAGCAGCACTATCATGGCTGGCACGACTACCTGATGTACGGAATGGTCGCGCCTTATGACCGTTCTGCATCGTGCGGCATTCCGGATGCCATGCGCGAACTTACGATCGTTAGCAAGCCTGAAGCGGATGCTGTCGAAGGCATCCTGAAGACGAACAACGACGTCGCAGCAATCATCTGCGAGGTCTCGGGACCGAACTGGGGTTCGGTGCCGCTGGTGAAGGAGTTTCTCCATTCGCTGCGTTCGCTCGCGGACAAGTACGGCGTCGTTCTGATTTTCGACGAGGTGATCACCGGTTTCCGCTGGAGCCCGGGCGGCATGCAACAGGTCGTAGGCATTCGGCCGGATCTGTCTACCTTCGCCAAGATCCTGACGGGTGGCCTGCCGGGTGGTGCCGTCGGTGGCCGCGAGGAGATCATGCGGCTCCTCGATCCGGCGTTTGCCTTCAACGGCCGCAAGCCCGGCGTCACGCACAAGGGAACATTCAACGGCTGTTCGATTATTGCGGCGGGCGCAGTCGCGGCGATGAAGGTCGTGCGCACCGGCGAGGCGCAGAAGCACGCGAACGAAATGGCATCGCGCATCCGCGAAGGAATGAAATCGACGCTCGAGAAGCACCAGATTGCCGGTACCGCTTACGGTGACGCATCGACGTTCCATGTCTTCTTCGGAAAGACCGACAAGGACGGAGGCGTCGGTAAGCTCGACCCGGCGCAGATCCGCGGTCTGCCTAAGGAATTGGTGCGCGGCTATCAGCTCGGATTGCGTAACCGTGGCGTCGAACTGATGTCCTACATGGGAGGCGTCACTTCATTGGCGCATACCGACAAGGACGTCGCGTTCTTTCTCGGTGCCTTCGAAGACACGCTTCGCGATCTGATACGCGACGGTCTGGTCGGCCGGGCCTAGCGTTATGGAACCAATCGTGAGCGGCGCAGCGATCGCGTCATGAAAGTCGTCGTAATCGGCGGCGGGGTCATCGGCCTTTGCACCGCGTACTTTCTGGTGCGACAGGGCCATGACGTAATCATGCTCGATCGGGCGCGCGATCTCGGGTCTGGAGCGAGTCGCGCCAACGGCAGCCAGTTAAGTTACAGCTACGTTGCGCCGCTGGCGAGCCCATCGGTCTTTGCCGAACTTCCTTCACTGCTTCTGAAGCGCGACGCTCCGGTTCGCGTGCGCCCGCAATTCGATCCGCATCAGTGGCGCTGGCTGATTTCGTTCCTGCGTGCCTGCTCGAAGAGGCAGAGCAGCATTACGACCCAACGATTGCTCGAGCTATCGTTCTACAGCCGCAAGCTCGTCCAGGAAGTCGCGGCCAAAGAGGGGCTTTCCTTTTCCTATCGGAAAACCGGGAAGCTCGTTCTCTACACCAACGAGAAAGGATGGCAGTCGGCGCTAAGTCAGCTCGACTATCAGAAGTCGCTCGGCTGCGAGCAGGAGGCGCTCGATGCCGAGACATGCTGCAGGCTCGACCCCTCGCTGCGCGATATCGAGAGCCGGATTGCCGGCGGGATTTTCACGCCGAGCGAGGAAACCGCCGATTGCTATCGTTTATGTCTGGAATTGAAACGGGTTCTCGCCGCGAGCGGAAAGTTCACGTGTCTTGAAGAAACCGCCGTTACGCGCATCCGGTCGCTCAACAACCGCATCATCGGGCTTGAGACGGCGAACGGAGTAGTCGATGGCGATGCGTATGTGCTTGCGGCTGGAATAGACAGCCGCAATCTTGCGTTGCCCATTGGCATTGATCTGCCGATCTATCCGCTTCGCGGCTACAGCGTAACCATACCGCTGGCCTCGCCCGAGGATGGGCCGCGGCTAAGCATCACGGACTACAACAACAAGATCGTCTACGCGCCGCTGGGCGGAGCGCTGCGGGTCGCTGGGTTCGTGGAGATCGGCGGAGACGATCGCAGTATTGCGGAAGATCGCATCGAATCGCTGCTCAGCGCGGTGCGGGATACTTTTCCGCGCATCGCTGATTTTTCGCGCGTTCAGCCATGGTGCGGCCTGCGTCCGGCAACCCCGCTCGGCACGCCCATCGTCGGACCAACCCGCTACACGAATTTCTTTTTGAATGTCGGGCACGGCGCTCTCGGCTTCACACTCGCCATGGGCTCGGGTCGAGCGGTCGCGGACATTCTCTCCGGAAGAGAGCCCAAGATTTCTCTGGATGGAATGGTGCTGGACGAAAGCTTACGGCCGGGCAGGGTCGCGGCACTTCGGCCGCAATCTGCAATGCAAATGGGATAGCAAGTGTGAAAACCGAAGAGTTGAACATTTCGGGCTCGATCCCGAGCCCGGCAAATCTTTTACCCGGCATCCTGCTTGCAGCGCTGGTTGCAGTCGTTGCCGTGATGAGTGCGCCATTCGTCGCGCGCGTGTTCCCTATCCCCGCGATGGTGATCGCGCTGCTGATCGGAATTGCGCTGCATTTTATTGCGAGCAGGCCGCTGTTTCAGCCCGGTCTCGCATTCTGCGTCCGTACCGTACTGCGCTGGGCAGTCGCCTTGCTTGGCTTGCGCATTGCGCTCGGCGATATTCTCGCGCTGGGCCTGACGACGGCAGCGATTGTCGTTTTTGCGATGTTTGCGACGCTGGCTTCGGGCGTTGCGTTCGCTCGGCTTCTCGGCGTGAGCAAATTCTATGGCGCACTGGCGGGCGCAGCTACGGCCGTTTGCGGCGCTTCCGCGGCACTCGCCACATCGACGGTGCTTCCGAACTATCCGAAAAAGGCTGCAGACATTGCTTTCGTGGTCGTAGCCGTAAACGCTCTTTCGACGCTGGCAATGATCCTTTATCCGGTGATCTGCACCTGGGCCGGGTTCGATGCGCGCACCAGCGGAGTTTTCCTCGGCGCCACGATCCACGATGTCGCGCAGGTGGTCGGTGCCGGTTACTCGATATCCGATGACGCGGGCAATGCGGCCGTGATTGTGAAGTTGTTCAGGGTCTTTCTGCTGTTACCGGTCGTCGTCGGTATCGGCTGGTGGCTCGCGAAGACCGGAAGTTCGCAAAGCGACGCAAAGGTACCGGTACCGGTGTTTGCGATCGTCTTCGTAATCCTTTGTCTCGTTAACAGTTTCGTGCCCGGCGTTCCGGCGCTGGCGGCTGCGTACGCTTCGCTGAAACCAGTGCTGGTCGATGTGTCGACGTGGGGACTGCTCGTCGCGATCGGTGCGCTGGGACTTGGAACCTCGGTCAATTCGATTCTGGGTCTGGGATGGCGTCATATCGTGACGATCGTCGGAACCTCGATCGTCATTCTTGCCGTCGCCCTGGCGGGACTGTTGATAGCCGGCTTGTAAGGATCGGCCTTGAGCGCAGCCGGACGGATCTGCCTGCGGTTGAAGGTGAAGAACGGCCAAGTCGGCGGATTAGTGACCGAAGGCGTGCATGCCGCCGTCGACCGGAACAACCGCACCCGTGATGTAGCGGGCGAGCGGCGAAGAGAGGAACGCAACGAGATAGCCGATGTCTTCAGGTTCGCCGAAATATCCGATCGGAATATGCCGTTCGATGAATTCGCGACGGGCCGCTTCCGTCGGATGCAGGCGCGAAAGTATCTGCTCGCTGTTGATGCGTCCCGGCGGAATGCAATTGACGGTAATGCCTTCTGCGGCGAGATCGCAGGACAGGCCCTTGGACCACATGTGCACGGCAGCTTTGGCTGCCGTGGCGCCGTTGGTTGCACGAGGTTCCATGCTGCCGGTGATGTTGATGATGCGTCCCCATTTCCGCGCACGCATCTGCGGCAGCACTGCCTGCGTCATGCGCCGCGTGGAAGTGAAATTGAGGTTCATCGCCTCGTCCCATTCGGCGTCGCTTGAATCCGGCTTCAGCGTTCGCGAACTGCCGAGTGAGTTGACGAGAATGTCGACGTGGCCGAACGCATCGATGGCAGCCTTTGCCACCTGCGCGGCGCCGGACGCATCCAGAAGATCTGCAACGATCGGAAGAGGGCGCTCGAAGCCATTGGCCGCAATCTGGTCCGCTACATCCCGAAGGAATGCTTCCCGGCGGCCGACGATAGCGACGCGCGCACCTTCCGCTGCCAATGCTCTCGCACAGCCGGCGCCAATGCCCGTGCTGGCGCCCGTGATGATACAGGTACGGCCGACAAGCTGCAGATCCATTCGCAAGTCCTTTTCGCAGGAAGCTGGAGAGGTGTGGTTACTTCGGGTCGCCATCGAGGCGAACCACGCCACGCATCGAGGGAGAAATGGCGGGATACTTTTCGAGTACGAGCGGATCGTGGCCCGGGATAATCATGTCCTTGGCGCTGGCAAGCGCTTCGATTTTATCGAATCCTTCCACCGCGGCGAAGACGTTATGCACGGCAGGAAAAGGCGTGCGCCGTTCCATGTTGGCGTACAGGTGTGTGACGTCCGACGCGAGTACGAGATAACCACGCCGCGTGAGAACGCGTACGGCCTGAATCCCCTGCGTGTGCCCTCCGATGTGGTGAAGTGTGATGCCCGGAGCAAGTTCTTCGGTGCCATCGTGAAAGCGAATACGCCCAGTGAAAACGCGGCGCACCATCTGTACGATATCTTCTTCCTCGAACGCATGCCGCAGCGTGTGATGACACATCGCGCGACCGGTGCAGTACGACATTTCGCAGTCCTGCACGTGAAAGCGCGCCTTAGGGAACAGGTGATGATTCCCGCAATGATCGTGATGAAGATGCGTGAGAATAACATCTTCGACCTTGGTGTGATCGATACCGATGGAGCGCAGTCCGTCGTCAGGCTTCAGCAGAAATTCGCGGCCGCGCTTGCGAGCTGTCTCTTCGTCAAATCCGGTATCGACGACGAACGTACGCCCGTTGCCCTTGATCGCCCAAAGAAAGTAATCGAGCGGCATCGGTCCGTCGTGAGGGTCGCCGCCAAGAAAATTGGCGCTCGCTTGTCGCTCGTGATGCGCGTAGCGGATCGCATAGACCTCGTAGGGTTCGGTCGGCATGGAAGGCCTTTCCCGCGCTCGATACTAGACAGCTATCAGCGGAGACTAGCATAGGGAATCTGCCGCGATGGATTCCAGTTATTCGCGTCAGGCATGGCTCTGGTTATGAACCCCGGAGAGTGCAGAGCCCCTGATCAGCCTTTGGAAGAAGCCGGTGTTCAGGGAGGTCGCATATGAGCGCGTTCAACGAAGCGGGGGTCGAAAACCTGTTTGTCGTCCACAGCCTTCGCTACTTTCTTCAGGTTGCGGAATCCGCCGGCTTCTCGAAAGCGGCTGCGGTTCTGAATGTACCGCAACCAACCCTTAGCCGATCCATTCGCCGTCTCGAGGAACACTTCAAAGCGCGGCTGTTCGATCGCAATGGACGGGGTGCCTTGCTGACCGAAGCAGGCGAAAGCCTCTATCAGCACGGAAAGGCGATACTGCTTCGTCTCGAACAGGCGCAGGCCGAGGTGGCCGAGATTTCCAACAATCCCGCCGGCTCTGCAGTACTGGCCCTGGGGCCGGTCGCAGGTAAAGTGTTGAGCAGCGTTGTTGCCGAGCGTTTTCTGAAGGAAGTGCCGAATTCGAAACTCCGAATTGTCGAAAGCTATACGGGCTTCGTGCTGGAATGGGTGGCGAACGGTCGGGTAGACATCGGTTTACTTTACGAAGACGCGCTCACGCCCACGCTGAAAGGCGAGCGGCTCTGGATCGAGGAGCCGGTACTCGTCAGCGCGAGGACGCGCCCCCTTGCCGGCGTCGAGACAATTCCCTTCGCGGAGCTTGAGAACATACCGCTGATTCTGCCGGGGCGACCGCACGGCTTGCGCCTCCGGGTCGATGAAGTCGCCGCAGAACTGGGCATGCGTCTGAATATCGTTCTCGAAGTCGATGGGCTAAGCGGAATCCTCGATCTCGTGCGGCGAGGCGTCGGCTGCTCGATTCTGACGCCGCCCGCGCTTTACAGCTACAAATATGACGGCGATATCGTGCTGACTAAACTTACCGATCCCGTAATCAGTTCGACCGTTGTTGCGGTGACTTCAAAGCAGAAGCCTATGACGAACACTGTGAAAACGCTTCTGCAAATCGTTCGGGAAGAGGCGCGTAAAGTGCGAATTGCGGGGAATGTCGAGGCGGGCGGAAGACGCAGGTCTGACAATGTCGAAGTGCTACAACCGAGACTGATCCCGCGCTCGCATGCAGGCTAAGTATTCTTAGGTTACATTCGTGTTCCGCCGAACCCGACTGAATACGAAGGCTGCTCCAACCGTGACGAAAAGAACCCGGAAGATGTGGTGCGTCGCGACGAATGCGACTTCGGCTTGGAGCGCGAGAGAGATCAAGCTCATTTCCGTGAGCCCACCTGGCGCATAGGCCAACAGGAGTGGCAGGAAATCAAAACTGCCGACGTGGCTAACGGTTATTGCGGCGCTTACTGTGATCAGAAGCAATAAGATGGTGAAGCCGACCGAATAGCCCAGCAGACGTAGCACTTCGCGCCTCGGCATTCCTGAAAAGCGACAACCAATCGCAGTGCCCAGTACGAGCTGCGCGAGATTGAGCAGTTCGACAGGGGGCTTGAAATCGGAAAGGCCTGACAAGTGCACGACCGCGCTGACGACCATCGGTCCCAGCAGAAATTTGGCACGGAGTTTCAAAGCTTGACCGACCAGCACGCCAATCAAACCGGTACCGATCAGGAATGCGTAGCTGTGCCATGGCGTCGTGAAGATCGACGCGCCACCGACTTGCGGAATAGAGAGTGTAACGCCGGACACGATCTGGATGAAGAAAGGTAGCATTAATACGACGAGCAAAATCCGGCAGGAATGGATGAGGGCCACAGTCCGGCCGTTCGCGCCGTATTGTTCACCCATCACAACCATCTCGACGAGACCGCCGGGCATGCCTGCGAAAAATGCGTCAGGCAGGCTCAGTCCAACGATCAAACGAAGATATAGAACGCAGGCGAGTCCGCCGAGAATGAGCGAGATGACAAGCCCAGCGAGCGGAAGGAGCCAATTCTGCAATTGACCGATCAGCCCAGGCGAGAAACCCGAACCGAGCATGACTCCGACAATTATCGTCATAACCGGGACGACGATCGCAGGGGCCTCGATGCGCGCCCCGAGCAGAGATGCAATGGTGCAAGCCGTCATGGGGCCCAGCATCCAGGCGAGCGGCAAGCGGAAATGCAGAAAGACCAGGGCGCCTACTAGGCCGATTGCGAGTGCGAACCCGAAACGCTGGTAGGGAAAGCGCTCGGGATGAAAGACGCCGGGCTTGCCGTCCGCAGATTTTGTGAAGGCGCCAAACGGCATTTGTGTTGCGAGTCCCTTTTCCCTCCGGAAAGCGGACTTCCGGCTGTTCGCTGCCTGAGCGCCCCTATATACAGTGTGAGGATCGTTCTGGCTTTGTATAGCTGATATTCGGACCTTGGGCGTGGATTCGCTGCTGCAACTGCGTTTCGCTTCGCTACGAAAAGAAGCGGGCGGATCCGATTCCATTTGGTCCCGCAAATTGCGTACGGAGGCGCGGCGCCGAACGGCTGCCCGCTTAGGGGAGAACACGTGAAAGAAGAATTCGACTTTATCGTCGTCGGAGCGGGATCAGCTGGCGCCGCGGTGGCGGCCCGTTTAAGCGAGACGCCGGAATTCAAGGTTCTGCTGCTGGAAGCCGGCGGCGAGCCCAACTCGGTTTGGATTCGTATTCCCCTCGGCGTTGGAAAACTCCTCACCAACGAGAAATATGTTTGGCCGTTCAGGACGGAGCCTGAGCCGGAGCTATTTGGTCAGCAAATCTATACGCCGCGCGGAAAGCTGCTGGGCGGTTCGAGTGCGGTTAATGGAACGGCATGGGTGCGCGGGGAACCGGAAGAATTCGATCGCTGGAAGAACTGGGGCAACGAGGGCTGGGGATTCGAAGACATTCTTCCTTACTATAAGAAGCTGGAAGACTACCCCGAAGGGGATCCCGCGGTTCGCGGCCATGGCGGAGCGGTCAAAGTTCTCAATCGCGGCACCTACGATCCCGATCCGCTATCAGACGCCTACCTTAAAGCCTGCGTCGATGCTGGAATTCCTGAGAATGAAGACTACAACGGGCGCGTGTTCGAAGGCGTTGGGTATCTGCAGCAAAGCATCGACCGCAAGGGTGTCCGATCGAGTACCGATCTTGCTTATCTGAAAGCAGCCAGGAAGCGGAAGAACCTGACCATCGAAACGCGCGCATTGGCGACGCGCGTGCTCCTTGAGCAGAAGCGGGCAGTCGGCGTCGAGTATCTTCAAGACGACGTCAAGAAAACAGCACGTTGCCGCGGCGAAGTTATTCTCGCCGCCGGCGCGCTGAAGACCCCGCAGATCCTCGAGCTATCGGGTATCGGCGATCCGGCGCTGCTGCGCGCGCACGGCATTCCGGTGGTCGCCGATCTTCCCGGCGTGGGCGAGCATTTAAGCGATCACCTGCAGTTCCGCTTCAGTTATGAATGCACGAAACGCATCACCATCAACGACATCATGACGAGTGCGTGGCGCCGCTATCTCGAAGGCCTGAAATACGTGCTCACCCGCAAGGGCATGCTGAGCGGCACCTCCTCGACGGTACATGCGCTTGCAAAATCCAAACCCGATCTTCCGAGTCCGGATCTGAAAATCCAGATCGTGTTGATCAGCGGCAAGGACCGCTATTCGCGCAGCAAGGCCGCTGGTATCGACGACTTCCCCGGATTTTCGATCGGTGTATTCAAGATTCGCCCCGAGTCGCGAGGCAGTGTTCATATAAAGAGCGCAGACCCGCGCGAAGATCCCGCGATCAAAGTGAACTACCTGACGCACGAAGACGACATCGGCACCTATCGGCGAGCGGTGCGCATGGTGCGGGAGATTGCGGCGCAACCGTCGCTCAGACCCTATATCGTTCGCGAGACGCGGCCCGGCCCGGAAGTCACGGACGAAAACGATTTGCTGGACTACATCCGGCAAACGGGCCAGACCGCTTGGCATGGCATCAGTACGTGCCGCATGGGCAGTGGTCCCATGGATGTCGTCGATGCCAGACTGCGTGTTCGGGGAATCGACGGCCTTCGCGTCGCGGATATCTCGATCATGCCGTCGATGGTTTCGCCGAATACCAATGCGCCGGCGGTTCTAATCGGCGAGAAAGCAGCCGATATGATTCTGCAGGACGCCCGCAGAAATGCTGCTTAGCTGGACCTAGGCTCCAAGAGCCCAATTCTGAAATTCTGAAAAACCCTTTGATTTCAAAGGGGCAAATGTGGGAACACTGTCACAAATTTCAGAAAGGGCCCTGAAATCTCTGGGGAGTTAGACGGATTTTGATTCCGCCATTCCCAGGTTCGAATCCTGGCGCCCCAACCAGCCGTTTCTGTCGAACCGAAGATATCCAGATTTCGGCCGGGATGGCCGCCATTAGGCGGGGTTTCCGGGACGCCTTAAACCCACCAGACAAATTGCTGGCTTCGATACTCGACTTTTCGGCCCGAAGTCTGGGCCAGCGTTTAGCGAATATCCGAAATTCGCAGACCGGAGCCGAAGAGACCGGTTCGAATCCTGCAAGGTGAGGGACGCGTTCGACATAATGAAAAATCTAAGTGGCAAGTGCGCGCGTTGCTCAAGGCCACTGGCAGGACGGGACAAGACGGCATCAAGTTTATTGAGAAAATAGTAGAGAAATAAAACGAAGCGCATGCGCGTGAGAAATCACGCAAGAATATCGCGAACGATGCTGAGCCGCGGCTTCCGCCGGATCAGGACACAAAGCGCGCGTCGGTTCCACCAACTATTCCACTCGAACGTCACATTTTGGTCGCCGTTCAGGAGTTCGCCGGTGCCATCGAAAACTTTGTTGAAATCACGTGCGGCGACCCATGGATGTCCCGTCCGCACCGCGCGCGGAACATCGATCTCAGGAAAGCGACGATTGAATTGAGGCGATCCGACCGAACGCCATAGAGAGAGAACAGAATTACCCTCTTCGTCGATCGCCTTACTGGGATAATAGATGAGCAACGCAATCGCTTCGTCTTGCTCTTCGACGAAACGCCACGCCGTCGCTTGGTTGGAAGCACCGGTTTCTTTCGCGAGTTGGAAGATCGCGCTGAAGGACGGCGCGAAGTCGCGAGCACGCTTTTGGAATGCCTGACCTTGAAAGATTACCTCGGAGCTAAAGAAATTCGCCTCGTGCTCGAACACGCCTTTGGCGCTCGCGCCGAGCGACTCGTCGTCATCGAGATAGGCGGGATCAATGTTGTGCCACGGGATTACGTTGTGGCCGAGCTCGTGGCCCTTGGCGAAGCGCTCACGCCCGATGTTGTTCGGATCGGGAGGGACGTAGGAAGCGCGTTCGCGAAGATCGGCGATTCCGCGAAGCTTCTGCTTCGCGCTGAGGAAGAAGTTCTGAACTTTTTTCGACAGCGACTTTAGGAACGCTTCTTCGTCCGGCAGTTCCGCGATGTTCTTGACCTTTGCGACCTCGAAGAGTCGGTCAAGCGGCGTCGGCAAAATAGCCTCTACCCCCGCTTCGCGAAGGAGTTTTCGCACCAACTTCGCAAGCTTGGCCTCCGAGTCCGGCCTTACCGCGATCTTCTGCTTCGGTAGGGCCAAGCGCTTGCCTCACTTCTTTCGATTGTTCTCGAAACGCAAAAACTGGATGTACTTGACGACTGCATCTTCCTCTTCAGGCGTGAGCTTGGCGCTCATCAACGCCGCCTGAACGGCGCTAGTTTGGTCTCGCTCGGCGTCCCCGTCGCTATTCTTGAGGTAGCCCGCATCGCGAAGAAGTTGCTCGTAAGGAATACCGTAGAACCTCGCGAGTGCTTGAAGTTTGTCGGGTGCAGGTCGCACCGCGTCGCCCCGTTCAAGTTGCGAAAGGTACGCGTTCGAAATTCCCGTCGCCTCTTCAACGGCTCGAAGGCTTATTCCGCGCAGAGCGCGAACGTCACGCAATGCCTTGCCTAAGCTCACGATTTCTCCTTTCGAATGGTTGATTCGGTCATCGTGCCTGAAATTTCAAGCGCTGCAAACTAGAATGTTGACGCAGCAAGCAGCGCTTGATAAATCAAGCATGAACCGGGCGCAGAGGGCTTTCCGGCTTATTAGGTAATCACAATCTCCCGGCAGGAAAGGCGAAAAAATGAACGACAGTGCAAAAGCGGGCTCAGGCCCGAATCATGGCGGCGGCTTCCCCGCCCAAATCGGCGACGCAAAGTTCCGCTTCCGGACCGTCTCCTTCGACGACCGGAAAGTCACCGGCGGCCAGATCGCAGAGGCCGTGAACGCGCATCCACTCGAAACCTTCGTGATCCTCGCGCAATTGCCGAGCTTCGAGTTGGAAACGCTGCGTCCGCAGGAAACCACGGACCTCTCGAAAGTGTCCCGCTTCTTCGTGATCGAAGGCGACGGCACGTTCAAGTTCGTCGTCGACGGCCTCAGCCTTGAATGGCCGAAGAAAACGCTTACCGCCGAAGCGATCAAGACGCTCGTCGGCAAGGACGGCGCGCATGTCGAGCTCCTTCAGGAACTCGAAAACCAGCCGGACAAGGTCATCGCCGACGACGAAGAAGTCAAAATCGGCGAGCGCGGCGTCGAACGGTTCAAAACCCGCAAGACCGGCGTCACGATCATCGTGAACGCCACACCGCATAAGTGGGAAGAAAAGAAAATCTCCTACGCCGAGATCGTCGGCCTCTCCGACTACTCGGGCCAGCCCGACATTCCCTACACGATCACCTTCACCAAGGGCCCGCCGAAGAAGCCGGAAGGCGATCTTCCGAAGGGTCACTCGGTTCAAGTCAAAGACGGGATGGACTTCCATGTATCGCCAACTGGCGAATCATAACGACGACATCCGTCGTCTGGTCGAGAAGGGGTACGCGGTCGCGGTCGATAGCTCCGGCTATTTGATCGTCCGCGATATCCCCTATCTCGACGCCAACCGCGCGCTCCAAGTCGGCGCGTTCGTGACGAAACTCGTCTATACGACGCCGGAGAAGGTGAAGCAGCACAATCACCAAGTGTTTTTCACCGGGTCGTCGCCCCACAACATTGACGGCACACCGATCAAGCTGATCGGCGATAACCCGGCGTCGTTAACGTTAAGCGCGTCGTCGCCCGACATCGTCGTCACGCGCCAGTTCTCGAATAAGCTCCTGGTGAACGGCCAGATGGTCGATTACCCGGACTTCTTCGCGAAGATCGAGAACTACCGGACACTTATTTCGGGCCCGGCGATGGCTTTGTTCCCGAACGAGGCCAAGGTCTTCACGTTTCGCAAGATCGAAACCGACAACGACTCCGTCTTCAAGATCGCCGATACCCTGACAGGCCGCGCGGAAATCATGGACTTATCGCAGAAGTTTAAAGACGAAGTCGTCGTGGTGATCGGCCTCGGCGGCACCGGCGCTTACCTTCTGGATTTTCTGACGAAGACGGCGGTGAAGGAAATCCGTGGCTTCGACGGCGACGTGTTTCACATTCACAGCCAGTTTCGTTCGCCGGGCCGCTTCGACGGCACCGAGGGTGCGGAGTTCGAACGGCCCAAGGCCGACGTATATCAAGCACGCTACGAGAACCTTCGGCACGGCCTGAAGTTGACACACAAGTACATCGACTCCACCTGCGCAGAAGATTTGAAGGGCGCGACCTTCGCCTTCGTCGCGGTCGATAAGGGGAGCTCGCGCAAGGAGATTTTCAAGCTCCTAATCGCGCTGAAAATTCCTTTTATCGACGTCGGTATGGGCCTCGACCGGAATCAGGGCCCGCTTTCAGGCCAGCTCCGCGCGACTTACTATTCGCCCGAAGACGCGCAAGCGCGGATGGATCAAGAGTTCGCGATGCTCGTCGACCATCTTGACGCCGAGTATCGCTTAAACATCCAAATCCCCGAGTTGAACGCGCTGAACGCCACGCTCGCGATCATCCAGTACAAGAAGATCAAGGGCTTCTACTTCGACAGCACGACCGATTTCCATTTCGTTTTTCGTGTTCCGGACACCAAGATCGTGGCAAGGTCTAAGGACGATGAAGCTCAACAGGATTAGCCTTCTACGCGTCCACTATATGCCGAAGCTGTTCGAGCCCGGCATCCTCTACGTGTCCGAGGAATACGGCACGGCGATGCATCTTTGCGCTTGTGGATGCGGCTTGAAGGTGACGACGCCGATCCTGCCGAGTCGCTGGTCATTTAAAGACACGCCGCATGGGCCCAGCCTTTGGCCATCGGTCGGAAATTGGACGCAGCCGTGTAACTCCCACTACGTCATCGATGACGGCGATATCGTTTGGTGTGAGTCCTGGAGCCCGGAAGCCGTCATGGCCGGCCGAGAGCACGAGAAGGCCAAGCGCGCCGCTTACTACGACAAACTATATGATCGCGATTGGATCGGTCGCGCTTGGAATTGGCTGAAAGGCTTGTTCGCCCGATGAGTGCCGAAGCGAACTCAGCACCAGAGCGCAACGCGAGCGCGAACGCGCCGAAGAAGCCGTTTCGCGTGCTGGCCCTCGATGGTGGAGGCGCGAAAGGTTTTTATACTCTCGGCGTACTAAAAGAGATCGAAGCTCTGACCCAGGGGCCGTTGTACAAGTCGTTCGATCTCATCGTGGGAACGAGCACCGGCTCTATCATCGCATCCCTGCTGTGCCTCGGAAGATCGGTCGATCAAATCACGGAGCTTTACCGGCAACATGTAGTACCGGTGATGAAGCCCTGGACCCCTTGGAAAAAGTCGGCCGCCCTTGAGCGCCTCGCTGGCGAAGTGCTCCGGGATGCGACCTTTGAGGCAGCACAGACCCGCATCAGTATCGTCGCCACTAATTGGCGGGACGAGCGGCCCTTTATATTCAAATCTGATCCTATGCAGGCTTACCGGCGCAGCGCATCGTTCGTTCCGGGTTTTGGCGTGCGTATGGCCGACGCAGTGCAGGCTTCGTGTTCCGCATATCCGTTTTTCTGTCGCAAGGAAATCACCACGAGTCAGGGAGAAAAGTATCTTCTCGCCGACGGCGGTTATTGCGCGAATAACCCGACACTTTATGCCATTGCCGATGCGGTAGGAGCGCTTCAGGTCCCCAGGTCCGATATTCGAGTGGTCAGCATCGGCGTCGGAGAATATCCCGAGCCGCGCCGTTCCGTTTTCAGCGTTCTGCGCTGGGTCGGCTATCTGTTCACCGTTCGCCTGCTTCAAAAAGTAATGGAAATAAATACACAGTCGATGGAGCAACTGCGGGAAGTTCTTTTCTCCGACATAGAGACCATCCGGATCAACGAAAGATACACCGAGCCCGAGATGGCCACGGATATGTTTGAGCACGACCCGGATAAGCTCGGTGCCCTTTGGTCCAAAGGCCGCCAGTCGTTCGAAAAGTATGAATTGCAACTCAAGAACGTGCTTGCGTGAGGCGGGCCGATGGCAATTAACGAGAATCAACTCGAGGCCTGGAGCCATATCGGGGCAGCCGCAACCTCGAAGGCAACCTATAATACCGTCAAAACCGCCCTGGAACGTGCCGACGCACCCTATGCAACGCGCGATATTTTTCTGCAGGGCTCCTATGGTAACGATACCAACGTCGTGCGCGATAGCGACGTGGATGTCGTGATCTGCGATCATTCCATCCACTACTTCGATGTCAACGATCTGCAGGGCGACCAGCGAGCGCGCTTCGATGCGACCCGAAGCCCCACAGAATGGTCAGCAGAAAAATTCAAGCAGCAGGTTGCGGCGCATATTCGCGCGCAATTTGGAAACGGCGTTACCGTCGGCGACAAAGCCATCTTCATTCCGGGTGTCGGAAACAGACGAGATTGCGACGTGCTCGCGTGCACTGAGTTTCGGAAGTATTTCCAATATACGAACGGCGGCGCGCAGGACTATCACGAAGGCGTTTGCTTCTTCCTGCCTGATGGAACGCAAGTTGTGAATTATCCCAAGATGCACATGGCCAATTGCACGACCAAGCATCAGGCGACCAATCAATGGTTCAAGCCGACGATCCGGATGTACAAGAACATGCGCAACCGGATGCTCGACCAGGGTCGCATCGCGGAGGGATTGGCGCCCTCGTATTTCATAGAGGGGCTGCTTTACAACGTTCCACCAGCGAAGTTCGGCGGCAGCCACGTAGCGAATTTCTCGGATACATTTAACTGGCTTTATTCCGCTGACCGTTCAAAATTTGTCTGCGCGAACGAGAGGTTTTATCTGTTCCATCCCACGTCTAAAGTCACGTGGCGGGCCGAAAACTGTAAAGCATTCCTAGATGCGCTTGTCGCATTCTGGAATGCCGGCGGATGATTGCTCGTTCGCCGACTTATTTGCTTTTTCTGCAAACTAACAAGTGGTCGGATCGGTATCCCACTCGAACGGTATATGCTTGGCGAGCCATGTGACAGTCAGATCGTGAGGCGCGCTTTCCTCGATAAGAGAGGTTATAAGGGCTGGCGGTGTAAACGCGAGCGGCAGGAGCAGCCTGATATGGCGTTCAACGTTGCCCTCTCGCTCGGCGATCTCCGAGATGGTGCTTACGGCTCCTGACTCTAGACCAGTTATCCATTTGCGTGCGCGTGCAATTGCGGTGAGCAGCGCATCGCGGGCTTCAGGCCCTAGCCGCTTCTCGCTTGTCACAGGCGCATGAATAACGGCCTTGGGAGCCGCTGGGTATTTCTTGCTCCATTGCACAAAGAGAATGCCCTTTTTGCCGATCGACTTATCAGTCAGTTCGATCTTTAGTTCGTTCTCTCGAAGCGTGATTTTCTCGACTGCAGTGTGAAGCAACTCAGGCGTAATATTGGCTTCTTCTTGAGAGAGAACTTCGTTCTGTTGGAGTGCAATTACGATGTTCTCCTCGATCTCTGTCGCTGATACCCGCGTTACCGAGCCTGCTTCCGCTTTCCGCGACTGCAGGAGCGCGTGAGAGACGTAGTAGCGATATCGAGCGCCGTGCTTCCGCGAATAGGTCGGCGTCATCCGGTTGCCGCGGTCGTCAAAGAGCAAGCCGGTGAGGAGGGCGTTTGAGCTATGGCGGTTCGCATTGCGTTCGACGGCGTTGTCGGAGAGCAGCTTCTGCACAACTTCAAACGTGGCTCGTTCGATGATGGGTTCGTGCTCCCCCTTGTTGATGGAGCCCTTGTAAGCGACCTCGCCGACATAGAAGCGGTTCTTCAGGAGATGATAGAGCGTGCCCTTGCCATAGCGGCATCCACCTCGGATACGGCCATTGGAGAGTTTCTGCTTGCGGGTGCGAATGTCCTTCTGATCCAACTCGTTCTGTAAGACGCTGATGGATTTCAGGGCGAGATACCGCTCAAAAATCATCCGCACGGTCTTGGCTTCTGCCGGCACAATCGAGACCTTCTTATCGGCTACCCGATAGCCCATGGGGACGGGACCGCCGACCCAGATGCCCTTCTTTTTGGAAGCCGAGATCTTGTCACGGACGCGCTCGCCGATTACCTCGCGCTCGAACTGCGCGAAGGAGAGGAGCACGTTGAGTGTAAGGCGTCCCATGCTCGTCGTCGTATTGAACGACTGCGTGATCGAGACAAAGGATACCGACTGCTGATCAAAGACTTCCACGAGCTTCGCGAAATCGGTGAGTGAGCGCGTCAGGCGGTCAATTTTGTAGACCACGATTACATCGATCTTGCCGGCGCGGACGTCGTCGAGAAGCGTTTGGAGAGCGGGGCGCGAAAGGCTCGCACCGGAGTGCCCGCCGTCGTTGTATTTCGTGGGGATGAGACGCCAGCCTTCATGGGCCTGGCTCTTGATATAAGCCTCACAAGCCTCGCGTTGGGCGTCGAGCGAGTTGAACTCAAGCTCTAAATTGTGGTCGGTCGACTTGCGCGTATACACCGCGCAGCGCAGTTGCTTCTTGCTTAGGGTCTTCATCGCGCGATACCCCGCTTCAATGAGGCATCGGCTTCGGGTGTGGACTTTGCCTTCTTCTCCTCGCGTAGTCCGAAGAAACGCGGCCCGTTCCACGACGTACCGGTAATTTCCTTCGCGATCGTGCTGAGGCTCGCGTATTTCTTGTCGTTCCAGATGAAGCCGCCATCCGCGACGGTGACCGTGTGCCGAACACCTTGGTATTCCCGGAGCAGGACGGTGCCGGACTTCATCCGGCGTTGGGGCGTTTGGGTCTTATCGCCTCGGGCGTAGCTTTCAAGAATCTTCTCGGTTGCGCGGTCTAACCCGCCAAATGCTTTTTCCTGAATCCGATAGGCAATCATTCGTGCCAGCAGATCCTTGGTCAGTGCCTCGGGGACGGGCTTCTTGAACATCTTCTCCCAGCTCTGCCGAAGCTGATCCTTGTTCAGCGAACGAATCTCCTCGATCTGGGCTGCGATTTCATTGTGCTTTGCATCTTCGAGGCCGCGCTTGCGCGCGGCCTCGTCGGCATTCGATGAAGGTTTCCGGTTCATCGCTGGCTCGCCTTTGCGGACGGCTTTTTCGAGCCAACGATCAGGTAGACCGTTTTGCCGTCCTTGCCTCGCTCTATCTCGATTTTGTGGCCGGCCTTACGCAAGCCGGAGATCATCGCGCGGCTGGTATGCGGGAGCCATCCAGTCGCCTTCACGATGGCGTCGATATTGGCGCCGGGCTTCTTGCTCAGCATCTCCAGCAAGAGTTGCTGCTTGGTGTTCTCGCGGTCGTGAGGCTTCTGCTTACCTTCTTGGATTTTCGAGTTCTGCACCTGCGCAGGTGAATCGGCAGTCTTGGCCGGTTTTTGCTTCTTCGGCCGGTTGGCCGCCTTCTTCTTTCGTTTTGTCATAGCCTCTCCATTCGGTTGCGACAGCGGATCGCTGTCACTGCCGGAGCCCCGCGGAGGCCATTTTCGGCGCTGGCGGGGCAGGGAGAGTGCGGGAGAGGACGCACCTCGTGGCAGCATGAATGCGTGCTTGCCCGGCCAAGGCGAGCGGAATTAGCGCCATGTTGTTGCTTTGTTGGTAAGCGCTCGATCATCTTGTGATCGAGAGCTAGGGGTTCGCTACGTTCGCGATCGTTGCCGTGCAACAAGGGCGGGCTGTTGCCGCCTATTGTTATCAAGGGTGCGAATTACGTCATTTTCCGACCAAACTTAGAATCGATTCCGGCGACGGCGAACCGTCCTCGTCGTTCCCCCAGTCAACCTCGAACAAATTGTTGTCGCGATTCACTTGCCATTCCAGAAACTGCGACAGGGCATCGATTTGATCATCATACTTGCTTGACGGAAACGCGAGGTACTCAGTTTTGAAATCGGAAAGCCACGGTGCCGAAAGTGGAATGAGAAGCGATTGTGCTTCCAGTTTCGGAGTTTGCTCGTACATGCGGGTTTTCTTGTCCTTCGAAGGATTGATGCCGATCACAGCTTGTAAGCCCGCGCGCTTGACGTTCTGGATCAGCGGCGTACCGGAAGCCTTATCCTCGATCAGGATCGTGTCGGCCTGAAACTGCTTCGCATGAGAAATCACGAACTTTGAAAGATCCGGGAACTCCAGCCGCTGCCTGTATACGTCAACGAGATAATATTCATTGTGGTTGCGAACGAGAAACGTGAGGCAGGCCGAGTAGTCATTCATATCGGCGGCCTTCATTGCCGTATCCCAGCTCTGCACGATCTTGTCGTGCGCTTGCTTGCTCGGTTGAAATTCGTAAGAGCGAAGCCATTCGGCTTTCAGCATGTTGCCGGCAGCCGAAACGGGTCGCTGCAAGTATTGGGCGCTGAACTTGTCAGTGCCGATCTGCCTTTTGAGCTGCTCCAGTACATGTAACGGTTCACGCGCCGCTTGCAGCGGCTCGCCTTCACGCCATTCATAAGATCGTGAGAGGTTGATTATCGGATCAGGCAAGAGAACAATTTCCCGGTCTTCGAGAGCGATCGCAGGAAGATCCAAGACCTCCCATCCGCCTTGCTCAAGCAGATATCCAGTCAGGTCTTCCGGATGGAGGCGCTGCATGACGCAGATAATGGTGCCGGTTTGCTTGTTATTGAGCCGCGAAACCAGCGCACCAGAGTACCAATCCCGATGGCGCTGTAGAGCGGCATCAGAATGTGCGTCTACTGCATTCAATGGGTCATCAATGATGATGATGTCGGCACCAAAGCCCGTGACCGTGCCTCCGACCGAGGTCGAGTAGCGCGCGCCGCCCTTGGCGGTCTTATATTCTGTCTCGGTGCTCTTCAGGGGGATTGTTGTTCGAAAGAGTTTCTGGAACCAATCGGAGTCCATGACCCTGCGAAAATCGGAAGAGTGTTTTGTCGAAAGATCTTGAGAGTAGCTCGCGCAAATGATGCTTTTTCCGGGATCTTTGCCGAGGACATAGGCGCTGAACGCCACGACGCTCATCAAGGACTTCAGCGAGCGCGGCGGGGCGTTGATAATCAGTCGTTTGATCTCTCCTTTACGCGCCCTCTCAAGCTGATGGGCGATGGCCTCGAGATGCCAGTTGTCCTCGATTTCCTGCCCCGGATGCAGTTCCGCGAAAGCCTTCCGAAAGAAAGACAGGAAGTCGTTCCGCAATATTGCGTCACGCTCCTCCGGCGTAATGTCTATTGAGCCAGCGTTAGGAACCATTTGACCGGCTCCGTTCGAAGAACTGCTGGATGATCGTACTATCTGACGCCGACACGGCTTCTGTCTCGGACTCGGCGTTCTTTAGGGGCGGTGGATCGAGCTTTATAACCATGGCCAAGAGGCTATTTGAAGCCTTCACGTCGCCGCGAACCGCCTTGCTGAAGAGACTGAGTAACATCGCTTCCTGACGACTGACGTAGCGAGTTTCTCCATCTTCACGGACTACGATCCGTTTCCTCAAAAGCACATTCAAGTCGGTCTTGAGATTGCGCGTGCCTTTGGGGCGCCCCTTCGGGTTTCCCGATCTTCCTGCTTTGAACTGACCGGCTTTCGGCGGCTGCTTGTAACCCGTCTTTTCATCGTCGTTCATGACGCAGCCTCACCGGCTACGTTTTCTCCGACGGCGCTTTTCAAGGACGTTTCTTTCTCTGAGAACGAAATGCCGGTTCGCGCGCAGACTGCGGTCTTCCCCGTATAGGCCTGCCAACGACGGATCGTCGCGTCGACATAAAGCGGGTCGATTTCAACGACCCGCGCTCGGCGCTGCGTCTTCTCCGCTGCAATGATCGTCGTTCCAGACCCGCCGAATTGATCAAGAATGAGATCACCGCGCTTTGAGCAGTCCTTGATAGCATCGGCGACAAGGGCAACGGGCTTCACGGTCGGATGGACCTTAAGAAGGCTGTCTCGGTCGTTACCGAAACTGCTCAAGCCGGCATACTCCCAGACGTTCGTACGATTGCGGCCATGTTTGCCTAGTTCCACGTTGTTGATATGAGCGGCGCTGCCGTTCTTGAACACGAATACGAACTCGTGCTGGGATCGATAGAGCGATCCCATGCCACCATTATTTTTCACCCAGACGCATATGTTTTTGAGTTGGGTAAAAACCTCACCTGCGCGTAGAATTTCATGAGCGTGACGCCAGTCCATGCAGATATAGGCGATGGCGCCGTCGACGGAGAATTTTACCGCTTGCTCAAATGTGCTCGTCAGAAAAGCGGTAAACTGCTCAGAGGTCATTTCGCCGGCCGCCATCGCAAACTCACGATGCTGGTTTGCGCCGAGGCCTCCAACATGGCCGTTGATAGGTACGTTGTAAGGAGGATCTGAAAAGACCATTCTCGCGCGGTCGCTACCGAGCAGCGCTTCATAGGATGAGGGATCAAGCGCTTCACCGCAGTACAGAAGATGATTTCCTAGCGCCCACAAATCGTTTGGCGCAGTCACCGCGGCCTGTGTGAGGATTGGCGCAATATCAGCTTCGTCCGGGCTATCCGGACCTTTTGCGTCGCCGAGGAGGAAGTCGACCTCCGGGGTCTCGAAGCCGATCGTCGAGAAGTCGAAGTCAATGTCAAATTCAGTCAAAAACTGAAGTTCGCGTTTGAGAGCCTGGTCGTCCCAAACCGCAAGTTCGGCCATCCGGTTGTCTGCAAGCACGAAGGCTCGCTGCTCAGCAGGATCCAAGTGGTGGGTGCGAATTGCTGGTATGGAAGCGTAGCCGGCGAGGGCAGCAGCCTCAACGCGTGCATGCCCGGCGAGCAAGATGCCTTCGGCATTTAGGAGGACTGGCACCAGGAAGCCGAATTTAGCGATACCCTTCGCCAGCCTCTCAATCTGCTTTTGTCCGTGAGATCTTGCGTTATTCGGGTTGTTCCTGATCTCCGTGATCGGAATGTATTCAATAGTGAGTTCCACGCCGCGCTTCGTAAGATTGCTCATGACAAGCTCCGTCGATCGGGCGAAGCGATGCGCTTGCCCTACCTTTAACCGGCGTACTCAACGGAAAACAGAAAATGGCGGGTGCTGAGGGGGCCTAGCGGCGCGGGTTGTATTTACCCGTTAACAGAAGAATCCTGCACGCATTGATCTAATGCCCGCAGGCAGGGAAATAATCGGGCTTCAATAGATAGATTGGTGCGCCAAATTTATTTCAACTGAAGTGATAGCGCCCGTTAAACTGTATGCCATTCGCCGTCGGGAACGATCACGACGTTGGGTATCAATCGCTCCATCACGGCCGACGCCATCGTATGGATCGGGATCACGGTTTTAGGCCGTAGCGCTTTGGCAAAGCGGATAAGCGTTTGCGTATCCGCGTGCCCGGACGTGTGAAGGAGCTTGAGTGGTATTCCGCGGTCCTCACACCAACGCTGGAGTCTTTGATTTTCTTGCGCCAAGTAACCCGGCCAGAACGAGTAGAGTAAGGTGGCTGAGATGGAACGAGGCAGTCTATCGATGTCGGGCATCATCGATTCACGAAACAGCATTACCCATCCTTCGGGCTTTGACCCGATTTCTTCCAAGTAAATTCGCGAAGCACCCAGACCGTTGAGCAGGTGAAAGGCCTGGTCCGCGATAATTCGCGATCTTTGTCGTTGCGGAAGATAGACCCGAAACTTCCTGTCGGCCGCTTGCGGCAACGTAGCTAAATTAAGCTCGCTCAGAATATGGGCTAGATAAACATCACCTATGAATTCACGACCCGCCCTTCGTGCCGCCTTATAGAAAGTGACAAAGCGATCGATGTTCTGGGGTGAGAAAGACGCAAGCACTAGTCCAGGCGCGTCACGTATTTCGTTGAAGATTTGATTCTCAAGCTCAAGTTCCGTCGTGGATTTGCTACTGCGGTCTTCCGAACGACTGAGGGTCGTTCCCTCAAGCAGCAGCGTATCGATCGCTGAAGGTGGCTTCTTCAGCAGGTTTTCGACGAGATAAGACTTTCTGCCGTGAGCCCGAATGTCGCCCGAGTAAAAGACCCGTTTGTCATTTGTTTCCACAAGAAGGCTATAGGCATCGAACGCAGAGTGATCGGTCAGAAAAGGTGTGATTGCGAACGGTCCCAAGCTAAACGTTTCGCGGTTTCGGTACGTCTGCAAAGCGTTAGGATCCAAGGGCAATCGAATAAATGGCGTGCTCGCCATTAGCATCGTCTTCGCGCGGGGTCCGATAAACATTGGCACGGAGGAATGGACAAGGCCTCCGAGCCCGTAGTGATCTCCATGCGAATGAGAAATTACTACCCCCAGCAAGTTTGGATTGGTACCGTCGGCCAGCCCTGAGATTGCCGGTAGCAAGGAGGGGGCGGGCTCGGGTGCGTCGAGGGGCAGCCCTATATCGAGCAGTATTGAGCAGCCTTCAGCTTGAAGCTCTACACAGCTGCCGCCGATTTCATGGGCACCGCGGTGAATTCGCAATCGCATGGTTACAAGACCACGCGATCGTTGAAGGCACTGAGAAGTTCATCGTCGCTGTACGTTCCCGGCCAGGAAAAGTTGCTCAGGAATGCGGTAGCCCGAAATCCCATCCAAACATTGTGCCGCGCGCCAAGAGTCCGAACGCCGATATCTAGTGCTGTGAAAAACTCACGTAAATCGGTATCAGCATAAAACTCTAGCGGCGCTAAAATACTTAGTTGAAGAGACGGCGCGGCAATAATTGGATTTGTCGAGTATCCTAGGCGTTCTCTGTCGCGCCGGGAAAGCAGCCATAGGATGCCGTATAAAAGAATTTCGATCGCCGCAAATAGCGGCGTGTCACTTTTCAATTTTAATTCGACAAACTCAAAGTCTACAGAACCGCGCCGGCAAACAAGATCGATTGCGAAGCGCTTAAATGCTCTTGATCCGGCGATGCCAGATATGACCGGAACTTGATTGGACCAGTTTCTGTTTCCCGCATTAGAGCACGCCCGCATGAACGCGCGTTCCAGTGTGACCTCGAGACTTTTGTTGTGCTTAGCGATTGAGAGTTTTGGTTTATGCCAACGAAAATTCTCAGTAGATGGACGCTTGCTTGCTCCGTGAGAAATGGCATCCCAGTTTTTGCTGACGATCTCGAAAAGGACTTGGATGAACTCCTTGCCGTCGAGAACTAGCGGCCTTTTCGCGGCTAGTTGACGGGCTGCCGTAAGAGTTCGGTAGTCCGCTACACTCAGGCGCTCATTGATGGTCTCATTGATACCCGCGAAGAGTCCATCTGCTGCGGCAACACCTGCAATATCCATGAAGTCTCCTCCCGGAATAAGAGCCGGACGGAGGACATGAATCCGTAGAGTTATACGGAAATCAACTCAAAAGACCGCACTCTAGCGGTTTAAATGCGGGTTTGGCCGGAGAAAACTCCGGAAATGGACCTGAAACAACGTATTGCGATTAAACTGAAGACCATCCGGAAGGCACGAAGGCTTACTCAGGATGGGCTTGCGGAGCTTATTGATAAGTCGGTTGACGCAATATCCAATATCGAAAGAGCCAAAGGTCTACCCAGCCTTGAGACATTGGACGCGATTTCAACGCAGCTCGGAATCCCGATTGAAGAATTTTTCGAGAATGTAAAAGGGAAGGGCAGGCAAAGCCAAAAGAAGGTCGTCCTGCTTACGCAGCTCAACGAACTTGGTCGAGCACTTTCAGATCGGGACTTGGAGATTGCAGTGAAGCAACTGAAGGCTCTTAGTGGCGCGAATGGGTAAACCCCCTAGGACGCGCACATAACTTCAGATTGCTGCTGTTCGTTAATTTTAAAAGCGGGCTACATGTCAGAAAATTCTGAAAACTTCTGAAGTCAGCTACTTATTATTTTTGTGTCGAAACATCTCAAGTGGTATGCTTATTAGCTTTTCAAGTGGCATGCTTATTAGCTTTTTCGGCATTTACAACGAGTTCAACTCGATAGCCTTTATTGAAAAGCTAATGAGTTAGAGGCGCTGAGTAGGACTCAAGCCACTCACGCTCAGCAGCGTTCACTTATTCCCCCAATAATTTGACAATCGCCAACGCGCTCGCTGGCGCAGCTTTCGATCATGATTTTGAGTTCGTCGCGCAACGTTTGGAGCTGTCGAATGCGCTCTTCGATGTCGTTGAGACGAGTGTGCGCGATCTCATCAACTTTTGCGCAGGATTGGCGCGGGTTGTCCCGAAATGAAAGAAGGGCAGCGATTTCCTTCGTCTCAAACCCCATGGTGCGTGCTTGGCGGATGAAAGTCAGGCGCTCCAGCGCGACGTGATCGAACACTCGACGGTCGTTATCGGCGCGCGGTGGTGCAGGCATAAGACCGATGATTTCGTAATAGCGAATGGTAGGTACTTTGACGCCGCTGTGACGGGCAGCTTCCCCAATAGAATAGGTCTTCATGGTTCCTCTTGATCCTCTAGTGACTAGAGGATGTAGGGTTAGAATCGCAATAACGAAAGGGTTGAACGATGAGCGATCTCCAGACCTCCCGGTTCCGGGTCGAGGGTATGGACTGTGCCGCCTGTGGTGCGAAGGTGGAGGCAGCGGTACGTCGCGTTGAGGGTGTGCACGATGTCAATATCAGCGTCACCACAGGAGCGATGAGCATCAGCCATTTGCCACAAACAAACACGAAAGCAATAGCCGAAGCGGTGAAAAGAGTCGGCTACAAGGCAAAGCCCGAGGCCGACGATACACATTCGCACTACGAGCGGACCGATTCTGGCCCTTGGTGGAAAAGCAGGCGCGCGCTTCTAACCGTAGCATGTGGTCTTGCTCTAGTCGGGGCCTATGGAGTTGGAAGGGTATTTCCTACGGTCGAAGCGTTTGCGTTCCTAGCAGCGCTCGGTATTGGCCTGGTGCCGATTGCGAAGCGCGCGTTCAATGCCGCGCGCGTTGGAATGCCGTTTTCGATCGAGAGCCTGATGACTATTGCCGCAGTCGGCGCAGTCGTGATCGGCGCGACGGAAGAAGCTGCGATGGTCGTATTCCTATTTCTGGTCGGCGAAATGCTGGAAGGTGTGGCCGCAGCGCGCGCAAGAGCCAGTATTCATGGCCTGAGCGATCTCATTCCCAAAACAGCTTTGCTGATCGAAAATAGTCAGACGAAAGAAGTACCCGCTTCTGAACTCAAGGTTGGCGCGAAGGTATTGGTGCGTCCTGGCGATCGCATTGCGGCAGACGGTGTGATATTGGAAGGCGAGAGCGAAGTGAACGAAGCGCCCGTTACTGGCGAGAGCATCCCGAAACGAAAACGGGCCGACGACAATGTATTCGCTGGCACGATCAACGGCGAAGCCGCGCTGACAATCAGGGTTACAGCTGCCGCTAGCGACAATACTATCGCGCGTGTTATTCGGCTCGTTGAGGAAGCGCAAGAGAGCAAAGCGCCGACCGAGCGTTTCATTGACCGATTCTCGAAGTACTACACACCGGCTGTGGTAGTGTTTGCGGCTGCGGTAGCGACACTTCTACCGCTGCTTGGTTTCGGAGGATGGGATGAATGGATTTACAAGGGTCTTGCCGTTCTTTTGATCGGCTGTCCGTGCGCACTTGTGATTTCAACGCCCGCCGCGATTGCGTCGGCATTGTCCTCTGGCGCGCGTCGCGGCCTTCTCTTGAAGGGTGGAGCAGTTCTGGAACAGCTTGGAAGTCTGACCACCATTGCCTTCGATAAGACCGGCACACTCACTGAAGGAAAACCGGTGGTTACAGATGTGATCGCAGGTAACGCAGACGAAAAGCGCGTTCTGTCCCTGGCCGCAGCATTGGAAGTTGGCTCATCGCATCCGCTGGCTCTCGCAATCCTGGGCCGGGCCAAGTCCGATAATACGCCGATACCGCCAGCGTCGGATGCAAAGGCGATTTCCGGTAAAGGGGTCAGTGCAAATGTCGGTGGTGAGATCGCATTTTTAGGTTCGCCGCAATCCGTTGCCGAATACGCACAACTTTCTGAAAATCAAAAATCCTGCATCGTCACTCTGAATGACGAGGGAAAGACTGTCTCCGTCCTAGTTGTGAACAAGCAAGTTGCTGGCTTGCTCGCATTGCGCGATGAACCACGAGAGGATGCTAAGGCAGGCTTACAGCGGCTGAAAGATCTCGGTATCAAGACTTTGATGCTGACGGGCGATAACAAGCGAACCGCGCAAGCGATCGGTCAGACATTGGGCATTGAGCCACGCGGTGAACTTTTACCACAAGACAAAATGGATATTGTTGCGCAACTCAAGAAGTCCGGTGAAGTGGTTGGCAAAGTCGGTGACGGCATCAACGATGCACCTGCGCTCGCAGCTGCAGACGTAGGTATCGCTATGGGTGGCGGAACAGATGTAGCGCTGGAGACAGCCGATGCCGCAGTGCTTCATGGCCGGGTGAGTGATGTTGCCAACATGATTGATCTTTCTAAGCGCACGATGAGAAACATCAGGCAGAACATCACAATCGCACTCGGCCTCAAGGCAGTATTTCTCGCGACAACCGTCATGGGCATCACTGGACTGTGGCCTGCGATCCTTGCTGATACAGGGGCGACAGTGCTTGTAACGGCAAATGCGATGCGACTCTTGCGTGACGCAACGCCAAAGTAAGTAATACTTTGCAGCGAAGAAACTAGGTATGTCGATATTGAAGGCGATTCTCCCGAAGAGTTGCTATGTAAAGTCTTTTGGATTCAATGAGAGCATCGCTCAGTCGCTGCGCGAGCGCATCGCAACCAGACATGGCTGCCAAATCGACCACGTCACCAAGCTCACGTATCAGGATTTTAAGCAAACTGGTTTTGTCCAATCCGTCTTCAACAGATGACATGAAAAATACCTTGTCTAAAAGCTATTGCAGTTGGCAGCTGTATTTGATCTCCCACCGGTCTGCACCTTTCTCTTCTATTGCTAGAATGAGACATTGAGGCCGGCCAATACCTGAAAAATACGCACGGGCCGCTGCATCGATGTCGTGCTGATCGTGGTTCCTTCCGCTTTCCCGAGAACGAGAAAGTAAAAGCATTCCTGAGGCTGGGATGTCGTGCGCCCGGTATACGGCGTCCCTATAATTGAACTGTGTAGCTGGAACGCCATCGTAGTTCTCTGCACTCGGGGAAACGTGCGAGCACGCCCCTATAAAAACACAGATAAAGCAAACAGCGAAGTAGCGCATACGATGAGTCGCTAGCAGCTCTTGTGCTTTACGCATCTTTCTTCAACACGATCCAATTCTTATAGAAAATCGAGTTAAAGCCGCTCGCAAAGAAGCGAATGACTTTCACGATAGCGACAAAGGGCGCTCTGAAAGGCGCCGGACGCACCATATCCACGAAAAGGCAGTAACGCGTCTTTTCCGTGCCATTAATCGACTGATGCATAAGCGTATCGTCGAAGATGAAAAGCTTGTTTTCCGACCAATAACTCGTTGTATTGCCGACGATGATGTAAGCGGACTTATCCTTTATGTCGTTCAGGTTGTAGAGAACGCGGAATGTCGCGCGCAAAGGTCCAAAATGCCGCGAAGTTGAAACCTTTTTGTTGAAGACTGAAACGCCAATGGTCTGAATGTATTTCCATTTTTCGTGAAAAGCAGGAACATCGATGATCGTATCGACGTTCTTACCGTACCATTTGAAGAAGATCATGGTGCGCGGAAACTCTTTCGCCTTCTCCTCTAGTCTCGCGACGAGGTTCTCGCTGGTCGAAATCTGGATGAGGCGTTCGACTTCGGCTCGATGGCCCGTAGGTAAGTCCTCCAACCGATAGACACCCCGATTGATGAATGGGAGCGCGATCAGATCGAGTAGCGCGTTAAAGGGCGATAACACCCAAGTCAAAATGCCATTTCCAAGAAAATAGCGCTGGATCACGAAGCTATCGAGATCGGTGTTTCTCGATACATCGTAAGCACCGAACAAGGCGTAAGTAATCGCGATGTAAGGCGCGAAATACACAATTGGTCCGAAGATGATGATCGCGAGCACAACATATTTGAGATTCTTGGTGAAAGTTCGCTTTGACATGTTTTCGTGCCTCTCAGCGATAGAGGGAATGCGGCTTCGCCGCGTTGGAGAAAAAGCGCGCGGACAACGCTGAGCGTTTCGCCAAGTGATTTTGGCGATCGCGCAATACCCGCCGTGTTCACGATCTCAAGATGATTGAGAAAGCGAGGCGCAAGCAGCTACGTTCGAGAACGCGCAGCGGTTGGCGAGTGTTCTGTTTTGTGGATTACTTTGGAGGAGGCGAGTCGAACGGGCGAAGACCGAAAGCTTCGTTCGTTGCCAACGAAAGATAGAAGAAGGCGGAGCCTTCAACGGTGTATTTTGGCCGATCCATTTGCGGTATAAGGCTCAGGAAACAGCCGTGGCAATGCCTTGCCTCCGCGAGGTGCCGCTCAGCATCAGAGTCGCCGTGAGACTGATTTTCCCAGAAAAAATCTTGGCCAGAGACTTTCGAAATGACCGAGTGTTCGTGGCTTGCCGCATGAGCAACGTTCGTTGCGAAGAAGCAGATGGCCACAAGCAAAAGCGCGACGCGTCCAAGGAAGCTTGCCCCGAATATTGTGCGCAACCGTGCCATATCGGCTACTTAACAGAATAATTTTTCGGGGGCTAGGGGATGGCGCGTCGTTGAGCCATATTCCACACCCGAAGACGGAACTTGAAGGCAAGTTGTTTATTGCAGCGCGGGCCGACGGCGACTGAGCCGCCACATTCCCCACCATGCGGCGGGCGCTAGAAAAACCACACTCGCCATTCCCGGGAAGTAAAGCTTTGGATCGCTGTCGAAAAACGGAAAAACAAGAATGTGGGCGAGTTCTGTAAAGCCCATCGAAGCGAAGAACGTCCAAGCAAAATAGTTGCCGATCGAATAGCGCTTTGCCACCAGAGCCGGAATCGAAACCCAACATCCCACCGATATCAGCACGAGCAAAATGAGAGCGGGCGAAGTCAGCGAAGGTGTTTGCTCGGCAGTGATTTCAGAGAGCTTCTGAAAAAACCCGGAAACATTCTCTTCGACCCGGTGCACCGCGAAAAGAAGCAGTGCAAGCCAAAACGGAACTTTGATGTCCTGCCAGGTCGCGCGCGAAGGAAGGGCAAGCCACATGAATAATCCGCCAACGAATCCGGCGGCGAAGATCATTGTCGTAACGATTCCGAATGATGCGTAACCCAAGCCAAGCGTCAAAGCGCTTATCCCAGACCCAACCAAAATCGCCGTCGGGTCTGGTCCGGTATCGTGCTCTTGTACCTGCATTGCGCTTCTCCGGCGGGCGTGGCGGCTGCTACGAGCGACCGGTTTCGGCCAACGAGGGGGTCGTGCCGAAAACGCCCGTAGCAGCGCCTCGCAGCAACCATTAGGTCCGAACCAGAATGTAGCCTCACGTAGGCTGGTAGCAGACCCTGTGGTTGTGAAGTCAATTCGTTCGATGCTCGCAACTATTTCTAGCGCGCGAGCATTTCTTCCTTGTTCGCTTCAATTTTCGATTTCCAGTTCAATACATGCCGTCCGATCCAGGCGGATAGAACCGACAACAGAAACACGCTTCCGAATTGCCAGACTAGAACTAGCAAGCCCGTGTCTTCCGGGTGAAAGAACCGGAGCCCGAAGTCTCCTAGCGCTGCAGCCGCCAAGCCACCGAGCATTGTGGACGACGCCGGCGATAACGGTGCGCCACGACGCAGCATGAACACGATCGCAAGCCCCGGAAGAGCGCCAACCATGACGATACCAGGCAGACAAAACCAATCCGCGTGGAAAACGGTCAGATGAAAGCCGCTATGCGAAAGATCGACAAAACAACCGATACCAAGGGTTGCTAACCACGCTGCGAGCGGCACAACGGGAAGGATGAGGTATTTTTTGTCGTATCCTGGAATCGTTGATGCAAAGGCTGCAATTGCAGCCGTGAATGCGGTTGCTAACGCTGCCGATTGCTCGATCAAAAACCGTGCTTCGATAAGCTTTGCCCCAAGATCAGCGCGCGGTGAAAACAAAACGATCACAGCCATCAAGCAGGGTACAGAAATCGCAAGCCACGCCAAGGCCCGCAGCCACGGATTTGCTAGGGGCTGCGTCGGCTTCGCATTTTCCGAAAGTCTCTTAATCAGCGCTTCCGTATCCAAGGTAGGGCCTATTTCTTCAAAATCTTACGAAGCGAGGCGATGCCGCGATGCACGGAAACCTTTAGCGATGGAATGCTTGTTCCAGTAACAGAGGCGGCTTCTTTCAACGACATTTCCTTGAGCTTGAGCAGTTCGATGGCCTTACGTTGACCTGGAGGTAGTTTTTCCAGGGCTTTCTTTAATTCTTCAGGGTCTTGATAGACCTCCGGTTCTATATTCGCTCCGTCATCGGCAAAGGTTACAGGTACCTCATCGACCAGAACCTCATTTTTTGTCCTCCGCGCGTAGCGCCGGGCGCCATCCGCTAACCGGTTGCGCAAGATCGCGAGAATCCAAGGGAAAAACGGCCTCTTCGGGTCGTAGGTCGCTCGCACTACGTGAATGGAAAGAAGTACTTCCTGAACAAGATCTTCGACATCCTGTTGCGATAAAAACGACCGCCTTCGTCGAATCATCCTGCGTAGATGCGGCGTAAGCTCTTCAAGCAGTTGCGAATATGCGCGTGCGTCACCGGCCTGCGCAGCGAGCATCAGTGCGCGAAAATCTTCTTCTGTGCTTTTTGTATTCATTTGAACAGCTGCGAAGCACAAATGAAAAAAATCTACAACGATCGTCTTGGCGCAGTGTAACCTTTTCACGACGACAAACGAAGTTACTTACATGCGAGACGCTAATCTCGCTCATGTAGGAGATTGTCGAATGTTGAAGAAATCAATCACCGCAATTGCGGCCGCGACCGTGCTCACCATTGGTGTCATGGCGACGATGCCCGCATCTGCCCAGCAGCGGAATACGCAACCAGCGCACACCATCATGAACCCCAACGATGTGTGGGTCGGAAAAGATTTCGCGGGGCGCGATCCCGATCCGAATGTGCGTCTCGAAATCCGACGCACCTACGGTCAAAGCGAGTAAAAGCAGGTAGCCCGGGCTTCTGGCCCGGGCTACCTCTTTGTAAACCGCTGGGTTAAGGCAGACGTAGAAGCGCCGGAAAGAAACCTGCGTCGTGCATATGCTCAAGCGCCTCCGCAACCGGCAACCAAAGCAAAATTACACAGCCATCCAGCGCCGTCGTAAGTGCATAACGCGGCTCGATCTCGATCTTCTTTACGTCGCGCCAAAGCGAGAAATCTGGGATGAACCTCGGCACGCGCTGCCGGTAAAGCTCGAACTGAACCCCATGAAGCCGTGCAAGCAGGCGCTCTTCGCGAAGAACAAGCAGATAAAAGATGATCGCAACGACGCCACCCGTGATCGCGCCGAGCGCAATGCTGCCTTGCTGCGCGCCAATACCTACCGCTCCAATGATCGAGGCCGCATAGAGCGGATTTCGGCAGACGGAATAAGGTCCTGTAATGACGAGCGAGCTGATTTTTCTGCCGCCGATGTAGAGCGAACAGAAAATGCGGGCGACGATGCACGCCACAATCATAAGCAGTCCGATGAATTCGATCAGCTCTCTTCCTATCGAGTGGCTATCCCAGATCGAGTCGCTAATCGCCGCAAACGCAGCGCCTACGATGATAACCATCGCCAGCGCAAACTTTCTGATGATCTGTGCTGCGCTTATGTCGATAAACTTGAGCCGCTGCGCATTCATGTGAACCTGCGTGATGTTCAATTGTCGATTTACCCGCGTAAACGAGCGTGCGGCGTCGTTCAAGCGCCACACAGCGAAATAAATGAAGATTGGCGGCTCACTCTTGCCGCAATTTTATCGATCGGCCTAAAGAAAACGATGGCCAGCCTTCGCATCTGCACACGGCACACGCTCATACTGAATCGTAACGTGACCGATCGAGAAGCGGTTGTGCAAAAGCTCATTCAACTCGGCGATAAGGGTGTCGTAATCGGTCGCGCGCATTTCGGCGACAACATGCGCCGTCAAACAGACACGGCCTCCCGTAAGAGCCCAAACATGGAGATCGTGTACGTCGGTTACACCGGAAGCCGTAAGAATGGCCTTACGAACATCTTCCAGCACAACGTTGCTCGGCACGCCTTCAAGCAAAATGTTTGCCGCATCGCGGAAAAGTATCCAAGTGCGCGGCAGTACCCAAAAACCGATTGCCACGGCGACTATCGAATCAACAATCGTCCATCCTGTAAGGCGGATAATGATGGCGGCAGCGATCACGCCAAGCGAACCGAGAAAGTCGCTCCAGACTTCAAGATAAGCTCCCTTCAGGTTCAGGCTCTCGTCTTTGCCGGAGGAAAGTATCCACATCGAAAAGGCATTTACGACCAAGCCGAGCACGGCGATGACGAGCATGCCGATCGATTGAATCTCCGGCGGGTTATTGAGACGCTGATAGGCTTCGTAGAGGATGTAAATCGCAACGCCAAAAAGTATCAACGCATTCGCGCTCGCGGCCAGGATTTCCAGGCGCTCGTAACCGAAAGTCCGCTTAAGATCGGATGGCCGTCTTGCAAGACGTATTGCGACGATAGCGAGCGCCACGCCGAAAACGTCAGTTGCCATGTGCATGGCGTCGGAAAGCAGTGCGAGACTGCCCGTGACGATCGCACCAACGATTTCGGCGAACATGAAGAGCGTCGTTGGAATAAGCGCAAGCCAAAGTGCGCGCTCGTTCTGCTTCGACTTATCTCCAACGTGATCGTGGTTTGCGCCCATGGCCGATTCTCAATTCTTGCGATGCGATCATTAGCATCCAGTTCGCTTCTGCTAGTGTTAAAAGTCAATGACAACGTGTTTGATCGCTCGTCAGTTCAAAAAGCGCTAACGATTGCTTTGTTTCCAAGGAGACACTGTATCGTGCGGCGAGAACGCCAGCTTTCCGACTTGACCGAGGGAAGAGCGGCACTTAAAGAGATTGCACCGCAAAACGGGCCGGAAGATTCAAGTGTTCCACGTATTTACAGCTAAGAAAGGCTGGCTGGCTCTGAGCCGGTGCGTGGTCCTTCTGTGCGCCCTCGCGTTTCTTACCGTGTCGTCGGCTCATGCGATGAGCCACTTCGAAGGTTTCCATGGTAAGAGCGGAATGGAAGTCAGCTTGGCTGTGCATGCTGACGATGCGCCCGACATGGACAATCATCCCGTCTCAGGTGCTGACAACCATAGTTGCTGCGGTTGCTCACCGATCGCGCCTCTCGCAATCGACTTCATGCCTGTAGCGCCCCAAAGTTGTGCGCTCGTTGTGCTGGAAGTTGCTTCGCTTGAGCCACGTGTTCCATCACTCGAATCTCCTTACCCTATTCGCTCAATCTAAGCTGAATTCGCCGCGCCTTTAAGGGTGCGAAGTATCACTTGGGTCGTTCAAATGTCCGTTCGTCGCGTAGCCACGTGCATCGTGGCTGTAGCCTGCGCTCTTAGTTTCGTCAGCGCCGCGGTTGGTCAGGGTAAGAGATATCTTACGCTCACCGGCGCTTTGCAGCGCGCCTTGGAGTCAAATCCGCGGCTTACAGCTGCCGAACGCGATATCGCAATGGCCGGGGGTCGCAAACTTCAGGCAGGCGTACTCCCTAATCCTGAAATTTCATTCGAGGCCGACAATGTCTTTGGAACAGGCCCTTACCGAGGTACAGGCGCGGCAGAATATACGCTTCAGCTAAGCCAGCTGATCGAACTTGGCGGAAAAAGAACTGCACGCGTCGCGGCAGGATCTGCTGAGCTCGAAGCTTATCGTTGGCAGCGTGAAGCTGTCCGGTTGGAAATACTATCCGACGCGGCCATCGCTTATTTCAGCGTGCTCGCCGCGCAACGCCGTATCTCGATTTACGATCAGCAGATCGCAGCGCTTCAGCGGCTTACACCACTTCTACAAAAGCGTGTTGAGGCGGGTGCATCGCCTCCCTCGGAGGTCGCTCGCGCGCAGATCGCTGCTGACCTCGTAAGGGCAGAGCGCGAACGCGCCCGCGCTACGCTCGCGATTGCGCGCCTCGAGCTCGCAACACTCATGGGCGGCACGGTGCCTGACTTTCCAGGCGTCGTCGGCGATCTCGGACGTATCGGTCGCCCGCAACCATTCCATGTGTTGCAGAAAGCGCTACAGCAGAATCCGCAACTCATCCGCTTCACCGCGCTTCGCGCCCAACGGGACGCTGAATTACTCGTTGCCCGTTTAAAGCCAATCCCTGATCTGCGCGCTGGCGTTGCATGGCGGCATTATCGCGAAACGCGTGATGACGCAGTGCGCCTCGGTATATCCATTCCGATTCCGCTGTTTGATCAAAACCGGGGCGGCATCATCGAGGCTGATCAGCAGCGCTCGAAAGTTGAGGCGGAGTTTGCGGTGGCAGTCGGCCAACTCAATCTAACCTTAGGTCGCGCTTACGAAAACATGATCGCAGCTTCGCGCGAAATCGAAATCCTGCGCGTCGGTGCAATACCTAACGTCAAGCAGGCAACGCGGTCGATGGAAGAAGGCTATGAGCAAGGGCGGTTCTCTTTGCTTGAACTTCTCGACATGCAAAGTGCCGCAACCCAGACAGCCGTCCGCGAACTCGACGCACTCATGAATTTCCACGTGGCTCTTGCAACGATCGAAGGTTTAACCGGCTTGGGGTTCAGGTTGAACGATGGGAGGAAAAAATGAGCGTATCAGTACGGAATGCCATGCTTCTGGCAATTGGGCTGATTACGGTCATCGTGGTGGTTACCCATTTGTTACGCCCCGCGAACGTCGCGAAAGCAAAAGCTAATGAACACGATGACCACGGCGGCGCGATCGAGCTCAGTGATACGAAGATCGCAGCTGCAGGAATCGAGCTTGTTAGCGTCGCTCCAGGCACCATTCGCGATACCTTAGCACTCAACGGCGTTGTAACCCCGAATCAGGAAATGCTAGTTCAGGTGACACCGCGATTTCCAGGCGTAATCACCGAGATACGTAAGCGTGTCGGAGATCGTGTAGAAAAGGGAGAAGTGATTGCCAAGATTGAAAGTAATCAAAGCTTAACTGTTTACGAAATGAAGGCTGCGATCTCGGGAACTGTGATTGAGCGTCAGGTCGCCTTGGGCGAATACGCGTCGGAGCAGAAAGCGGCCTTCACGATCGCAGACCTTACGTCGGTGTGGGTGGACCTTGCGATCAGCAGACGTGATCTCAGCCGCACAAAAATCGGCGACGTTATCCTTATCGACAGCGGTGACGGATCAACACCGGTCGAAGCAAAGCTCTCCTACATCTCTCCCGTGAGCAATGCCGATACCCAAAGCGTGCTCGCACGAGCAGTAGTCGCAAACGATCCGATCCGGTTGCGGCCAGGCCTTTTCGTTACGGCGCGCCTTGTTCTGCAGGCCAAGGAAGTTCCGATCGCCGTAAAGCTTTCCGCACTTCAAACCGTCGAGAACCGCACCGTCGTCTTCGTCAGGAACGGCAACAAATTCGAGCCACGCGATGTCGAACTCGGAGACCGCGACGCGGAGCATGTCGAAGTCCTCTTCGGGCTTATCGATGGCGATGTGTACGCCGGGAAGAACAGTTTCGTGATCAAGGCTGAGCTTGCGAAGGGTTCGGCGTCCCATGAACACTGACGATCAACAGATCAGCAAGCACTGGTACGAGCGATGATCGATAGAATCCTAGAATTCTCTATTCGGCAACGATGGCTGGTCATCATCGCGGCGCTCGCGATGGGTGTGTTCGGTGTCTACAATTTTACGCGCCTCCCCATCGATGCGGTGCCTGACATCACCAACGTGCAGGTACAGATCAATGCAACTGCCCAAGGCTTTTCACCGCTCGAAGTCGAGCAGCGAATTACGTTCCCCATCGAAACGGGCATGGGGGGTCTGCCGAAACTCAAATATACCCGTTCGCTTTCGCGCTATGGCTTGAGCCAAGTCACCGTCGTGTTCGAAGACGGCACCGATATTTATTTCGCACGAACTTTAGTCAATGAGCGCTTGCAGCAGGTCAAAGATCAACTGCCGCAAGGCATCGAACTTGCCATGTCTCCGATCTCGACCGGGCTCGGCGAAATCTACATGTATTCAGTCGAGGCCGACGAGAAGAACAGCAAGAAGAAATCCATCACGCCGACGGAGCTAAGAACCGTTCAGGACTGGATTATCAAACCGCAGCTTCGCACCGTGCCGGGCGTCGTCGAGGTCAACACCATCGGCGGCTTTGAGCGTCAGTTTCACGTGTTGCCCAATCCGACGCTTCTGATGGCGCACCGCATCAGCTTTCGCGAAGTTATGACGGCGCTTGCCGCAAACAACGCCAATGTAGGCGCAGGGTACATTGAGCGAAATGGCGAACAGTATCTTGTCCGCACTCCCGGACAGGTCCTTACTATTGAAGACATTAAGAATATCGTCCTCGGTTCCCGTAAAGGCATTCCGGTTCGGATTAGCGACGTTGCGCAAGTTATCGAAGGAAAGGAGCTTCGTACCGGTGCTGCGACGTTGAACGGCGAAGAAACTGTAATTGGTACGGCGATGCTGCTGATTGGGGAGAATAGTAGAACTGTCTCTCAGCGTGTCGCGGCAAAGTTAGACGAAATCTCCCGCTCCCTCCCGGAAGGGGTTGTTCTGCGAACTCTTTATGACAGGACAACACTCGTCGAAGCAACAATCGCAACGGTAGAAAAGAATTTGTTCGAGGGGGCAGTCCTCGTCATCGTGATTCTATTTCTCATTCTCGGAAACTTCAGGGCCGCATTTGTCACCGCGTTGGTGATCCCACTTTCCATGCTCTTCACCATAACAGGAATGGTCGAGAACAAAGTCAGCGCAAATTTGATGAGCCTCGGCGCGATCGACTTTGGTATCATTATCGATGGCGCCGTTATCATAGTTGAAAACTGTTTGCGATTGTTAGCGCACGAGCAGCGACGCCGCGGCCGGCTTCTGACGACGGACGAAAGGTTCAGTACTATCCTTGCGGGTGCACGTGAAGTTATCAAACCAAGCCTTTTCGGCACGTTGATTATAGCGATTGTTTATCTGCCAGTGCTCACGTTGACAGGGACCGAGGGCAAGATGTTCACGCCAATGGCATTGACGGTTCTTATGGCGTTGTTGGGTGCTGCGATCTTGTCGATAACATTCATTCCTGCCGCTATCGCACTTTTCGTGACAGGCAAGGTCACCGAGAAAGAAAACTGGTTCATGCGCGGCGCGCGGAAATACTACATTCCGTTGCTTGACCGTTCGATCGAGCGCCGCCACTTAGTTGCCAGTCTCGCGCTTGGACTTGTGCTGGTCTCGGGCTTCGCTGCAACCCGTATGGGCGGCGAATTCATCCCGAGCTTGGATGAAGGTGACGCCGCCATCCAAGCGCTTCGTGTGCCAGGCACTAGCCTCACTCAGTCAGTAGAAATGCAGCAAGCGCTTGAGAAAAGGCTTCTGAAGATACCAGAAGTATTGAAGGTCTTCGCGCGCACAGGTACCGCCGAGGTCGCTACCGACCCGATGCCGCCGTCAATTTCAGACGGTTACGTGATGCTGAAGCCACGCAACCAATGGCCTAACCCGCGAAAATCAAAGAGTGAGCTTGTTCTTGAAATCGAAAAAGCCGCCGAGGAAATCGCGGGGAGTGCATACGAACTCTCGCAGCCCATTCAGCTTCGCTTCAACGAACTTATATCGGGCGTGCGAACCGATGTCGGCGTGAAAATCTTCGGTGACGATCTTGATGTGCTTTTGCAAGTCGCAGCACAGGTGCAAGCCGTACTTCAAGGCGTCAACGGTGCTGCCGACGTAAAGACTGAGCAAGTGCAAGGCCTCCCGGTCCTTACCGTGAAGCTGAATCGAGGTGCGCTCGCGCGGCTTGGGCTCAGTGTTGCCGACGTACAGGCTATTGTTGAGATCGCGGTCGGTGGTAAGAGCGCTGGCACCGTATTCGATGGTGACCGCCGCTTCGATCTTGTCGTCCGCTTGCCGGAAAATCTTCGCTCGGACATCGATGCGCTACGAAACCTGCCTATTCCGCTGCCTGCCAGCGAAGCGCAGCCGAATGCCCTGCGGGCAGCATGGGAAAGCACGTCTCCGCTTGCGCAAGTGCGTTACGTCCCGCTCTCCTCAGTCGCTGAAATTGAGGTCGCGCCAGGACCAAATCAAATCAGCCGTGAGAACGGTAAGCGCCGCGTCGTCGTAACAGCCAACGTTCGCGGAAGAGATTTGGGGTCCTTCGTCACCGACGCCCAAGCCCAGATCGCGCAGAAAGTGAAACTGCCAGCGGGATACTGGATCGGCTGGGGAGGTCAGTTCGAGCAACTTGTGTCCGCAACGAAGCGCCTCACGATCGTGGTACCAATCGCGTTGCTCCTCATCTTTTTCTTGCTCTACATGAGTTTGAAGTCGGTCACCGATGCCGCCATCGTGTTCAGCGGCGTACCGCTTGCACTCACGGGCGGGATCGCGGCTCTGCTCCTGCGTGGAATTCCGCTCTCGATCAGCGCGGGCATCGGCTTCATCGCGTTGTCCGGCGTGGCGGTTCTCAACGGCCTGGTGATCATCGCCTTTATTCAGAAACTTCGAGACGAGGGAAAGTCGGTGCTCGAATCGGTCAAAGAGGGTGCTCTTACGCGCCTCCGTCCCGTGTTAATGACGGCGCTGGTCGCGTCGCTCGGATTTGTACCCATGGCGATTGCGACGGGTCCCGGCGCCGAAGTGCAACGGCCACTCGCCACCGTGGTTATCGGCGGCATCATCTCTTCGACCATCCTCACTCTACTAGTGCTTCCGGCGCTCTACGTTCTATTCCGCCGCGACGTTCCTGAAAACAAAACCCTCAAACCCGCTAGGAGATAACGTGATGAGGTTCATAATTGCATTAGGCTTGATGCTTTCGCTTGCTGTCACGGCTGTCGCACAACACAACCACGCCGCACAAAAGGGACCCAATGGCGGCCCGGTCGAAGACGTTGCAGGGGTTCACCTGGAATTCGTGAGCTCCGGAACGACTGTCACCTTCTACGTTCTGGATGAATCCAATAAGCCGACCTCCGCGAAGGGCATCACGGCATCGGCGCTTGTCGTTGCAGGGGCCGACCGCGAAACAGTCACGCTCACCGTTGAGGGCGAGAACGCGCTCAAGGGAGAACTCAAGAAGCCTATCGCTGCAAACGCAACGATAAGCGTCACGTTGAAAACACCTGCCGGAAAATCAGGTCAGGCGCGCTTCAAGAAGTAGCACGGTTACCAGCCTGAATGGGGGCGATCACACACTCGGAATAATCCGTTGTGGATCGCTTCCATTCCTTTTTCTTTCATTCATTTCGCTCAGAGGAAATCGTTCACCACATGTAAAAATTAGCCAAATCCGAACTGGAGTGCGGCATTGAGAAATCTCGTGGAGAGGGTGCGAGGCATACGCGCTTACGTTAAAAACGCCAAAAAGGCGGCAGATGAAATCGTTGATCAATACGGGGAACGCGCCATGACGAGGGTCGGTGAGCTCGAGGACCAGGCGCTTAGCAAGAAGGGAATTCTAGAGTTTTTCTATTGGAAGCTGGTCCGCGAGTACGTGCGGGACATTGAGAAAGCTCGCCAGAAGAATTCTTGACGTGAAACCAGCTGGCGATTGAAATGAATAAAACCAAGCTCGCTGATATTCTCGATCCGGAAAAGAATTCATTCAATCTAGTACGTTTAGCTGCAAAAGATGCTTAACAGTGGCAACTGGTTAATTCTGAACTTATTAGCTTTTGCGGAGAAGCCATCCAATTTTCACACGATAGCTTTGGCCGCAAAGCTATCGAGTTCGCTTCTGGCGCATCAGCAGACGCTGCAGCTCCTAAATGCACCAGCACCCCGATTTTTGCCATTAGCCTAGAATATGCGAGCCTTGTAACAGTAGAAGCCCAAAGCCAAGGCTTTCCGCTTTGCGTCGCGTGACCGTCTCATGAGTCGCACAACACAGGTGCCCTGATGCATTCACATTCTATAGAGCCGTGGACCCATACCCACTCATTTCTTGGCGACGACCACCATCGCAACGAGAGGCGAACGAAACTCGTTGTTGCGTTGACGCTCTTGATGATGGTCACAGAGATAGTCGCTGGCACTGTATTCGGCTCTCTCGCATTGCTTGCGGACGGCTGGCACATGGCGACGCATGCGGCAGCACTAGGGATCTCTGCATTCGCATACACCTACGCAAGAAAGCACGCGGAGGATTCACGCTTTTGCTTTGGTACTGGTAAAGTTGGTGATCTAGCTGCTTTTGCGAGCGCCTTGATACTCGGGTTAATCGCGATTTTAATCGCCTACGAGTCCATCGTTCGTTTGATGTCTCCCGTTCCTATTCGGTTTGGAGAGGCGACGGTGGTGGCTTCCATTGGGCTAGCAGTAAATTTAGCGAGCGCCTGGCTCTTGTGGGATCCAAGTGGTTCTCACGCTCATAGTCATCATCACCACGAAGCGCATGATAATCACCATGACAATCATTCGCGAACTAGCACCGATCAGAATTTGCGAGCTGCTTATGTGCATGTTCTCGCGGACGCTTTTACTTCGGTCCTCGCCATCGTCGCACTGCTCGCTGGCAGCCATTTGGGCTGGGTTTGGCTTGACCCGATTATTGGGATAGTTGGCGCAATCGTAATCGGTCGATGGGCCGTCGGCCTCATCACAAATTCTGCCGCTACATTGCTGGATTTCGTTCAAGATCGAGGCTTACACGAGCACGTTCGCGAGCGACTGGAGAAGGGTGGCGATAGAGTTTCTGACCTGCACCTTTGGCAAGTAGGTCCTGGCCATCACGCGGCTATTATTTCGCTGGTGTCGGACACTCCGCAGTCCCCAGAACATTACAAAGAAAAACTAGAAACGATGCGTCTGAGCCATCTGACGGTCGAAGTTCACAAGTGTGGACACGATTAGATTCCGTCAAACGATAGTACTTTTCTAATTGAAGTACGATCCGCGGCTACTCTTCAACGGAGTAGCCGCGAAAACGTTTGGTCGTTCAATCAGTCACCATGCTTTACGCATTTCTGCTGCTTCGTGTCGTAATTTTCTCCACTCGGACATTGCTTTGATTGCGCCAGCACTGCGGTTGCATTTGCGACGCTCAACGACGCGAGCAACGCGGCCACCAAGGCATATTTCATATTCGTCCTCCTACAGACTACTTTTCTCAACGCGATCCGATTGCAATCGTTCCGGTAGCCCCGTCAAAGCTTTGCAGAACGTAACCGCAAGGCATTTCCTACAACGCTGACTGAAGACAACGCCATTGCGGCGGCGCCGATAATCGGTGAGAGCAAAATTCCGAATATCGGATAGAGCACGCCGGCGGCTACTGGTACGCCTGCCGCATTGTAGAGAAACGCGAAGAACAAGTTTTGACGAATGTTCTTCATGGTTGCTCTGGAGAGACTCCGGGCTCTCGCGATTCCAACAAGGTCACCCTTTAAAAGGGTCACGCCTGCGCTCTCGATGGCGACATCTGTTCCAGTGCCCATTGCAATTCCTACATCGGCAGCTGCCAGCGCGGGTGCGTCGTTCACGCCGTCGCCGGCCATGGCAACAATTCGTCCTTCCGAACGAAGCTGCGCAACGACCTGACTTTTCTGCTCCGGTAGGACTTCAGCCTTGACCTCCGTAATTCCGAGTTGATCGCCAACTGCTTTTGCAGTTGTCAAGTTGTCTCCCGTCAACATTACGATTTGAATGCCTTCTGCTCTAAGAGAGGCCAACGCTTCTCGGGTTGTGCCTTTAATAGGGTCTTCAATTACGAGAATGCCACCAACGGAAGTATCGATAGCAACGTAGATTGCTGTTGCACCCGATTTCCTCGCGTCTTCTGCTTTCGCAGTGAATGTCTCAGTAGGAACTCTGAGTTCGCTCAGAAAGTTGGAATTTCCGAGTGCGATGCGCTTTCCGTCGACGGTTGCGACGACACCTTTTCCAGTTGGCGAATCGAAATCCGTAGCTCCCGATAGTGTTAGTCCTCTTTCATTGGCGGCGTTCACCACGGAGATCGCAAGAGGATGTTCACTCGCTCGCTCAACACTGGCTGCCAACCGAAGTAATTCATTTTCCTCGATATTGTGAGCATACAATTTTGTGAGTCGTGGCTTGCCTTCTGTAAGGGTGCCAGTTTTATCGACAACAATCGTGTCTACATTCTCCAGCCGCTCTAAGGCGGCGGCGTTCTTAACAAGTACGCCCATCTGAGCTCCGCGACCAACGCCGACCATAATCGACATCGGTGTCGCAAGTCCCAGAGCGCATGGACATGCAATGATGAGAACTGTAACTGCGGCTACTAATCCGTATCCGAACCGCGGTTCCGGTCCAAAAATCGCCCACGCAGCGAACGCCAGAAACGCTATCGCAATCACAAGAGGTACGAACCAGCCGGAAACGCGGTCAGCGAGTCTTTGAATAGGTGCTGCGGAACGCTGCGCCGCGGCTACCATCTGGACGATTTGCGAGAGCATAGTATCGCGCCCGATCTTGTCCGCCTGCATCACGAGTGCGCCCGTTTGATTGATCGTTCCAGCGATTAGGCGATCTCCTGCTTTCTTCGACACCGGCATAGATTCCCCGGTCACCATCGATTCATCGATAGAGGATTTACCTTCCAACGCTTGTCCATCGACGGGAATTTTCTCGCCAGGGCGCACCCTTAGTTTTTCGCCGACGGCGATGACATCAACGGCGATGTCTTCCTCGGTACCATCCTCCTTCAACCTGCGTGCATGTTTAGGAGCAAGATCGAGCAAGGCGCGGATAGCGCCGGAAGTCTGCTCGCGGGCGCGTAATTCCAGCACCTGACCAAGTAGCACAAGCACAGTGATAACAGCCGCCGCTTCAAAATAGACGGCGACATTGCCATGATGGTCGCGGAATTCGGCAGGGAATACTTGCGGCGCTAAGACGGCAACCACACTGTATAGCCATGCGACGCCGGTGCCCATCGCAATTAGTGTGAACATATTCAAGTTGCCCGAGATCACGGACTTCCATCCGCGCTCGAAGAATGGATAGCCCGCCCAAAGAACAACTGGCGTCGCTAGCGCGAATTGAAGCGGATTCGACCAATTGGCAGGGACGAAACTAATTCCCGTAATGTGTGGGATCATCTCGAGGAAGAGAATTGGGATGGTCAAGACCAGCGCGATCCAAAAGCGCCGATTCATGTAAGCAAGTTCTGGGTTCGCAGGCGTGTCAGCAGATACAAGTTCTGGTTCAAGCGCCATGCCGCAAATGGGGCACGAGCCAGGACCCACCTGTCTAACTTCAGGATGCATAGGGCACGTATAAATCGTGCCAGCCGGCACTTCCTTAGTTGCAGGCTTGTCACCTAAATACGCGGAAGGGTTTTTTACAAACTTATCTCGGCAACCAGCTGAGCAAAAATAGTAAGTCTGTTCATTGTGAACCGCTTTGTGCTTCGCAGTATGTGGGTCGACCGACATTCCACATACCGGGTCTTTAACCATGTGGTTCTGTGGGCTGTGTGTCTCGGCATGGCTGCTGCAGCAGGCGTGATGCTTGTCAGAATGCGAACTGGTAGACATGTCTGCTGTCCTTGCAAATGATACCCTAGGGGGGTATATAGAGCATATGAATGATCAAGCCAAGACTTCAATTCTGAAAAGATTCAACCGTATTGAAGGCCAAGTTCGCGGACTAGCGGCAATGATCGCTGACGACCGTTATTGCATTGATATTGTGACGCAAATTTCTGCAGTACAGGCGGCTTTGCAGCGGGCTGAAGAAGAAATTTTGCGCGATCACGTTAGCCATTGTGTCGAGGGCGCAATCAAAAGCGGCAATAAAGCAGAGCAGCGCAAAAAAATTACTGAATTGATGCAGGTGCTTTCGCGTTCAAGAAGTTGAAACGGATGTTGTTATTGAGACAACCGTTCGACCGAAAGATTGCAAGATTCGATATCGGTGACAGTCACGCTGGCAATCGAAGGCTTTCCGCTGCAATTTTTGAGCGCCAGTTCAGCACATATCGTCCTGCCCAGCCGGCAAGTAGCGAAAGCATAAAAACAGTTCCGAGCTGCCAAACGAGTACAACCAGACCCGAATCCTCAGGATGGAAAAGACGCAGACCGAAATCGCCGATTCCAGCGGCAGCCAAGCCGGCAAGACTCGTTGATAGTGTGGGAGTTAAGGGCGCGCCGCGCTTGAGCATCAGCGCAATCGTGAGTCCTGGAACTATACCTACGATCACGATTCCAGGTATGCAAAACCAATCCGCATGAAAAGTGATGCCATTGACTCCATGGTGCGAAAAATCGAGCAGGCAGCCAACACCTAGGGTCGCGAGCCAGGCTGCAAGAGGTAGAACAGGAAGCAAAAGATACTTTCTGTTATACCCAGGAATAGTAGACGCGAAGGCCGCTGCGGCTGCTGTGAAGCCTGTTGCCAAAGCTGCAAATTGCTCAATCAGAAATCTGCTGTCTCCCAATTTTTCGAGAATATCCCCGCGAGGAGATATGATCAGCACAACTAAAAGAACATAGGGCACAGATATTGCCAGCCATACGGCTGTTCGTGCCCATGGATTTGATAGTGGGCGCGTCGGGTTCGAGCCGCTTGCCAATTGCTGAATAAGGGAATTCGTATCCACGACTTACTCCTTATTTCCAAGCGATTTCCGCAATGCCGCAATTCCTCGATGCACTGAAACCTTTAGGGACGCGATACTGGTGCCGGTCTTGGATGAGACCTCTTTGAGCGACATTTCCTTCAGTTTCAGCATCTCGATTGCCTCACGCTGACCTTTCGGAAGTTTTTCTATGGCCTGCTTTAGAAGCTGGGGGTCTCGATAAAGCTCTTTTTCTATATTCGCTTGCTCGTCAGCAAAGGTTACAGGTAGCTCATCGACTAGCACCTCATTGCGATTGGTTCGAGCATAGCGACGAGCTCCATCAGCAAGCCGGTTTCGTACAATTGCAAGGAGCCAGGGAAAGAACGGTCTTTGTGGGTCGTATGTGGCCCTTACAGAATGCACGGATAGAAGCACATCCTGGACCAAATCTTCGATGTCTTGGATGTTCTGAAATGCGCGTTTTCGCTGGATAATTCTTCGCAGCCTAGGTGTTATTTCAGATAGCAATTGGGAATAGGCTGCTCCATCGCCAGCCTGCGCAGCTTTCATCATCGCGCCAATTCGATTGTTTTGATCTTGCACTGAAGTGGTCATGCAGGATGCGCTACAGCACGAATGAAGGGTCCGCCGCAAGGCTTACGTTCGTACACTGTAACCTTTTTGAAGGACAAAACGAACCTGTCTTCAAGCGAGAAAATTCTCTCGCTCCAAAATGGAGACGATCAATGTTTACCAAAGCATTGGCGACGCTTTCTGTCGCCACCGTGGTTGCTGTCAGCGGCGCGAGCGTTTTTGCAACTACTGCCGAGGCACATCAGAGGAAAGTAACGCAAGTGCAGGCTGTTCATCCCCATGATGTTTGGGTGGGTAACGAGTTCGCAGGACGCGATGCCGATCCGAACGTGCGTCTTGAGCTTCGCCGTACCTACGGAAACATCGGCGGTTAAATCCGGAACGCCCACGAATTTAGAGCCGGGCATTCGCCCGGCTCTATCTCGTCTGTCTGAATGAGCGCCGATGTGGTAAGTCAGGGGCTGAGCAGTTATCCGGCAGTTTATTATGGCACTTCAATCAATTCGAATGAATCGACGCCAACTGGTTCTAGGTGCAGGCGGATTGCTGTCTTCGCTCTATTTTTCAGGCAAAGCGTTGTCGGCCTCCGAGCAAGTAGTCAAACTTTTCGCTTCAGAATCCAAAGTAGATTTGGTCCGCCTTGGTACTCCAACAAATCTATGGGCGTTTAATAACGCCGTACCTGGCCCCGAAATCCGAGTGCGACGTGGTGACCAGCTCCGCGTTCGTGTGAAGAACGAATTGCGCGAGGAGACGACTGTCCATTGGCATGGGATTAGGCTGCCGAACGGTATGGATGGCGTTCCGTATCTTACGCAACAACCAATTAAGTCAGGCGAAGAGTTCGAGTACAGTTTTGTTTGTCCTGACGCAGGGACGTACTGGTATCATCCTCATCAGCGAAGCTTTGAGCAGGTTGGAAGAGGTCTCTACGGCCCCCTGATTGTCGAAGACAAAGAGCCGCTTGCAGTAGACAGAGAAATCACGTGGGTGCTCGGCGATTGGCGTTTACAGAGCGACGCTTCGATTTCGAATGACTTTGGCCATTTGCACGACATCACGCATGCAGGAAGGATCGGAAATACTGTTACAGTGAATGGCCACGTCGTTGAAAACGTCGCCGTTGAAGCGGGTGAACGCATTCGTCTGAGGATGATTAATGCTGCGACGGCGCGGATTTTTGGTCTCGATTTCGAAAATCATTCGCCATTGATCATCGCTTATGACGGTCATTCGGTCGAACCTCATAGCCCCGAAAATAAGCTGGTTGTTCTCGCACCAGGGACGCGGATCGATGTCTTGCTGGATTTCAATGGAGAAGCGGACGGCAAGTATAGGGTAGTTGATCGCTACTATCGTGGGCGCGACTATCGGCTGCTCAATTTTGCTTACGGTACCAAGCGATCAGAAAAGGCTCGCTCTGGATCTCCTCAGCTTTCCCCAAATCAATTGCCGGAGCCTGACATAGCGTCTGCTGTCCGACATGAAATTGTTCTCGACGGAGGCATGATGAGTGGCATGCAATCAGCAATCGTCGATGACGAGGAGCTCGATTTGCGCGCTCTTATTCGCAAAAGGTTGTTCTGGGCTATCAACGGTGTCGCAGCAACGAGTCACGTTCACAAGCCAATGGCCACCCTTAAGCTCGGTCAAAGCTGTGTTTTGAAGGTAGTGAACAGGTCAGGCTGGCCACACCCCATGCATTTACACGGACACGCTTTCCGCTTGCTTTCTCGTAATGGACAGCCGGCGAAGTATCGAGAGTGGCTTGATACAGTATTGATCACCGCGCGAGAGGAAGTGGAGATAGCTTTCGTCGCTGACAATCCTGGCGACTGGATGTTTCACTGTCACATTCTCGAACACGACGTAGGTGGTATGAAGGGCGTTATTCGTGTCGCTTAAGCTTTTACTGATCGTTCGGAATGCCACTATTGCGCCATCATGCAACCAATCCCTCATGTTTTGGTGGGTTTGACCGCAATGCAAAGGCGCTGGTACAATCCTCTAGAGGTCTTGATGGCAGGTGCAATCCGAATCTTTATGGCGGCGCTGATAGCGTTGTCTGTAGCGGCTTTGCCGGTTTCCGGTAGTTTCGCTGCGGGCAATACTGTGTCTGCTATGGAGCATTCCGATTGCGATAAGGCGATAGGAGATCCCTGTGATCAAATCATGCCTGATTGTGCTGCTATGGGCCTCTGTGCACTGAAGTGCTTCACTTTTGTTGGGTTCGAACAACCAGTTTTAATTTCCCGTGATTGGCGATCAGCCTCGTCCCAGCCCCTTGTGATAAAGCAAATGGTGTCTCGACTGGTTGAGACGCCGTTTCATCCTCCTCGACAGTAGCCTCATCTGAAAATTGGCTAGTTGGATGGAGCCGGCATCGATGATGCCACCTACATCCCTATGTCCAATGCTTTTGAGTGACTTAACCAAGCCCGCCAGATTTTCGTGCGGTGTCGAGGAAGCAACATGGCTATTCAAGAGAATTTCAAAGTGCAGGGTATGCACTGCGCGTCATGCGCGGTCATCGTCGAAAAAACACTTAAGAAACTCCCGGACGTGGATTCGGTCGATGTGAACTATGCGACCGAAACTGCGAAGATTCAGTTTCGAAAAGGAAACGCTGACCTCAGT
>JAGXQU010000080.1 GCA_018335895.1 Hyphomicrobiales bacterium | reverse complement strand
GAGCCGGTCCTGATTATTTCTTTCGTCGTGGTCGTGATCGGCGGGATCGGCTCGATCAAGGGCGCGTTTCTCGGAGCGCTCCTGATCGGCGTCGCCGACGCGCTCGGCAAGGTCTACTTTCCCGCATTCTCTTCGAGCGTCGTCTACGCGCTGATGGCCGCGGTGCTGATCGCGCGGCCCGGCGGCCTGTTCGGACGGACGGCCTGACATGCTGTCCACGCCCCGCCCGCTCGTCATCGTCGTACTGCTCGCGCTGCTCGCTTACGCGGTAGCGCTACCGTTCTTCGGCGGCGTTTTCGCGCTGAAGTTCGCGAGCCGCATCATGATCATCGGCATCTTCGTTATCAGCCTCGATTTGCTCATCGGCATCACGGGCATGGTGAGTTTCGGCCACGCGCTTTACTTCGGTCTCGGCGCGTATTCACTCTACTTCATTTCGTCCGAAAGCGCGGCTGCAAACGGATTCTTCGCAATTCCATTCGCAATTCTGCTTGCCGGCGTGGTCGCCCTCGTCGTCGGCTCGGTGGCGGTGCTGACCAAGGGCTTTTATTTCATCATGGTAACGCTGGCCTTCGGCCAGATGGGCTTTTCGGTCTTCTTCGACACCAAGATCGCGGGTGGCACGGACGGCGCCTATATCAATGTGCGGCCGATCTTCTCGCTCGGCTCCCAGCAGTTGTTGACTTTCTCCAACCGGACAGCGTTCTTTTATTTCTGTGTCGCGGCCCTCGTGCTTTCGTATCTGTTCGCACTCTGGCTCGTGCGCACGCCGTTCGGCCGCGTGCTGCAGGGAATACACCACAACGAAGCGCGGATGAGCGCGCTCGGCTTCAATACCTACGCATACAAGCTCGCGATCTACGTCATCGCCGGTGCAATGGCGGGGTTTGCCGGCAGTCTGTTCGCAGCAATCGACGGTTTCGTCGCGCCTGAACTCTTGGGCTGGCGCGAGTCCGGACTCGCGATCATGATGGTCGTGCTTGGCGGAGCCGGAACGATTTACGGGCCGCTGCTCGGCGCTATCGTCTATTCCATCGTCGAAGAAACGCTCAAAAGCTCGACCGAACTCACGGCAATCTTCTCGCTGTTCACCGGGACTGCGAACGCGAAATGGCTCGGCGGTATCGTCGCGAACAGCTGGTCGATGGCGCTCGGGTTCTTCCTGATCGCGGCCGTGCTGGCGGCGCCCAAGGGGATCGCGGGCTTCATCGGAAAATTCGCGGGCGAAACGAAGCGCGGCAAGCCGCGCGACGTCGAAGCTTCAGCGGACGGCCGCGAGCGGGCCAAGGCGATGCAACTCGAAGTCGAGAACCTGTCGCGCGCCTTCGGCGGCCTTGTCGCCGTAAACGGCGTGACCGTCACATTCCCGCCGAACAAGGTGCACGGCATCATCGGCCCGAATGGCGCAGGCAAGACGACTTTCATCAATGTGCTTTCCGGAGCGCTGCGTCCGACTAAGGGAAATGTGCGCCTCGAGCGCGAGGAAATCGGCGGGCAGAAGCCGCACAATGTCGCGCGGCGCGGACTCGGACGTTCCTATCAGAGAACAAACGTCATCATGCCGTTCACGGCGCGGGAAAACTGCGCGCTTGCGGCGCAGGCGCAGTTTCCGAGCCCGCTACGCTTCAGCAGCAGCTGGCGGCGCGACGAAGAGGACGCAGCAGTCGAGAACGCGCTCAAGGCTGCCGGCATTGCGCCGGAGCGTGCAGACATGATGGCTTCGAGCCTCAGCCATGGCGAGCAGCGCCAGCTCGAAATCGCGATGTTGATCGCATCGGGAGCGCGACTCCTGCTCCTCGACGAGCCGCTTGCCGGCATGGGACCGGAAGAAACCGACCGCGTGACCGCGCTTCTGCGCGAGCTTTCCGCGGACCATACGATCGTGCTCATCGAGCACGACATGGATGCGATCTTCGCCGCCGCGGATACACTTACCGTGCTGGTCGAAGGCCGTCTGCTCGCGCACGGCACACCGGAGGAAATCCGGAACAACGCTGCGGTGCGTGAAGCCTATCTCGGCGAATGGGGACAGGAGGCGGCGTCGTGAGCGTGCCTGCGATCCTCGCCGAGAACATCGACACGCATTACGGCCGCAGCCACATTCTGCGCGGCGTCTCGTTTCGCGTTGCGCCCGGCGAAACCGTAAGCCTCCTCGGCCGCAACGGCATGGGCAAGACCACGCTCCTGCGCACGCTGGCCGGCCTTTTGAAACCCACGTCGGGAAGCATCCAGCTGAACGGCAACGATGTCACAGCTTCGCGCGCATCCGCGCGCTCGCGTGCCGGACTTGCGATCGTGCCGGAGGGCCGCGGAATTTTCCCGAACCTTACGGTGACGGAGAACCTGACCTTTGCCGCGCGGGCGAACGAGAGGGGCGAGCGTCCCTGGCCGCTCGAACGCATCTACTCCCTGTTTCCGCGGCTTGCGGAAAGAAAGCATCACTGGGGGAATGAGCTTTCCGGCGGCGAACAGCAGATGCTGTCGATCGGCCGCGCGCTCATGACCAGTCCGTCGATCGTTCTGCTTGATGAGGCGACCGAAGGTCTCGCGCCGAAACTGCGCGAGGAAATCTGGGCAACGGTGAGACAGATCACCGATTCCGGCATCGCCGCGATCATCGTCGACAAGAATCTCAACGATCTGCTAGCGCTCGCTGACCGCAATACAATCATGGCAAAGGGCGAGATCGTATTCGACGGCAGCTCCGCGGACCTGCGCGCCGACGAAGCGCTCATTCACCGGCATCTCGGCGTCTAAAGCACAAACATAATCCTTTAATACTGTCATGCCCCGCGAAGGCGGGGCATCCAGCAATCTCATGTGCTTACGATTTTCGTCTTTGGTTACTGGATCGTCCGGTCAAGCCGGGCGATGACGAGACCCTAAGCGATCCTGCGCTCCGCTGCGGGCTTCGGGAAATCGATCATCGATATCAGCTCGCGCAAGCTCTGCTCGGGCTTCTTGCCTTCGGTGTCGATGATGCGATCAGCCTTGGCGTAAAGCGGCTCGCGGCTCTTCAGGATCGAAACGAGATCGTCCATCGCCTTTGCGTTTTCGGCCATAGGACGCAGGTCGCCCTGCTCGATCACGCGGTTCATGTGCTGGTCGGGCCCGGTGCGGACCCAGACGGTCAGGCACGATGTCAGCAGCATTTCGTAGGTCGCGGGTTCGGTGACGAGACTGCCGCCGGTCGCAAGCACAAAACGCGGGTGTTCGGCGAGCGTCTTCTCCAACGCCTCGCGCTCGAAGCGGCGGAAAGTGGGCTGGCCGAACATCTCGAAAATCTCAGACAGCGCGATGCCGCTCGCCTTCTCGATCTCGCGGTCGAGTTCGACGAAAGGCACCTCGAGTTTCTCGGCAAGCATTTTCCCGAGCGTGGATTTGCCACCGCCGCGCAGGCCGATCAACGCCACGCGCCCTCGGCGATCCTCGTTCGACGGCCCGCCAAAATGAGAAAGCAGCACATCGCGCGCTTCCGATCGCTCGGCGGGCGAAAGCCGGTCGAGAAACTGCTCAAGCAGGAGATGTTCGACTTCGCGCTCGGGCCTGTCATCGACGAGTTCGGCGACCGGCACGCTCATCGCTTTCGAAATCCGGCGCAGGAGGACGATCGAGCAATTGCCTTTGCCGAGCTCGAGTTGCGCGAGATAGCGCTCGGAGACCTTCGACTGCCGCGCAAGCACCTTTCGCGACATGCCGCGGCGCGAGCGGATGGTGCGCACGCGCTCTCCGAGCTGCGCCAGAAAGGTGTCGTCGTTGGCTTCTTTCTTTGCGGTGTCGTTGCGGTGTCTGGCCATACGATCTCAGGTCCCGGATTGCAGTATAATTCATGCTGCCCTAGGATTGAAACTGCGAAAGCCCAAGGAAACACGGCTTTCGTGCATCTTCGAATTATTATTCATCGAAGGCGGGCCGCCGAACGAGCCTGCCGCGACAGCCCCGCCGCCTTGCGCGGGGGTCTCAGGGAGCGGGTGGATGAGCAGTCTTGCCTCGATCACGGAGCGGCGTCCGTATAACGCGGCAAACGATTTCGTCGATGCGAACGTATCGGCGGGGCGCGGCAACAAGGTCGCCTTCAAGGAAGGTAGCCACACACTGACCTATGGCGATCTGCAAAAGGACACCTGCCGCTTTGCGAGCGGCATGAAAGCGCTTGGCTTCGGGCAGGAGACGCGCGTGGTGCTGCTCGCGCTCGATGTGATTGAGTTTCCGGTCGCGTTCTGGGGCGCCATCCGCGGCGGGATTATCCCGATTCCGCTCAATACGCTTCTTTCGGCCGAGCAATACGCCTACATGATCGATGACAGCCGCGCATCCGTGCTGCTCGTCTCCGAGGCGCTCGCGAAGACGGTCGAGCCTGTGCTCTCGAAAATGACCTGGCTCAAGGCCGTCATCGTCATCGGCGACAAGAAAGCGCTCTCTGGCGGAAAGATCCCCGTCTATTCGTTCGAGGAAGTGGTCGCGAAAGGAAAGCCCGATCTGTTCACTGCGCCGACGCTTTCCGACGAAGTCGCCTTCTGGCTCTATTCCTCCGGATCGACCGGCGCGCCGAAGGGCACCAAGCACGTGCATTCTTCGCTGATCTATACGGCGAAGAGCTACGCCGAACAGGTGCTCGGTATCCGCGAGGATGACGTCGTCTATTCTGCGGCGAAACTTTTCTTCGCTTACGGTCTTGGCAATGCAATGACCTTTCCAATGTCGGCCGGCGCGACCACCGTGCTGCTGCCGAGCCGGCCGACGCCGGACTCCGTCTTCGAAATCATCAAGAACGAGCAGCCATCGCTTTTCTTCGGCGTACCGACGCTCTACGCGGCGCTCGTCGCAGACCCGCGCGCGGCCAAAGGCGCGGGCTCCGCTAGGCTGCGCATGTGCGTTTCCGCAGGCGAAGCGCTGCCGCAGCATGTCGGTGAGAACTGGAAACGTCAGGTCGGCGTCGACATTCTCGATGGCATCGGTTCGACCGAGATGCTGCATATCTTCCTGTCGAATCGCCCGGGCGAGATCCGCTACGGCACATCCGGCAAGGCCGTGCCCGGATACGAGGCCAAGATCCTCGACGAGAACGGGAAAGAATGCGGCACCGACGAGATCGGAGAACTTGTGGTGCGCGGCGCGTCGGCGGCAGAAGGTTACTGGAACCAGCGCGAGAAAAGCCGCCGTACCTTCGCGGGCGAATGGACCTATACCGGCGACAAATACGTCCGCGATGCCGACGGATTTCTGCGCTGCTGCGGACGCACCGACGACATGTTCAAGGTGAGCGGCATCTGGGTGTCGCCGTTCGAGGTCGAGTCCGCGCTCGTTTCCCACGAAGCGGTGCTTGAAGCCGCCGTCATCGGCCACGAAGACTCGGACGGATTGCTGAAGCCCAAGGCTTACATCGTCCTGAAGCAGGGCTTCGCCTCGAATGAGGATCTGTTCGAGAGCCTGAAGGCGCATGTGAAAGACAAGGCCGGCGCCTGGAAATACCCGCGCTGGATCGACATCCGCACCGAATTACCGAAAACAGCGACCGGCAAGATCCAGCGCTTCAAGCTGCGTGAGGAAGACGCCCGAACGCACAGCTAAGACCTTGAGATTCCGGCTCGATTCAGGCCCTGAATTTTAATGCATAGAAGGCTTGCGCCTCTGGAAAAGGCTTATTAGAACCATGCAAAATAATGCATATCGCGTTTGAGCTACGGGGACCGCCGAGATGAAAACCATCGACTGCCAGACCGACCCGTCCCGCTACCGGCACTGGAAACTCGAATTCGATGGCGAGATCGCCTCGCTCATCATGGACGTCGACCCCGCGGGTGGCCTTTCGTCCGAATATGAGTTGAAGCTCAACTCCTACGATCTCTCGGTCGATATCGAACTGAATGACGCGATCCAGCGCCTGCGCTTCGAACATCCGGAAGTGCGCGCGGTCGTCATCAAGTCCGGCAAAGACAATGTGTTCTGCTCCGGCGCGAACATCCGCATGCTCGGCAAGGCGACGCACGGGCACAAGGTGAACTTCTGCAAGTTCACGAACGAAACGCGGCTCTCCATCGAGGATGCCAGCGAAAACTCGAAACAGCTTTATCTCTGCGCGGTGAACGGCACTGCGGCGGGCGGCGGCTATGAACTCGCGCTCACCGCAGACCATATTATGTTAATCGATGACCGCCGTTCCGCGGTGTCGCTTCCGGAAACGCCGCTGCTCGCAGTTCTCCCCGGCACCGGCGGCATCACGCGTGTCACCGACAAGCGCAAGGTGCGGCGCGACTACGCTGACTTCTTCTGCTCGACCGAAGAAGGCATCCGCGGACAGAAAGCGGTGCAGTGGCGGCTCGTAGACGAAACCGTTCCGAAGTCGAAGTGGAACGAAGCGGTTACGGCGCGCGCAAAGGAACTCGCCGCGAAGTCGGATCGCCCGAAAGATGCGAGGGGCGTTGCGCTCACCAAGCTGGAGCGGACGATTGGCGGCGACACGATTCTTTATCCGCATGTATCGGTCGAAATCGAACGCGCGCGCGGCCTCGCGACAGTCATGGTTCGCACCTCAAAAGACAAGGTGCCGGCCTCCGCTGCCGATGCGCTCGCCCAAGGCGACAAGTTCTGGCCGCTCGCGGTTGCGCGTGAGCTTGAAGACGCGATCCTGCATCTGCGCTTCAACGAGCCCGCGATCGGGCTGCTTCTGTTCAAGACCGAAGGCGATGCGCAGAGCGTACTCGACTTCGACAAGTTCATCGCGAGCCACCAGAATGACTGGTTCCTCCGCGAAGTGCGCCATTACATCAAGCGCACGCTGAAGCGCATCGACGTCACCTCGCGCAGCTTCGTATCCCTGATCGAGCCCGGCACCTGTTTCGCGGGCATGCTCGCCGAACTCGTGTTCGCTTCCGATCGTGCGCTGATGCTGATCGGCCAACGCGAAGGCGACAACAAGCCGCCGGCTGCGATCATGCTCTCGGAAGCGAACTTCGGTCTCTATCCGATGGGCAATGGCCTCACGCGTCTGGAGACGCGCTTCCTGGGTGAACCGGAGAGCGTCGAGAAGGCGAAAGCAAAGCAAGGCGTGAAAATCGAAGGCGAGGACGCCGTCGAGCTCGGCCTCGTCACCTTTGCATACGAAAACTTCGACTGGGACGACGAAATCCGCGTGATGCTCGAGGAGCGCGCGAGCTATTCCCCCGACGCGCTCACCGGCATGGAGGCAAACATCCGCTTCGCCGGCCCGGAGACGATGGAAACCAAAATCTTCGGCCGCCTCACCGCCTGGCAAAACTGGATCTTCCAGCGGCCCAACTCCGTTGGCGAGCAAGGCGCGCTCAAACTTTATGGCTCCGGCATTTCGCCGACCTACGATCGTGAAAGGGTGTGAAACGATGAACATCATGAACGTCGATTACGACGGCCTCATCCCGAACAACGTGAACCTCAACGGCGATCCGCGCGTGAAGGCTGCGCTCGAGAAGTGGCACCCGGGCTATCTCGACTGGTGGAATGACATGGGCCCCGACGGCTTTCAGGAGTCGCTCGTCTATCTGCGCACGGCAGTCAGCGTCGACCCGAAAGGCTGGGCGAAATTCGATTATGTGAAGATGCCAGACTACAAGTGGGGCATCCTGCTCGCGCCGCAGGGCGAAGACCGCAAGATCCCGTTCGGCGCGCACGCGGGCGAGAAAGCGTGGCAGGAAGTTCCGGGCGAATATCGCGCGATGTTGCGCCGCCTGATCGTGATCCAGGGCGACACCGAGCCCGCATCCGTCGAACAGCAGCGCTTCCTGGGCAAGACCGCGCCGTCGCTCTACGACATGCGCAACCTCTTTCAGGTGAATGTCGAAGAAGGCCGCCATCTCTGGGCGATGGTTTATCTCTTGCAGAAATATTTCGGCGCCGACGGCCGCGAAGAAGCGGAAGCGCTTCTGCAACGCCGCTCGGGCGACGAGGACACCCCGCGCATGCTGGGTGCCTTCAACGAAGAGACTCCGGACTGGCTCTCGTTCTTCATGTTCACCTTCTTCACCGACCGCGACGGCAAGATGCAGCTTGAAGCACTCGCGCAATCGGGCTTCGACCCGCTCTCGCGCACCACGCGCTTCATGCTGACCGAGGAAGCGCATCACATGTTCGTCGGCGAAACCGGGGTGGGGCGCACCATCGAGCGCACCTGCCAGGAAATGCAGAAGGCCGGTATCGACGACCCCTACAACATCGAGGCCGTGCGCAAGCTCGGTGTGATCGACCTGCCAACGCTGCAGAAGAAGGCGAACCTGCATTATTCCTTGACGCTTGATCTCTTCGGCAACGAAATCTCTACCAACGCCGCGAGCGCTTTCCATGCCGGCATCAAGGGGCGCTATCGCGAGGATAAGCTGGACGACGATCACAAGTTAGAGTCGTCGACCTATCCGGTCACGCGCTTCAAGGACGGCAAGATTGTTGTCGAGGACGTGCCTGCGCTTTCGGCGCTCAACCTGCGCCTACGCGACGACTACGTCGCCGACTGCCAGGGTGGCGTCTCGCGCTGGAACAAGGTGCTCGAGAAGTACAACATCAAATTCCAGCTGAAACTTCCGCATGTCGCGTTCCACCGAAACATCGGCGAGTTCAAGGAAGTGCAGGCGGACGTCGACGGCAACATCATCAGCGGCGACGCCTGGGAAAAGAAGAAAGATGAGTATCTTCCTTCTTCGAACGACCGCGACTTCATCGAGAGCCTGATGAAGACCGAGGTCGAGCCGGGCAAGTTCGCAAGCTGGATCGCACCGCCGAAAGTCGGCATCGACAACAAGCCTGGCGATTTCGAGTATGTGAAGATCGCGTAACGCTTACCACGTCATGCCCGCGACAATTGCGGGCATGAAAAAATAGAAACAACATGTCCGCGCCCATCAAGCAGCACCTGATCGACCCCGCCGTGTGCATCCGCTGCAACACGTGCGAGGCGACGTGCCCGGTCGGGGCGGTGACACATGACGCGAATAACTATGTCGTCGATGTCACGAAATGCAATTTCTGCATGGACTGCGTATCGCCCTGCCCGACCGGCTCGATCAACCACTTCGTGAAGGTCAAGACGCCATTCTCGCTCGAGGAGCAGTTTTCCTGGAGCGACCTGCCGGAGATCAAGGAAATTCCGGATACAGACGGCCCCGCGATCTCGGCAGCGGAAGCGATCGACGACGAAGCGGCAGCACTGCTCGATGACGCACACAAGGGTGCGGGCGGACGGATGAAAGCCCCCGCCTCCGCGAGCAAGCCGCGTATCAATCTGTTCGGCAGGCGCGAGCCTGCAATCGCGAAAGTCACCGGCAACCTGAAACTCACCGGCGAAGGTGCTTCCGCCGATATCCATCACATCATTCTCGATTTCGGCACGACTTCGTTCCCGGTACTGGAAGGCCAGAGCATCGGCATCGTGCTGCCGGGCAACGACGAGAACGGCCGCCCACACAAGATGCGGCTCTTCTCGATCGCAAGCCCGCGCGACGGCGAGCGGCCGAACACGAACAACGTTTCGCTCACCGTGAAGCGTGTAGTCACGAAGAACGCCGACGGCACCGAAACGCGCGGCGTCGCGTCGAACTATGTCTGCGATCTCAAGCAGGGCGACACGGTGCAGGTCGCGGGCCCCTTCGGCTCGACCTTCCTGATGCCAGACGACCCGGAAGCGGACGTCGTCATGATCTGCACCGGCACGGGCTCCGCGCCGTTCCGCGGCTTCACCGAGCGCCGCCGCCGCTCGATGCCGAGTGCGAAAGGAAAGCTCTATCTCTTCTTCGGTGCGCGCACGCCGGAGGAGCTTCCTTATTTCGGTCCGCTACAGAAAGTGCCGAAGACGCTCTTGGATCAGGAACTCGTCTTTTCGCGGCTCCCCTACAAGCCGAAGGAATACGTGCAGGACCGCATGAAGAGGCGCTCCGCCGATCTTGCGGCACTGCTCCAGAAGGGCACCACGCACATATATATGTGCGGCTTGAAAGGTATGGAAACCGGCGTCGAGGAAGCCTTCGCTTCGATCTGCCGCGAGCACAAGCTCGATTGGGCTTTGATCCGCGCGAAGATGCGCGACGAAGGGCGCTTCCACGTCGAGACGTATTGATCGCCGGGCGGAGCCGCGAACCACGCCATTTCCTCTTCGGTGCCGGGCGACTAGACTTTGCCGGAACATGAAACGGCGAAACGAACGCCGCGCGAAGAGGAACTCCCGTGAACTTCTCGACCTTCAAGCCGCAGCATTTTCTCTGGAAGCTTGAGAACGGCGTCGGCACCGTCACGCTGAACCGTCCCGAGCGCAAGAATCCGCTCACCTTCGAATCCTATGCGGAACTGCGCGACATGTTCCGCGCGCTCAAAGACACGAAAGACGTTAAGGTCGTCGTCATCACAGGCGCGGGCGGAAACTTCTGTTCGGGCGGCGACGTGCACGAAATCATCGGTCCGCTGGTCGAGTTGCGCCGGAAGAAGGATAGCGCGGGTCTTTTGAAGTTCACCCAGATGACCGGTGATCTCGTGAAGGCCATGCGCGGCTGTCCGCAACCGGTGATCGCCGCCATCGACGGCGTCTGCGCCGGCGCGGGTGCCATCCTCGCGATGGCCTCCGACCTTCGTTACGGCACATCGCAAAGCAAGATTGCCTTCCTGTTCGTCCGTGTGGGCTTGTCCGGCGCCGACATGGGAGCATGCAACCTGCTTCCCCGCATCGTCGGCGCGGGACGCGCGGCCGAATTGCTCTACACAGGCCGCGCCATGAGCGGAGATGAGGCGGAGCGCTGGGGTTTCCTCAACAAGCTTTGCGTGCCGGAAAGCGTTCTCGCCGATGCAACGGCACTTGCAACCTCGCTCGCGGCCGGCCCGACTTACGCACATGCAATGACCAAGCGCTGCATCCATGTCGAATGGGACATGCCGGTCGACGCCGCGATCGATCACGAAGCGCGCGAACAGGCGATCTGCATGGAGACGATGGATTTCGAACGTGCGTATGAGGCGTTCGCCGCGAAGCAGAAGCCGGTGTTCAAAGGCGACTGACTACTCGGGCAGCACTGCCGTCGCTTCTATCTCGACCAGCGCCTGCTTCTCCACGAGCCGCACGACCTGCACGACGGCCATCGCGGGGAAATGCTTGCCCATCACTTCGCGATAGGCCGCGCCGATCTCGCGCTGGAGCGCAAGATAATCTTCCATGCCGACGACGTACCAGGTGAGGCGCACGATGTGCCTCGGCTCGGCACCGGCTTCGGCGATGATCGAGACGATGTTCTCGAGCGTCTTCTTCGTCTGCGCGGCAAGACCTTCCGCGAATTTGCCGTGCTCGTCCCAGCCGACGCAACCGCCGGTGACAATCACACGCCCCTTTGCGGTCATGCCGTCGGAATAGCCTTTGGGCTGCGGCCAGCCTTTGGGGCGCAACGCTGCGGGTTCGGACTTGTTCTTGTCTAACATGGCGTCACGACGCGAGTTTGGCGTTTGCCGAAGCCGCCGCCGCTTCGCGCAGACGGAAGCGTTGCAGCTTCCCGGTATCGGTTTTCGGCAGGCTCGAAACATACTCTACAGCGCGTGGATACTTGTAGGGAGCTACTTCCGCTTTGACGAACTCCTGCAGGATTTTCGTCATCGTGGCATCTCCTGCAAAGCCTGGGCGTAGCACGATAAAAGCCTTCACGATCTGACCGCGCTCCGGACACGGCGCGCCAACTACGCCACATTCGGCGACCGCGGGATGTGAAAGCAACACGGATTCAACTTCGGGACCCGCGATGTTGTAGCCAGCCGAAACGATCATGTCGTCGGAGCGAGCCTGATACCAGAAATATCCTTCCTTATCGCAGAGATAAGTATCACCGGTGATGTTCCAGCCGTCTTCGACATATTTTCTTTGTCGTTCGTCGGCGAGATAGCGGCACCCCGTCGGCCCGCGCACGGCGAGCCTGCCCGGGACGTTCGGCGGCAGCGCGTTGCCGTCATTGTCGATGATCTTGGCCTGATAGCCGGGGACCGGCTTGCCGGTCGCACCCGGGCGCAAATCCTCTTCCGGCGAACCGATGAAGATGTGCAGCATCTCGGTTGAACCGATACCGTCGAGAATGCTGATGCCTGTCGCCGCATGCCAAGCCTCCCACGTCGCTTTGGGAAGTGCCTCACCCGCGGATACGCATTTCCGGAGCGAAGCAATGTCGCGGCCGTCCAGCTTTCCGAGCAACGCGCGGTATGCGGTCGGCGCCGTGAAGCAGACCGTCGCACGATGCTGTTCGATGGCCGCAAGCAGTTCGTCCGGCCCTGCTTTTTCAAGCAGCACAGTCGAAGCGCCGGCGCGCATCGGAAAGAACAGGAGGCCGCCGGTGCCGAACGTGAAAGCAAGCGGCGGCGAGCCGATGAAGCGGTCGTCCGCATTCGCGCGAAGCACATGTCTTCCATAGGTATCGCAGACCGAAAGCAGGTCGCGATGAAAATGCATGGTGCCCTTCGGTTGTCCGGTCGTGCCGGAGGTGAACGCAATCAGGCAGACATCGCTGGCTGCCGTATTGCAGGCAGAGAAGTTCTCGTATCCGGGCTGGGCCATCCGCTTTTCGAGATCGCCCGACCCCCAATAAACAAGCTGTTTCAGTTCAGGCGCAAGGCTCTTCGCCTTGTCCATTTCTTCGCCCAGTCTCGAATCGCAAAGCGCAAACGCGACCTTCGCCTTTCCGATCACGTAGGAGATTTCTTTCGCGCGCAAGAGCGGCATGGTCGCGACCGCGATCCCGCCTGCTTTCAGAACGGCAAGGTAGCTCGCGGCCATCATCGCGTTGTTCGCGGAGCGCAGGAGCACGCGATTGCCGGGGACCATGCCCAGATCGTTTACGAGTACGCTGGCGATCCGGTTCACGCGCTCGAGTAGTTGGGCGTAGTTGAGCGTTTCGGCGGGCGTGACGATGCAGGGCCTGTCACCCAGCCCACGCGCAACGGCGTTATCGAGCAACTCGACGCAGGCATTCATGCGATCCGGATACTGCAACTCCGGAAGATCGAACAGGAATTCGGGCTGGAGAGCCGCGGGCGGGAGATTGTCTCTGGCGAAGGTATCGACATGGGCGCTTGCGATCATCCGAACCTCCTCATTCTTCAAACGTCCGCAACGGCGCTGCGTACGCTCGCTTTAAGTTTTCCGAGCAGTTTTGTGAGCGCTGAAAATTCGCTGTGCGACAGTCCGCCGAACATGTCGGCAATCCAGTCCTCGTGTTCCTTCGCCATGCGCGCGAACTGACGGCGGCCTTTCTCGGTCAGGCTCACGATGTACGAACGCCGGTCGCTCTTGTGCTGGCGGCGGGAAATGATTTCTTCCGCGAGCAGACGATCGACAAGGCCGGTAACGTTGCCGTTGGTAACCATCATGCGCTGCGAGAGTTCGCTGAGCGTCATGCCGTGCGGTTTGCGCTCAAGCTGTGCCATCAGGTCGAACCACGGCAAGGCTACGTCGAAGCGCTCGCGCAGGCGGCGGCGAATTTCGGTTTCGATCAAAGTATTGGTCGCAAGCAGACGCAGCCAGAGCCGTAACTCGGCTTTGTGGTCGCCGGGCGCTTCCGCGATCTTAGTTTCGGCGTCCAGCGCCGCAGACTGTTCGAGCTCCATCCCAAGGTCCATCCCTGAAGGCCTCGATCCGGCTTGCGATGAAAGTACTTTAAGCCTAAACTAATTGATCTGCAAGCGGTGAAACCGCGAGGTTGTGAGCCATGCGCATCGCAGTCGTGGGCGGCGGGCCGGCCGGCGTCTATTTCTCGATCCTCGCCGCCAAGGCCTGGCCGAAAATGGAGATCGACGTTTTCGAGCGCAACCGGGCCGACGATACCTTCGGCTTCGGCGTGGTGTTCTCCGACGAAACGCTCGACACCTTCGAGAAGTACGACCGCGAGAGCTACAAGGCGATCGCCGACAACTTCGCGTACTGGGACGACATCGAAATCCACTTCAAGGGCGGCAAGCACCGCATCGGCGGCAACGGCTTTTGCGGTTGCGCGCGCACCACGCTCTTAAAACTCCTGCACGACCGCGCCCGTGCGTTAGGCGTAAAGCTGCATTTTCAGTCCGAGGTCGATCCGGAGCTTTCGACACTGAAAGGCTACGACCTGATCGTCGCCGCCGACGGCGTGAACAGCAAAATCCGTGAAGCAAACCGGCTCCGCTTCGGAACCGAGATCGATTACCGCCCGAACAAGTTTGCCTGGATGGGTTCGACGCGCTCGTTCGACGCTTTCACGTTCTTCTTCAAGGAAACCGAATACGGCATCTTCATCGCGCATTGCTATCAGTACGAACCGGGACACTCGACCTGGGTTCTGGAAGTGCAACCCGACACGTTCGAACGCGCCGGGCTCGGCGCGATGTTCGAGGAAGAGTCCGCGCGCTTTCTCGAGAAAATCTTCGAGAAAGAACTGGAAGGTCACAAACTTCTCGTCAACCGCTCGATGTGGCGCAATTTCCCGCGCATTTCGAACGAGCGCTGGGTGATCGACAATGTCGTCCTGATCGGCGACGCCAAAGCGACCGCACATTTCTCGATCGGTTCGGGCACGAAACTCGCAATGGAAGATGCGATCGCGCTCTACGAATCCTTGGCGAAGACACGGCTCGATGTTCCCGCGGCGCTGGATCATTTCGAAACTTCACGCCGCGAGGACGTCGAAAAAACCCAGCATGCAGCGGATGTCTCGCTGGTCTGGTTCGAGCACGTGGATCGTTTCTGGGACATGGACCCGCGGCAGTTCTCGTTTGGCCTGATGACCCGCTCAAAGGCGATCACCTGGGACAACCTTCAGCTACGCGCGCCGGACTTCGTCGCACAGACAGCCGAAATGTTTGCGGAAGGCGTTCCGGGCGCGAGCCGCGAGCGGCCGCTGCCGCCGATGTTCCAGCCCTTCAGATTGCGGGGCATGGAGATCCAAAACCGCGTCGTCGTCTCGCCGATGTGCATGTACTCGGCGAAAGACGGCGTACCGAACGACTGGCATCTCGTGCATCTCGGCGGCCGCGCGATCGGCGGCGCCGGCCTTATCTACACCGAGATGACCGACGTTTCGGCGGAAGCCCGCATCTCGCCGGGCTGTGCCGGCATCTACACGGACGAGCAGGAGGCCGCGTGGAAGCGCGTCACCGATTTCGTGCACGCGAATTCGGAGGCGAAGATCTGCCTGCAGCTCGGTCATGCGGGCCGCAAGGGCGCGACCAAGCTCATGTGGGAAGGCATCGACGAGCCGCTTGATTCCGGCGCATGGCCGATCATGGCACCATCTCCGCTTCCATATTACCCGCACAGCGTGGTGCCGCGCGAAATGACACGCGCGGATATGGATAAGGTCAAAGCCGATTTCGCAGCCGCCACAGAACGTGCCGAACGTGCAGGCTTCGACATGCTCGAGCTTCACTGCGCCCACGGCTATCTGCTCGCGACCTTCATCTCTCCGCTCACCAATCGTCGCCGCGACGAATATGGGGGTTCGCTGGAGAATCGCCTGCGCTTTCCGCTCGAGGTGTTTCGCGCGATCCGTGAGGCGTGGCCCGCGCACAAGCCGATGTCGGTGCGCATCTCGGCAACAGACTGGAAGGACGGCGGCATCACCGGCAACGACTCGGTCGAGATTTCGCGCGCGTTTGCGCGAGAGGGTTGCGACCTGATCGATGTCTCGACCGGGCAAACCGTCTACGATGCGGAGCCGGTATTCGGCCGCATGTTCCAGACGCCCTATTCCGATCAGATTCGCAATGAAGCGAAGATCGCGACCATGTGCGTCGGCAATATTACGAGTGCCGATCAGGTGAACACGATCCTCGCCGCCGGACGCGCGGATCTTGTTGCGCTCGCGCGCCCGCATCTCGCGGATCCCTACTTCACATTGCGCGCGGCAGCCTGGTACGGCGTCGATACCATCGCATGCCCTCCGCAATACCTTGCCGGCAAGGATCAACTGTTCAGAACCGCGCTGCGCGATCGCGCCGATCTCGCGGAACTTCGGCACAAGGTGAAGCCGCGAAGTCATCAGCGCGGGTTACGCAGCGAAGCGGCGGAATAGTTATCGCGAAATAATGCGTCAGCACTGTTTCCGCACAGCGGGCTACTTGCTGCGCTGCATCATGCGACCGATTCACTCTGCGAAGATTTCATGCATTTCGCGCCTTCGCATGTGCCGCATCGCTATTGACGAACCCTTCGCAAGTGCCTGAAACTTCTACGTGATGGCTCGTCGAAGCCAGCGTGCAAGCCGATGAAGGGTGTGCCGACATTCACGGCGTCAGACATAAGCGAACAACAATAAAGAACGCGGCGCACCGATCGGTCGCAAATTCTTTTGGGAGGAAAAACTACGATGAAATGGCAAATGCCTAAGAAGCTGCTCGGGCTTGCTGCTGTCGGCCTCGTCGCCGGCGCCGGCTATCTCGCGCTGCCGCAGAAAACCGAAGCGCAGGGCGCAACCATCAAGATCGCCTATGTCGACCCGCTTTCCGGCCCGATGGCCGGCATCGGCGACACCGGCCTCAAGAACTTCCAGTACATCCTCGAAGACATCAACGCCAAGGGCGGCGCGAACGGCAAGAAGCTCGAAATCGTTCCGTTCGACAACAAGCTGAACGCCCAGGAAACCATCGTGCAGGTGCAGAAGGCCATCGACCAGGGCATCCGCATCATCACGCAGGGCAACGGCACTTCGTTCGCGATCGCGATCTCGGAGTTCGTGACCAAGTACAACGAGCGCAACCCCGGCAAGGAAGTCGTCTACCTCAACTACGCTGCGGTCGATCCGATCCTGACCAACGACAAGTGCAGCTACTGGCACTTCCGCTGGGACGCGAACACCGAGCAGAAGATGGCTGCGATCACCACCTTCCTGCAGGGCCGCAAGGACGTGAAGAAGATGTACCTGATCAATCAGGACTACGCCTTCGGTCACGGCGTGCGCGATCTCGCGCTGAAGTTCCTGAAGGAAAAGCGTCCCGACATTGAAGTCGTCGGCAATGAAGTGCATCCGCTTGCCAAGGTCTCCGACTTCGCGCCCTATATCGCGAAGATCAAGGCTTCCGGCGCCGACAGCGTGATCACCGGCAACTGGGGCAACGACATCTCGCTCCTGATCAAGGCGGCGGCCGATGCGGGTCTCCAGGTGAACTTCTTCACCTTCTATGCGGGCGGCACCGGCGGTCCGACCGCGGTCAAGCAGGCCAACCTTTCGAACCGCGTGTTCGCGGTCGGCGAAGGCTTCGCGAACATTCCGCACAAGGCTTCGCAGGACTTCGAAAAGGGTCTCCGCGACAAGTATAAGGTTAGCCTGTTCTATCCGCGCGGCGTGAACCAGATGCGTATGCTGGCTGCCGCGATCAACCAGGCGAAGTCGGACGATCCGAAGAAGTTCGCTGCCGTTCTCCACGGCATGAAGTTCGAGGTGTTCAACGGCGGCCAGGGTGAAATGCGTGCCAGCGATCACCAGTTCATGCAGCCGATGTACATGGCGAGCTTCGGCCCGATCAAAGCCGATCAGCCCTTCGACGAAGAAGGCACCGGCTGGGGCTGGACCATCGCCGGCAAGGTCGACACGAAGGACACGAACGTCTCGACCACTTGCAAGATGAACAAGCCGTCCTAAGCGGCTTCCGATAAGCGTCCGGCCGGGTTCCCCGGCCGGACGTTCTCGTCTCTTTCACCCCCGGCGGGCAGGGCACCGTGGCTGAACTCATTATCATCTCAACGCTGAACGGCGTGCTTTACGGCATGCTCCTCTTTCTGATGGCGAGCGGCCTTACGCTCATCTTCAGCATGATGGGCGTACTCAACTTCGCGCATGCGAGCTTCTATATGCTCGGCGCGTTTCTCGGATTTCAGATCAGCCAGTGGGCCGGGTTTATCCCCGCTCTCTTTCTGGCGCCGCTGATCGCAGGCGGTATCGGCGCACTCGTCGAGCGCTATGGCCTACGGACCGTTCATAAGAACGGACACGTCGCCGAGCTGCTCTTCACCTTCGGCCTTGCCTTCATCATCGAGGAAGTAATCCAGATGATCTGGGGCAAGCTCTCGGTGGATTATCGCGTGCCGACCTGGCTGGATTTTCCAGCTTTCACGATCTACGCAACCAACTATCCGGCCTACAAGACCTTCATGCTGGTGTTCTCGATCGCGATTTTCATCGGGCTCATCTACCTGCTCACGAGAACGCGCGCGGGCCTCATTATCCAGGCGTCGCTGACACACCCGAACATGGTCGGCATGCTCGGGCACAATGTTCCGCGTGTCTTTATGCTGGTCTTCGGCTTAGGTACGGCACTTGCCGCGATTGCCGGCGTGATCGCGGGTGCGGCCTACGTCACGCAATCCAACATGGCCGCGCTCCTCGGGCCCATTCTCTTCGTCGTCGTCGTGGTCGGTGGCCTCGGCTCGCTGTGGGGCGCCTTCGTCGCCTCGCTGCTGATCGGGCTCTTGCAGACCTTCGCAATCGCTTCCGACTGGTCGCTGAATAAATTCTTCGGCGACTTCATCACGCCAACGCGCGGCACGCTCCTGTTCGACGTGTGGACCGTCACGATCGCCCAGATCGGGCCCATTCTTCCGTATCTTCTGCTGGTGCTCGTGCTGATCTTCCGTCCGACGGGCCTGTTCGGGACCCGCGAAACATGATGAACCTCATCAAGAGCTTAGGCATCTGGATCGCCGCAGCGATTCTGATCGTGATTCTGCCTTACGTTTTTCCGTCCGGCGCGTCGATTACCACCATGTGCCTGATGGGCATCATGATCATCTTCGCGCTCTCCTATAATATGCTGCTCGGCCAGTCGGGGATGCTCTCCTTCGGCCACGCGGTCTATTACGGCCTCGCCGCCTTCGTTACCGCGCACACGATCAACTGGGCGATCAAGTCCGGCGTCCCGCTACCGCTGCCGCTCATCCCGGTAGCCGGCGCTGTCACCGGCCTTATCTTCGGCATCATTTTCGGCTCGGTCTCGACCAAGCGCGCGGGCACCGCATTCGCAATGATCTCGCTCGGTCTTGCCGAACTCGTCTATTCGAGCTCGCTCATTCTGCGCAGCTTCTTCGGTGGCGAAGAAGGCATCTCCGCCGACCGCACTAAACTCATCCGCTTCTTCGGCTACAATTTCGGGCCGCAGATTCAGGTTTATTACCTGATCGCAGCATGGTGCCTGCTCTGCGTGATCCTGATGTACGCCATCACACGCACGCCGCTGGGCCGGATGTGCAACGCCGTTCGCGAGAACCCGGAACGCGTCGAATTTGTCGGCTACAATCCGCAACTGGTGCGCTACATCGCCTTCTCGCTCGCAGGCTTGTTTGCCGGTGTCGCGGGTTCGCTCGCCGCGATCAACATAGAGCTGGCGCAGGCCAGCTTTGTCGGTGCCGCGCAGTCGGGAGCCGTGTTGCTGGCTGCCTATATCGGCGGCGTCGCTTTCTTCGTCGGTCCGGTCCTTGGCGCAATTCTGGTGACGTATCTTTCGCTCACGCTTTCCGACTTCTCGGAGATCTGGGTGCTCTATTTCGGCATCCTGTTCGTCGTGATCATCATGTTCGCGCCATACGGCCTTTCGGGGCTACTGATGATGCACGCGCAGTTCTGGCGCGGACCGCTTGGCAGCCGGCTTGCACGATTCGGCCGGCTGTTCGGCGCCTATCTGGTCGCAGCAGTCCCCGCGCTCATCATGCTCGGCGGAGCGATCCTGTTTATCGAGATGATCCATCACGTCGCGCAGAAGGGCGCTGAAGGCGCAAACATGCACTTCCTGCGCCGCAACTACATCACGATAAATACGCATTCGGTATTGCCGTGGATCGGCGGCATCGTCGCCATGATCGGCGGCTTCTTCGCGTTCCGCCTCTCGTGGCCGACGGTTGCGAATGCATGGCACAAGGCGCTGCTCGATGCGCAAAGGAGCGGCGCATGAGCTCTGCTGTCGAACTCGACAATCTCGAGAAGCGGTTCGGCAAGACCGAGATCATCCGGGGCGTCAGCCTCGACGTGAAACTCGGCGAGCGCCATGCCGTCATCGGCCCGAACGGCGCCGGAAAATCCACGCTGTTCAACCTCATCAGCGGACGGCTGATCCCCTCGGCCGGCTCGATCCGACTGCGCGGCGAGAACATCACCGGGCTCCGGCCGTTCGAGATCAACCGCCGCGGCCTTTCGCGCAGCTTTCAGGTAACGAACATCTTCCCGCGCCTCACGGTCTGGGAGAACGTCCGCTGCGCCGTCTTGTGGTCGAAGGGCTACAAGTATTCGTTCTGGCACAATATCGACAAACTCGAGGACGTGCGGGCACGCACGCAGGAAATTCTCGAGCAGATCAATATGGCGAACCGCGCGCAGATTCCGGCAGGCGTGCTCACCTATGCCGAGCAGCGCGCGCTCGAAATCGGCATCACGATCGCAGGCGGCGCCGACATCATTCTGCTGGACGAGCCGACCGCCGGCATGAGCCGTTCGGAAACCGAGCACGCGGTTGCGCTGATCCGGAAGGTCTCCGAAGGCCGCACGCTCATCATCATCGAACATGATATGGGCGTCGTCTTCGATCTGGCCGACCGGATTTCAGTGCTGGTCTACGGGCAGATCATTGCGACCGACCAGCCCGTGAAGATCAAGGCAAACCAGAAAGTGCAAGAAGCTTACCTCGGAGCGGCAGGCCATGACTGACGTAATGCTCGAGGTAAACGACCTCCACGCCTACTACGGCAAGAGCCACATTCTTCAGGGCGTGAATCTCAACGTGAAGAACGGCGAGATCGTTTCGATTCTCGGCCGTAACGGGGTCGGCCGGTCGACCACACTGAAGGCAATCATGGGCGACGTGCCGCCGCAGGGCTCGATCGTTTTCAAGGGCAAACAGATCGCCGGGCTCAAATCCTATCAGGTCGCCTATGCGGGACTTGGCTATGTGCCGGAGGACCGCTCGATCTTTCCGGGTCTCACGGTCGAACAGAACCTGATCCTCGGCGAGAAGTCGAAGCGCAGCAATCCGCGCTGGTCGATCGAGGACGTCTACGACCTGTTTCCGATCCTGCGCGAGCGCAAGGATACCGACGCGAGCGTGCTTTCGGGCGGCGAGCAGCAGATGCTCACGGTGTGCCGCACGCTGATGGGCGATCCCGACCTCATCATGGTGGACGAGCCGACCGAAGGCCTGTCGCCGCAGATGACCGAACGCGTCAGCAATCTCCTGAAGAGCATCGCCGAGCGCAAAATCTCCATTCTGCTGGTCGAGCAGAAGCTCACCATCGCGATGAAGATTTCCCACCGCGTTTACGTGATGGGCCACGGTCATATCGTGTTCGAGGGAACGCCCGCCGATCTCGAGAAGAACGAAGCCGTCCGCCGCGAGTGGCTC
>JAGXQU010000079.1 GCA_018335895.1 Hyphomicrobiales bacterium | reverse complement strand
GGAAGCGGCGGATCGTTAGGCGGCGCGGGCGGATCGAGCGGCGGATCGTCGGGCGGAAGCGCCGGTGGTTCGTCAGCGAGCGGTGGAGGTTCGTCATCCGCAGGCGGAAGCGGCGGCTCCGCGGGCGGCCGCACGCAGCAATCGGGATCGGGCGGTCGGACGGTGTCTTCACCTGGACTGGTCAAACTGAGTGCAGCGCCACCCGCGATGCGCGGGAGTTTCCCCAAGGCGTCGACCGTCACCCCGAACTCCGGCGAATCGACGCCGGCGCCTAGTGGCGCGGGTCAAAAGGGTCCGGACGCGCAATCGAAGCAGCAACCCGCAGGTTCGAACAACACCGGCGGCACGGATCCTGCCGCTTCCGGCCGGTTCCTAGACGGCCGGTTGCCGCAGCAATCGCAGAAGCAAAATCCGGTCACACCACCGTCCGGCGCAGCCAAGCAGAAGCAGGAGCCTTCGACTCCGCCGTCAGGAGAAGCCAAGCAGAAACAGGAACCCTCTACGCCGCCTTCGACGCAAGCGAAGCAGAAGCAAGAGCCTTCGACTCCACCGTCGGGTGAAGCGAAACAGAAGCAAGAGCCCTCGACGCAAGCAAAGCAGAAACAGGAGCCTTCGACACCGTCTTCCGGCGAAGCGAAGCAGAAGCAAGAGCCCTCGGCGCAAGCAAAGCAGAAACAGGAACCTGCAACACCGCCTTCCACGCAGCAGCCCCCGGCCGCTCCGCCTGCCGGCCTTGCCGGTATGAAGAACGAATTCAATCAGGTGAACTGGCAGCAGTACGAACAGGATCGCCGCGCTGTTGCGTCGGGAACGCCGGTCGATCAGCTATCCGCCGAGCGTCGAGCGAATCTCGAACGCGGCGATAAGGTGGTCGAGCGCTTTGCGAAAGAGCGGGAGCAACTCGAGAAGCAACTTGAGCGGCAGGATCAGACCCGCAAGGAAGTTGAGCAACTGCACCAGGAGTCGATCAAGGAACGCGATCGCGCGGTACTTCTTGGAAAAATCGGCAGCGCGGGCCTCGGCGTTATTTATTCGGCCGACGCATTGGCGCATGCGGCGGAGGCTAGCCCGTTCGCAGCAGCGCGAGCAGTAGGCTCGGCATGGAACTTCGGCCGTGGGGTCGGCGACAAGATTGTCGGCGTTGCCGACAGCGTCAGCAATCTCGCCGGCAATTTCGGATTTGGATCAGGCGCCGGAAGTTCGGGTGTAGGCGGCGGCAACGCATCGGGTGGCAACGCGCCGGGCGCCGGCGGAGCTTCCGCGCAGGGCGGATCCGCTTCGGCCTCTGGCGGCAGCAGTGGAAATGCGAGTCCGCCAGCGCAGGACGTGCGCACGCGAATTGGCAATACTGTCGATGCAGCCCAAGCCGCGTACGATGCAAGGGAAATCGTGAACGATCTGCGCGGCATGCCGCAGCTATTCAAAGACACCGTGCGCGGAAATACTCCCGACAGCGGGCCGCCGGGTGCCGTCGGTCGCGCGCTCGGGACGGCTCAAGCAGGCTTGTCCACGTGGGATGCCATCGACGCCGCACGCAATGGCGACACGCGGCAGGCCTTTGAACATGCGGGTAAGGCCGTCGTGCACGCCGCCGAAGGCTTCACGAGGTACGGCGACAACGTGCAATCGGGAGTGAACGCGCTGCAGAAGTTCGACCAGGCATTCAACACCACCGATCCCAACGAACGCAGGCTGCTCGGCATCGAAGCGTTCGGGCACACGCTGGGAACCGCGCAAGGCATCAGCCCGCTTGGCAGCGCGGGACAGAGTATCGTTTCGGGCACCGAAGCCTACCGGCAGTTTCAGGAATTCAACGAACTCTCGGCTTACAGCCGCTCCGACCCCTCGGCCGCGGCGCGTCAGCGCCTGGAGCGGACCTATCAGGAAAATCTCCAGATGCTGGAAATGCTTCGCCGCTACCAGACCATCACACCCGGACCCATCATCCTGCAACGGCCCTAACGAACATGTTTGAGCGCACCCTTACCACTGTCCTGGCTGCCGTATTCTCTCTTGCCGGGCTTGCGTCTTTTGCGCTCGCGCAGGCGCCGAACGTTCTGAAAGTGCAGGACGGAATCGTGGCGTCGCTCTCCGTTCGCAACAATGAGGCACATGCGATCTGGAGGTTTGTACGCCGGCTCGATACGCCGCTCGAGGAGATCAGCGGCACGATCAATGGCCGGCCGCTTGGCGTGCCAAGTGTCGAACAGTACCCCGGCGCCGAACAGACGACCGCCATTCTTGCGCTGCTCGACCTCGGCGATCCGAGGCGCGCCGATCAGATCGAGCGTCTCAAGCTTGCGATGCTCCTGCTCGCCGGGCGCAAACAAGCGCATCATCAGATCGCGTTTGCCGTTTACGGGCTTGAGCCGCGCCTGCTCGTGCCGGGAAGCACCAACGGCGAGGAGTTGGTCCAGTTGCTCCTCAAGCTGCCGCCGCTCGATCAGCCGAGCAATCTTTCCGGCGCGCTGATCCGCACGATCCGCACGCTGGAATCATTGAGCGCCGATCGGCGCGCGATCTTTGTTTTCAGCGACGGCCATAACGACAGCACCATCGCGCTCGACGAAGTGCGCGATCTGGCGCAGTCGACGGGCGTATCCATCACGTTCCTGACCATTCGCAGCGATCGCGCGGCCGATGCTTCGGCGCTGTCCCAGTTCGCAAATTCCACCGGTGGACTTCTGATCGAGGAGAATGCCGTCACCGATTTCCTTCGCGAACCTTTCGCTTTGCTCGACAGCGGCGGCCGGCTGAGTTTCTCGCTCGCGGGCGCGAAGACTTATTTCTGGGAGTTCGGGAAACCTAAAATCACGGTGTCGTTCCGCTACGGCGGCAAGACGCTCGACCTGACGGCGGATGCCGATGTGCCGTCCGCCGGCGTGGGCGAAGGCTTTGAGTATCTCGTGAAAAGCCCGGTTGCGCTCGGCAGCTTCGGCGGGATCCTCGCGCTTGGCGGCCTCGCACTCTTCTTCGCTCGTCGCAGGAAAACCGCGGGACACGCGTTCGCGGGGCGCGGCGCTCCGGTTTTTGGCGGGATTCTCAAGCAGGTGGACACGGGCAAGGCGCATATTGTTGATATGCCGGTAATGCGCATCGGACGCAGCCGGACCAACGACATCGTCGTCGACGACCCGACCGTATCGCGCGAGCACGCGCTGCTCAATCTCGCTGCCGACGGCACGCTCTCGATCGAGAACAAATCGGACCGGGAATTGCTCGTGAACGGCAAAGGCGTCGACAAGAAAGCGCTCGCCGACGGCGATGTCATAGCCCTCGGTGCGGTCAAGCTGGAATTCAGGCCGGTGAAAAAAGTCGCCGGCTGATCGCCGCTTGCGGCTTCCGCAAAGTGGCCGTGTTGCCATCGATAGCCAGGCCGAAGTCGCCGTCTCAACCATTGCATGCTTGCGCGTTGCGGATCGAGGCCGCCGCCAAGCATTTGTGAATTATGTCAATGCCTCGCCGCTTCCGGCGATGCATTCAGCCTGCCGCCGGGAGAATCCTGATCTAGGAGAGCCGTTCGATCGCGCGTTTAAGATCGCGTTTATATTGCAGGAAGTCCACGAAGATGCCGTGGCCGCCGCGATCCTTGTCTGCGGGTGCCGCACAATATCGCTCAATCTCACGGCGGAACGCTTGTGCAGCGGCAGGCTTCGCCGCTTTCGCCTTCAGATAAGCCGCGATCAGATCGGTCTGCAACGCGCGTCCCGGCCAGCCGACACCCGCGCCTTCCAGCAGACCCGCGACGAAGAGGCCGTTATCTTCCGGCGGAAACACATTCATATAAAGCTGCGGCGCGCCGAACTGCGGCTGCCAGTTCAGAGCGTTCAAATCCTCCAGGAACGGGAAGGTGATCCGGTAGCCGGTTGCAAAGACCGCGATGTCGACCTCGTCGCGTTTGCCGTCTTCGAAGATCACGCTGTTGCCGTTGAAAGCCTTCACGGGTTTGCGCAAAGAAACGTCGCCTTGCCCGAGATGCAGGAGCACCAGCGAGTTCACGATGGGCGTGCGGTCGTAGAGGCGATGTTCGGGTTTCGGCAATCCGAAACGCTCCGGCGGACCCGCGAGCAGCCGTGCGAACGGCTCATGCAGGCGTGAGCGCAGCCACTTCGGCAGCACGATCTTCGCGCGGTGATTGCTTTCGTCGGCGGGCTTTCCGCCCACGAATTTAGGCACGAAGTGGTTGCCGCCGCGCACGCTCCACAGCACGGATTTCGCACGGTGGATCGCGTCGACCACGATATCGCAGCCGGTATTGCCCATGCCGCTGATGAGCACGCGCTTGTCTTCGAAAATCCCGGGTGATTTGTATTCTTTGGCGTGCAGGACCGTGCCTGAGAACGCTCCCGGAATCTCCGGCATCAGCGGGTCGCTGAGGTGCCCGTTCGCGATCACGACGCCGTCAAAGTCGCGCGTTTCGCCCTTATCGAAAGTCGCGCGCCAGCGGCCGCCAGTGCGCGCGAGCTTCGAAACTCCGTCATTGAACCGGATCAGCGGGTAGAGATCGAAACGCTTCGCAAAATCCTTGAAGTATTGCTCGATCTGGATACGGCTTGGATAGGCCGGCCATTCCCCAGGCATCGGAAAATCGGCATAGGCGGTCGTCGATTTCGAGGAAATCAAATGTGTCGAGGCATAGACCGCGCTCGATTGCGCGCCGAACAGCCACTGACCGCCGACATCGAAATTCCTCTCGGCTGCTTCGACCGGAAGACCCGCGTCGCGCAGGCTGCGGATTGCGGCAAGACCCGCGGGACCGGCACCGATCACGAGATAGGTCACGACGCGCTCCCTAGGCTCTCGAGATAGCGGTCGAACACCGCTCGTGCGTCGAGCCGCGGCGTGAAGCCGAACTCCGACTTCAGCTTTTCGTTTGCGAGCACCGGCCGGTACTGGATGAATTTCACATGCGCTGGCCCGAGCTTCGTGATGCGGAGCATGTTCAGAATCCAGAGTGCCGTATTCAGAATGGCGGGCGGCAGCGGCAGAAATTTCTTGCCCAGTAAATTCGCGATTTCGCGGAGGCTGAGCGTGCCGTCACCCGCAAGATTGAAGACTCCGCCGCGCGATTCGTTCACGGCCCAGGCCAGCGCGTCGACCACATCGAGTTCCGAGACGAGAGAAAATGGCGTCGTGGTTCCGCTCAACCCGACCACGACGGGACGCTCGAAGATGGCGGTGATCTGGTTGCTCGTACCCGGACCGAGCACGGTGCAGGGACGAAACACGGTCTGCTTCAGTTGCGGATACTTGCCGCGCCATTCGGCCAGCATCTCCTCGACCAGCCGCTTGTGTTTCGAATACGGGAAGTCATCGTTGCCGCGCAGCGGATCGCTTTCGCGCAACGGCACCGGGTTGTCCGCGTGATAGCCGTAGGCGGCTCCGCTCGATGTAACGACGATATGTTTCGCGCCGGCTGCGAGCGATGCCTCGAGCACGTTCTTCGTGCCCATAACGTCGATTGCGAAATCGCGCGCGGGATCGCCGCCGGCCGCGACGACGGAAGCCAGATGCACGACCGTCTGCGGTTGATAGGTGCGGAAGATCTCGCCGAGCTTGGGGTCGCCGATATCCGCCGTTTCGTAGGTGACGCCGGGCAGCCGCTGGGCTTCCGCCACCTCTCGAAGGTCGACCGCAACGACGTAATGCGCGCTTTTCAGCGCAGTCGTTAACGCGCGGCCGATAAAGCCGGCCGCTCCCGTAATCAGGACCGTTGCCATCAGGATTTCGCCGGAACGGCTGGATTGGTACGCATCGGAAGGTCCGGCAGCTCTCTTTCTTCTTCTTCGCCACAAAAATGAACGAGCGTCAGGGCATGTGCAAGTGATCCCGCACCGCAATCTTGCGGGTAGCCGGGTGCCGGGGTAGAGCAATTCTATGTCGCTTCCGCGCCGCAACGGATGGAGCACTTCATGTTTCGCGTTTTGATCGCCGTTCTTTTTGCCGTGGGTCTGGTTGCGCTTTCGCCGGGCGTGAAATCCTTTGCGCAGGACAAGCAATCGAAGAAAAGCATTTGCGAGTTCGGTGCCGACGACCAGAAGCTGAAGGGTGCGGAACGCAAGAAGTTCCTCTCGCGATGCATGGCGAAGGAAGACGCGCCGGAAACCAAGGCTAAGCCGAAGCCCAAACCGAAGGCCAAGCCCAAGCAAAACGAAGAAAAGAAGGACGGCTAGGCCCGCCTTCCGATGCGCGCCCGCGCGCGAAACTACTCCGAGATCCGCGATTCGGTTCGTGCGCTCTGCGCGCAGTTCCCGGCCTCCTACTGGCGCGATCTCGATCGCGAGCGCGCGTACCCGAAAGCCTTCGTCGAAGCACTGACGGGCGCCGGCTTTCTCGCTGCGCTGATACCGGAAGAAGTCGGCGGCAGCGGACTCCCGCTCTCCGCGGCAGCGGCAATTCTCGAAGAAGTGCAGGCAGCAGGCTGCAACGGCGCGGCTTGCCACGCGCAGATGTACATGATGGGTACACTGCTCAGGCACGGTAACGAAGCGCAGAAGAAGAAATACCTTCCGCAGATCGCCTCAGGAAAGACACGGCTGCAAGCTTTCGGCGTGACCGAGCCTGCGAGCGGCACCGATACGCTGAATATAGCGACTACGGCAAAACGCGACGGCGATCGCTACCTCGTCAACGGACAGAAAATCTGGACCTCGCGCGCCGAGCATTCGGACCTCATGCTTCTGCTCGCACGCACGACGCCGAAGGAGCAGGTGAAGAAGCGCTCGGAGGGGCTGTCGGTCTTTCTGGTCGACATGCGTGAGGCGGTCGGAAAGGGGCTCGTCATCCGCCCGATCCGCACCATGATGAATCATGCGACCACGGAAATCTTCATCGAGAATCTGAGCGTGCCTGCGGAGAACCTGATCGGCGAGGAAGGGCATGGCTTCCGCTACATTCTCTCCGGCATGAACGCCGAACGCATCCTGATCGCCGCCGAATGCATAGGCGACGCCAAATGGTTCATCGACAAGGCGTCGGGCTACGCCAACGAACGCAGCGTATTCTCCCGTCCGATCGGTCAGAACCAGGGTGTGCAGTTTCCGATCGCGCGGGCCTATGCGCAGATGCGCGCGGCCGAGCTGATGGTTACGGAAGCGGCCTCGCGTTATGAGCGCGGCGAGGACTGCGGCGAGGAAGCGAATCTCGCGAAATTGTTAGCGGCGGATGCTTCCTGGGCCGCTGCCGATATGTGCGTGCAGACGCATGGCGGCTTCGGCTTCGCCGAGGAGTACGACATCGAGCGCAAATTCCGCGAGACGAGGCTTTATCAGGTGGCGCCGGTATCGACGAACCTGATTTTGTCTTTTCTCGCGGAACACGTGCTCGGTCTGCCGCGCTCGTACTGACTATTTCTGGCGCACGACCTTGTTGCGAAGCACGCCGATCTTGTCGACGTATAGCTCGATCGTGTCGCCATCCGAGAGGAAGCGGTCCTGCTCGAGGCCGCAGCAGTTTCCGACCGTACCCGATCCGATGAATTCGCCGGGATAGAGCGTTTCGTCCTTCGAGATGTGTTCGATCATCTGCTCGAAGCTGTGCAGCATGTCGGCGGTGGTGTTCTTCGCCCAGACTTCGCCGTTGACGCGCACCTCGACATTCATCTTTTGCGGATCGCCCAATTCGTCGGGGGTCACGATCCATGGGCCCATGGCGTTACCCATGTCGAAGCTCTTGCCCTTGGTCGGCCCGAGCCGGCCCTGCATCTCGATCACCTGTTGGTCGCGCGCGGAAAAGTCGTTGAAGATGGTGTAGCCGAAGATGTGATCCTTTGCGTTCGCTGCCGTCACGTTCTTCGCGGGTTTGCCGATATAGATGCCGAACTCGAGTTCGAAATCCATCAGCTCGCTGTAGCGCGGCCACTGCACCGTGGTGTCCGGGCCGACGACGCTGAAGCGGTTGGTGATGTAATAGACCGGAAGTTGCCGGTAGACGGGCGGCACATCCGGCTCGGCCTGGATTTTCGCGGCGGCTTCCGCGCCATGCGCCTTGCGGGCGAGATAGCGCTGCATGCCGCGCGGCGCATTCCTCACATGCGTGGCATAGACCGACGCGTCGCGCATTTGTGGCGGCACCGGAACAGGCGCGAGCAGCTTCGTGCCGTCGAGCGGCATGGCCGCGTCTTTCTTCCATTCGCCGGCGAGCTTCTTCGCTTCCGCAAGCGCGGAAGGACCTGCCTCGATCAGCGAAAGCATCGAGGCGAAGGCTGCATGGCCGCCGCTTGCCCCCGCCAGATCGAGAATTTCCTTCTTCGCGGTGTCAACGACCCCGACGAGCTGTCTGCCGCTTTTCTCAAACGTAGCAAGTTTCATTTTCTTAATTCTCCAGAATGGCGACGGCGCGCGTCCAGCCTGCCGATGCGGCTTTAATTTTGACGGGGAAGCACGCAATCCTGAATCCGTTCGCAGGCAAGGCTTCGAGGTTGTGCAGCTTTTCGATGTGGCAGTAGCCGATCTTGCGGCCGGACTTGTGCCCTTCCCAGATCAGCGATGCGTCTTTTGTCTCGGCATACTTCTTCGCCGTGTGCACGAACGGCGCGTCCCACGACCATCCGTCCGTTCCGGTCACGCGCACTCCGCGCGAAGTGAGATAGAGCGTCGCTTCCGCGCCCATGCCGCAGCCGCTTGCAAGATAGTCCGGCTTGCCGAAGCGGGCGGCTGCGGAAGTATTGACGACGACAATGTCGAGCGGCTGTAGCTTATGGCCGATGCGCTTCAATTCCGCTTCGACGTCTGCGGCGGTCGCGACATAACCGTGATCGAAATGGCGGAAGTCGAGCTTCACGCCGGGGCGGAAGCACCAATCCAGCGGCACCTCGTCGATGGTCCAGGCGCGTTCGCCGTCGTTCATGGTCGAGGCGAAGTGGTAGGGTGCGTCGAGATGCGTGCCGTTATGCGTCGTCAGGTTCACCTGCTCGACCGCCCAGCCTTCGCCGTCGGGCAGGTCTTCCGGCTTCAATCCGGGGAAGAAGGCGCAGACGCCGGCCGCCGATTCCTTGTGGTTCGTGTATTCGATTTTAGGCCCGCGGCCCGGCGGGTCGGCTGGGACGTCGTTCTCGAGCGGCACCGACAGGTCGATGATTTTCATGGCGTTTCACTCCCGGGCGCGGCGTCGCGGCCCTTATTGCGCTCCGCCTAAAATATCGATATTTTGAGATTTGTCGACTATCGGAATTTTATCGAATGACGCTCACGACCCTCGCGAAGACCGGGTCTGCCACTGCGACCGAAGCTGCGGTGCGCAAGCTGAAGCAGGACATCATGTCCGGCGCGCTCGCGCCCGACTCGCGGTTGAAGATGCGCGAGCTGAAATCGCGCTACGGCATCGGCGCAAGCCCGATGCGCGAAGCGCTCGCGCAACTCGCCGCCGAAGGCTTCGTGCACCAGCGCGCGCAGAAGGGCTTTCGCGTTCCGCCGGTCAGCATCGAGGAACTCGTTGACATCACCAAGACCCGCCAGTTTCTCGAAGGCGAGGCTGTCCGTCTCGCGATCGAGAACGCGAGTGCCGAGTGGGAAGAGGAGATCGTCGCAAGCTACCATGTTCTGGAGCGGGCGATCGTTCTCATGAAGAGCGGCGAGAAAGAGCGCGACTATTTCGAGGAACGGCATCATCGCTTCCACCGCGCGCTGATCGCGGCCTGCCCCTTCGCCTCGATGCGGAATTTCTGCGACGAGCTCTACGTGCGAAAAACGCGCTATCGCCGCCTGCTCGGGAGTTACGGGTTCACGGCGGAGGAAGTCATCGCGGAGCATCGCGACCTCACGGACGCCGTGCTCTCCCGAAAAGTCGCACGGGCACAGCAGGCGATACGGGCGCATATCGCGATCACGAACGACGTGATTACCGAAGTGCTGCGGGCGAAAGAGCGGGGGATACTCGAGCCCGCAGGGATGCAGGACAAGAAGAAGAGCCGACGCAAGACGGCGCAATGACAATCAAGGAAACGATCTAGGGAGGAATGAAATGAAACGGAAGATTTATGCCGCGTTTGCGATCCTCGCAGCCGGCCTGTTTACGCTCGGATTGCAGAATGCGCTTGTCGCGCAAACGCCGACCAAGATGAAGGTCGCCTATACCGCGACCTCCGACTTCGCGAGCGGCTTTATCGCGGCTGAGTCCGGCTACTTTAAAAATCGCGGCCTCGACGTCGAGTTTCAGCTGATCCCGCTGAACTCGACCATGCCGGCCGCGTTGCAGTCGGGCTCCATCGATCTGGCCGGCACCACGTTGCCGGTTTTCCTGCAGGCCGTGGATAGCGGTCTGGATCTGATCGCGATCGCCGGCTCTGGAATTACGCTGCCGTCGGACCAGAATTTCGCCATCGTCGTAAAAAACGATATCACGATCGCAAAGCCCGAGGACTATGCCGGCAAGCGTATCGGCGTTCCGGGTATCGGCGCGTTCCTGCATGTGCTGTTCCAGAACTGGCTGATCGAGAAGGGCGTCGACATCAAGAAGGTCACGTTCGTAGAAGTGTCCTTTCCGCAGATGGCGGATGTGCTTCGCGCGGGCAACGTCGACGGTGTGATTACCGGCGAGCCCATCATGAGCCGCATCGTGCAGGCGAACATCGGCAAGGTCGCCACCTACTTCAACGAAGTGTTGAAGGGCGAGATGCCGATCATCGTCTATTCCTCGACCCGCAAGTGGTACGAAGCGAATAAGGCCGCTGCAAAGGCCTTCCGCGATGCCATCGCAGAGGGCGTTCTCAATGTGCGCAAGGACGATGCCTTCCTTCGCGCCTCCATCGGCAAGTACATCAAGCTGCCGCCGGAAGTCTTGAAAACCATGCCGATCAACGGCCAGTGGCGCGCGGAAATTCCCGAAGAAAGCATGGCGCGCTGGATCGGGATCATGGAGAAGCAACGGATGCTTCGTACCAAGCTGAACCTGAAGCGGCTCGTCGCCGAATAATGGCGGCTGTTGCTTCTGCAATCGAACTGAAGAACGTAAGTCTCTCCTTCGGCTCGAACCAGATTCTCACCGGGATCGACATGTCCGTCGAGCCCGGTGAGTTCGTCTGCGTGATCGGCGCGTCGGGATCCGGCAAGACCACGCTGTTGCGCATGATCGCGGGACTGCTCACGCCGACAAGCGGGCAGGTGCTGCAGCACGGAAGGCCGGTTCGCGCGCCGACCCGAAAAGTGGCGGTCGTATTTCAGGATTACGGCCGCGCCTTGCTGCCGTGGCGCCGCGCCTACGCGAATGTAAGCCTGCCGCTCGAAGCGAGCGGGATGCCGGCAAGAGACCGGCCGAAACGGATCCGCGAGCTGCTTGCGAAGGTCGGGCTTGCCAATCACGAGAACAAGTTTCCGGGGCAGCTCTCCGGCGGCATGCAGCAGCGTTTGCAGATCGCACGTTCGCTGGCACAGGAGCCGGACACGCTTCTGATGGACGAACCGTTCGGCGCGCTCGATGCCATGACGCGCCAGACGTTGCAGGACGAAGTGATGCGGCTCGTTGCCGAACGCAGAACGACGGTTTTCTTCGTGACCCACGATATCGAAGAGGCGCTTTATCTGGGCGACCGCGTTGTCGCGCTCGATTCGAACCCTGGCCGCATCGCCTACGACATCAAGGTTCCGCTGCCGCGTCCGCGCGACCAGCTCACGACGCGCGAACATCCGGAATTCCTGCGGCTTCGCCGCGAGATGTTCGAGATCATGAATAAGATCCACGCATGACGGCGGGGTTCACAAGAAGCTGGCGAGGCTGGCTCCTGCCGCTGGCTGTGCTGGCTGCGGCCGAAGCGTGGTTTCTGCTTAATCCGATTATGAGCGATACGCTCGCGCCGCCGTCGAAGATACTGCTCGGTGCGGTGGAAACCATGACGGACGGCACGTTCCTGCGCACCACCTATCAGACGCTGTTCGCGGCTGCGGCAGGGTTGCTGATCGGCATGACCGCGGGAACGATCTGCGGCATCGTGATCGGACTTCTGCGCACGGCCGACCGGTTGTCTTCGTGGTCGGTCGAGATGCTGCGGCCGATACCTTCGGTTGCACTGATCCCGCTCTCTTTGCTCACCTTCGGCTACGGCTATCGCATGGAATATGCGGTCGTGGCCTGGGCGACGTTCTGGCCGTTTCTCATTCTCACGCAGCATGCGCTGAAGCAGATCGACGTGCGCCTGATCGAGGTTTCGAGACTGATGGGCTTCGGCATCCTCTCGCGCATCTTCAAGATCATGCTGCCTGCGGCTGCACCGCGCCTGTTCACCGCACTCCGGCTAGCGGTCGGGCTGTCGCTGGTCGTTTCGGTGACGGTCGAAATCGCCGCGAACCCGCAAGGGCTCGGTTACGGCCTGATGGTGGCGCAGGAATCGCTTCGCCCCGACCGCATGTTCGCGCTGCTGGTCTGGGTCGGCATTCTCGGCTGGGCGCTGAATTATTTTCTGGTGCGTCTCGAAGGACGCCTGTTCGCGCATCGCGCGCCCGGATTGTCGGCTGACGCATGATCCGCTCCCGCATCATCGATATCGTTCTCGGTGTCGCGGGCCTCGCAGCACTCCTGCTGCTCTGGCATTTCGTGACAGCGCTGGAACTCATCTCGCGTGTTTTTCTGCCGGGCCCGGCTGCGACCATCGCCGCGCTCGAATGGGGGCTTGTGAACGGCGATCTGCTTCCGCAGACGATCGCAACCATCAATCGCATGGTGCAGGGCTGGCTGCTCGCAAGCTTGGTTGCGATTGCGGTCGGCAGCCTGATCGGCGTTTCCGCGATCGCGCGCGCCTATATTCAGCCGACGCTCGAGTTTCTCCGGCCGCTGCCGGCCTCCGCGATCATACCTGTCGCGATCTCGATCTTCGGCCTGAATACGTCGATGGTGCTCGGCGTGGTCGTGTTCGGCGCGGTTTGGCCCACGCTGCTCGGCACGATTCACGGCTTCGCGCATGTCGAGCCGCGGCTCGTGGAAGTATCGCGCCTTCTCCAGATGTCGCGCTGGGAGTTCATCTACAAGATCGGTTTGCCGAACGCGGTGCCCGACATTCTCGCCGGCATGCGGCTTTCGCTCACGGTCGCGCTGATCCTCGCGGTTGTCGGCGAGTTGCTGACCGCGCAGGAAGGCCTGGGAACGGCGGTGCTGCACGCCGCGCGTTCGTATCGCGCCGCCGACCTTTATGCGGGCATCATTCTGCTCGGCATGATCGGGCTCGTCAGCAATTACGGTCTTGCCATCGCCGACAAGCGCATTCTTGCCTGGAAGAGCTAGTTCCGAAAAAGAAAGCGGCCGGATCGCTCCGGCCGCTCCTGCAAACAATCTGAATGCTGCGGATTAGACCTCGAGCCACTCGCGGCGGACGGCTTCGTTCTTCTCGAGATCGGCGGG
>JAGXQU010000078.1 GCA_018335895.1 Hyphomicrobiales bacterium | reverse complement strand
TTTCGTCAGGCGGCGGCGTTTCGTTGGCAGGCGCCGGGCCGACCTGCCATTGCAGGCGCTCTTTCGGCTGCTGGCGGTTTGCCGGCGGCAAGATCGATTGCGGGTTGGCAGAGGCAATCTGCGTGCGCAAAGGCGGTGTCTGCGGCTGTTGCGCCGGCAGGTCCTGTTCGTTTTCCTGCGCTTCCTGTTCGGATGTGTTCGCGGCCGAGTTCGCGCTGAAGATCGAACTGATGAAGCTCTTGAGGCGGTTCGGATCTGGCACCGCTGCCGCCGCCGCCACGCGGGTCTGCTGACGCTCGCCGAACTGGCCGCGCTGCTGGATCTCCGCCGCGGCAAGCTGGAAGTTTTTCAGCGGTACGCCGTCGGTGGGAACGTGAATGGTTTTGCCGTCGGGGAATACGCGCACGAGCTGTTCTCGGGTCATGCGCGGCCAATGACGGATCGTGGACGTGTCCATGTGGACGAAATCGGAGCCGGGGTAGAAGCCGACGCCGCCCCGCTGGAGCCTGAGGCCCGCCGCGCGCAGGTCGGCAATCGGAACGCCGGGAATGCGGAAGTCGATCGCGTTGCCGAGAACATGCTGGCTGTGCTTCGCAACGCCGCTCGAGCGCGAACGGAGCATTTCGTTGGTCTCGGGCGAACGGAAGGCGGAGATGATCTGGATCGGTTGCGTCCCGCCGGTGTCTCGATTGACCTCCCAAAGAATGTCGAAGAGATGCGGATTCATCTTCGTTTCTTTGTGATTGCGCCAGTCGCGCAGGAAGCTGTTCAGCTTGGCAAGACCGGCTTCGTCGTAGCGTCCGTTCACTTTGAAGGTGACGGTGATCGACTCTTTCGAGTGCGTGTGAAACATCGAGATCGAGCGCGTATCGCCGTTTGCGATCACGCTCTGCAAGCTCGTCGTCGAAAGGGTCAGCACAAGCGCGGCGGCTCCGACCGCTCCGAACGAGCGGCAAGCCTTCCAGTCGCGTGACGATGCAGCGGAAGCTTCTTTCGGCAAGTACGAACCTGTCCCCTTACTGCTTTCGGCCACCCCCACCGGGCGCGAGAAGCAGGATTCATGCAGTCTTGCCGGGTTCGGTTAACGATTTGTTGACCGGGATTGCCCCCGACTTGAAGGCCTAGCTACGAGTCGAAAATGGCGGAAAAAGGGGCCAAGTCGTTACCGGAAAGTTAACGGCCGCAGATTTCAGGTGGTTGCCCGCGCCTGCTCCATGCGCTTTTTCATTGAGGCGATCAGCGTATCGCGCGGAGTCGCATTTGCGAACAGATGCCCTTGCGCGATATCGCAGCCCATCTGTTGCAGGACGCGCACCTCGCTCGGGCGCTCGACGCACTCGGCGACGGCTACTGTGTCGAATTTGTGGGCAAGTTCGATCGCAGTACGGCAAAGCGTCGCGGTTTGTTCATCCCGATCACAGTTGCTGATCAGGCTTCCATCGATCTTCAATTCCTCGAACGGCAGGTCCTTGAGCCGGGCGAGATGCGAATACCCTGCGCCGAAGTCGTCGATCGCGATCGAGATGCCGTAAAGCTTTAATTGCGTCGCGATTTCGTGGATCGCATGGATATCCTTGATCGCCTGATTTTCGGTGATCTCGATGATCATGCCGGGCCACTCGCTTTCCTTCGGGCGCAACTCGCGAATAATCTTGGTGATGGGAATGCGGCTTAGCGACTCGATCGAAAGATTGATCGCGAGCTTGAACGGAATTCCCAGGCGCCCAAAGAGCGGCCAGTCGTAGAGCGACTGAATGAGCGCCCGCTCGCCGAGTTTCGCAAGCGATGCCTCGTCCGCGCCGGGCAGGAACGACGACGGCAGCAAGGTCCCGAAAACAGGATGAACGCAGCGGGCGAGGCCTTCCGCGCCGACCGGCTTCATTTTCTGGATGTCGATTTTAGGTTGATACCAAAGCTGGAACCAGTTGTTGTCGAGCACCTCGCTAAGGCGCAGTTTCTGGTAGCTGGAGTTCACCGGCTTGGCCGGCAACGCCTGCGGCGCGCTCAAGAGTTCGGCAAGATTCTCGCTGACGATCTGCCGTACCTGCTGGATACGAAACGGTTTTTGCAGTGGCGGGAGCATCGAAAGCGCATGACGCTCGCCGATCAACCGTAGGTCGTCCAGCGTTTTCTGGTGCGTGCCGCTAACGAGTTGCACCTTGCCTGCAAATCTCGCTTCCTCCAGCCCGCGTATCACGTCGACTGCGTCGGAACCTTCCAGCGAGACGTCGAGAAAAACCAGGTGTGGACGGGTTCGCTTCAACGCGGTCAGCGCCGTCTGGGCGCTGTTGAAACTCTCCACATGGAAGTCGAACTGGACGAGTGCGTTGCTCAGCAGGCTCTGGATCGCGGGTTCGTCGTCAACAATAAAGCAGCAGAGCCGTTCTCCGGGAGGAACCGAACTGGGGACGACGCTTGGCGCGTCGCCTTGGAGTCCATCCTCCCTGAGTGTGAAAGTTTTTAAATTCATAGACTTTATCTTACGTTATCCAATCCCCTCTCTTAGTCGGTACGACTTTAAGGCAAGGTAACTGCCGCCGGAGAACACCGGCATGCTTAACAGAGTGTTACGAGCGCGCCCACGCCGCCAAACACCATTTGAATACTATTGTCGGATAAGAAAGCCTTCGCTCGGGGCTATCATGATCTCGCATTTTTTGTCGGCTGCGGAGCAAACGGCACGGTTCAGACGGACAGTGCTTCTTGCGCTCGCCGTTACGTTTCTTGCCGTTGTTGCCGTTCGTTTGATCTCTCTTTGGACGCAGTACAACGAAGCCATTGCGGCCGGTCGCGAGCGCGCGCAGCATCACGCTTTGGTCATCGGCGACCATTTTGCGCGTTCGGTTGCGTTGACCGATGGCAGCCTAATTCAGATCAGCAGCATCGTTACCCGGCTGCGTAGCGAGGCCAAGTTCGCCGACGATCTCACGCCTCTGCTGCAGCAGTCCTTGAAGACCTTGCAGGGCGTAGGCTCACTTACAGTAACGGATGCGAACGGGACTGTAACGCATTCGACGATTCCGCAAATTGTAGGCGAGAGCCGCAAGGACCGGCTTGCCTTCCAGCGTCTGCAAGCCAACCCCGATATTCCATTCGTGGCGGACGCGCCGTATCGCAGCCGGCTTACAAATCGGCTGCTAATACCGCTCGCCCGGCGGATCGATTCGGCCGATGGCGGTTTCGCTGGCGTCGTTGTTGCGACGCTGGAACCGGAGCAGTTGCGCGAATTTTATAAGGCGTTCGAGATCGGCAAAAAGGGCGTGATCTGGCTCGTTCATCCCGAGGGTTTTGTTCTGATACGGGAACCCGACGGGCATATGGTGGGCAGCCGGCTTCCGGCAGAGCATCCCCTGCTTACGGCGAATGCGCCGCGCGACGGGAGGGGGACTGATACGATCCATGTTGCTATGGACGGCGATCATTTCATTACCGCTATCCAGCAGTACACCAATCTGGGTGTGCGCGTGGCCGTCTCGATCTCCGAACAGGAGCTGCTGAAAGACTGGTGGCGTGACGCCCGCAACTCGCTGATCGTCATCTTTGCAACCGGGCTCGCGCTTGGCTTCGCCGCCTACCAAATTTCACGGCAGATGAAGGAACGGATTGCGGAGACCGAAAAGTTTCTCACGACCAGCAGGCAGTTTCAGGAAATTCTCGATCACGCGCCGGCAACCATTACGGTAAAGAACCGCGAGGGGCGCATTATTCTGGCCAACCGCGAGTTTCAGCGGCGCATCAGGAAGACGCCGGAGCAAATGACGGGTCTCCGGTTGAAAGATCTATTGCCGGAGCATTATGCAAACGAAATTTCGGCGATAGACGAAGAGGTGATAAGAACCGGAAAGATGATACAGCGGGAGGTGACCTCACCGGAGCCGCGCTGCTATCTCGCTACCAAATTTCCGCTGTTCGATGCGGCCGGAAACGTGGAGGCGGTGGGTTCGATTTCGCAGGACATTACCGAGGCCAAGGCGGCGCAGACCATCAACCTGCGCATTTTCGAGAAATCACTCGATCTCATTCTGGTAACAGACTCCAAAGGGCGGCTCATTCGCGTAAGCCCAAGCGTTTATCCGATTCTGGGCTATCGGCCGGAAGAGATCGAAGGCCGCAATGCAATCGAACTCATTCATCCGGCGGATCTCCATACGACTCGCGAGGAAATGCGGCAGGCGCGGAAGGGACTTATTTCACGAGACTTCCAGACGCGGTATTTGCATAAAGACGGGCGCGCGGTCGATCTGAACTGGACCGGCATGTGGGTCGAGGAGGAGCAGCAGCATTTCTTCATCGGTCACGACATGACCGAACGCACGAAGCTCGAAGCCGAATTGCATCAATCGCAGAAGATGGAGGCGATCGGACAGCTCACCGGCGGGCTCGCGCACGATTACAACAATCTGCTCACGGTCATTCTCGGCAACGCTGAGCTTCTCGTGGAGGCGCTGCACGGGAACGCGGCCCTGACTCCGATGGCGCAATCGGTGCTGGACGCCGCAAATCGCAGTGCGGTTCTCACGCAGCGCCTGCTTGCGTTCGGACGCAGACAGGCGCTCGAATCGGAGCCGATCGACGTCAGCGCGCTGGTTCAGGAAATGACCGATCTCGTACGCTTCACGGCCGGAGAGGGCGTGCGGCTGGATTTCGCGCTCGATACGGATCCGTGGATCGTCAGCATCGACCGCAACCAGTTCGAGACGGCGGTGCTGAATCTCGTCGTCAACGCGCGGGACGCGATGCGAGGCCGCGGCGTGCTGCGGATCGAAACGGCGAAAGCTGAATTCGGCGAATCCGCTTCGATCGTGCCGGACATGAAGGACGGCAACTACATGATGCTGGCGGTGACCGACAACGGCAGCGGCATGAGCCAGGAAGTCCTGTCCCGCGTCTTCGAGCCGTTCTTCACGACGAAGGACGTCGGCAAGGGCACGGGTCTCGGGCTCAGCATGGTCTACGGCTTTGTGAAGCAGAGTGGTGGCCATGTCGCGATCTACTCCGAACCGGGACACGGAACCGCGGTCAAGCTCTTCTTCCCGACAACGGATCGCAGAATCGCCGACGACTACAATTCCGACCGGCGGGACAAGGCCGCCGACCTGCCGATGGGAACGGAG
>JAGXQU010000077.1 GCA_018335895.1 Hyphomicrobiales bacterium | reverse complement strand
TGCATCGCCACGTCCTTGAAGGCGAGCGTCGGGCCATGGAACAGCTCTAGGATGTACTCTCCGCTCGAGAGCTTATGCAGCGGCGTAACGTCCTTGTGCGTGAAGGTTGCGTAGGCCTCCTCGATCATGCGCTTGAGATCGCGCTGGGGAATGTCGCCGCCGACAAAGGGCGCGATCACGCGAAGAGCGACTTCCGCATAGGTCTTTCCTTTGAAGCCCGCAATTTCTTCGCGCGACAGCTGCGGCCACGCCTCCGGTACATAGAGTCCACCGTCGCGCGCGAGACCTTCGATCAGCGCTTCGTTGAAAGAGGCGGGCTTCGCCTCGCCGCGGGTCGAGACGTATTTCAAATCCGTGGGTTCCCTTGATGGCGGCGCACCCTATTCAGGGCATCGAGGCAAGGCAAGTTTCAACCGCCCGCCTTCAGCCTCTGCCGCGCGAAAACGAAGAACACGCCGGCAAGCGTGCAGGCGAGACCGTACCAGGTCAGCGCATAGCCGAGGTGATTGTTGGTGAAGGTCAGTTTCGTCTCGTTCGGCTGCGGCAGTTGTCCGGCCTGGTAGCTGACGGTCGCGTCGAGCAGGAACGGGGCGACATTCTTCAGGTTGAAGGCGCGCGCGATCTCTTCGGGCTTGCGGCTGTACCAGGCGCCCTTCGCCGGATCGTTCGCAGGCGTGAAATAGTTCGTCTCCTCCGGAGCACGGAGCAGGCCGAGTACCGATGTCTCGCCCTCGATCTGGCCGTCCTTGCGGGTTGCGGGACTCTTGCGGTCGAGCGGCACGAAGCCGCGATTGACGATGACATAGCTCCTGTCGGCCAGTTCGAGCGGCGTCAGCACCCAATAGCCCGCGCCGGAATACGTGCCCTTCGCATCGGATAGCACCGTGTACACCTGAACTTCGTAGTCGTGACGGAACCTTCCCGCGGCGGCAAAGGTGCGATACTCGGCCTGCCGCCAATGCGCTTCGCTCCAACGATCGGGACCCGGTAAATGCGCGGGCGGCAATTTCGCGCGCTCGCTTGCGCGTGCAATCAGATCTTCTTTCCACGCAAGCCGCTGCATCTGCCAATTGCCGAGCGAAATCAGCACGGCAAGCGCGAGAAGAGAAAGCGCGCCCGGAAGCATCAGGCCCTTGACCGCCTTCGCGCGGGTCACTTGCGCTTGTCCAGCCGCGCTTCCGCGGCCTTGTGATGAAACTGAAGGGCGATCAGAAGCGACTTCAGCACGCGCAGCGGAAGCAGGGTCGCGATCAACACCGCCGGAATTCCGACCGCCGCGTGCACCCAATAGGAGGGCCGCCAGATCAGCTCCACTGCGAGAACTGCAAGCACGGCAATCAGGCCGCCGAACAGAATGACGAAAACTGCGGGACCGTCTCCTGAATCGGCGAAGGAGTAATCGAGACCGCATTGCATGCAGCGCGGCGCAAGCGCGAGGTAGCCGTTGAAGAGTTGTCCCCGGCCGCAGCGGGGGCAGGAACAAGTCAGTCCCGCCTTGAGGGGCGGGACTGCATGTTTCTCGGTAGCGGCGGAATTTTTCATCTCCGCCCTCCAGCCTGCGATGGAAGCGTCAGTGCGCGAGCGGCGTGCCCGCGCCCCATACGTAAATCCAGACGAACAGGAACAGCCAGACGACGTCGACGAAGTGCCAGTACCAGGCGGCAGCCTCGAAGCCGAAGTGATGTTCCGGCGTGAAGTGGCCGAGGTAGAGGCGATAGAGGCAGACGGCGAGGAAGATCGTGCCGATCAGCACGTGCACGCCGTGGAAGCCGGTCGCCATGAAGAATGCAGCGCCATAGATGTGGCCGCTGAACGTGAAACCGGCGTGCATATACTCATAGGCCTGCACGCAGGTGAACAGCGCGCCGAGCGCGACCGTGAGCCAGAGCGCCTGCTTTGCCGCCTTGCGGTCACCTTCGAGGATCGCGTGATGCGCCCAGGTAACCGTGGTGCCGGAGGTCAGCAGGATCAGGGTGTTCAGGAGCGGCAGGTGCCACGGATCGAAGGTGCCCTTGAAACCTTCGCCGGGTTTCGGCGGCCATACGCCGCCGAGCAGTTCCGTGCGCATGTACTGATGTATTTCGCCGGGGAAGAACGCAGCGTCGAAATAGGCCCAGAACCACGCGACGAAGAACATCACTTCCGACGCAATGAAGAGGATCATGCCGTAGCGCAGGTGCAGCTGCACGACCTTGGTGTGATAGCCGGTCTGCGCTTCGATGGTGATGTCGCGCCACCAGACAATCGCGACGTAGATGATGCCGAGCGTGCCCGCGATGGTGATGAGCGACGTGCCGCCGCGCATCCAGATGACCGCGCCGATCGTCACGACAAGCCCGAAGAAGGCGCCGAGAATGGGCCAGGGGCTCGGATTGACGAGATGGTAGTCGTGTTGCGGTTTTGCGTGCGCGTCGGCCATTTTCGTTCTCTCCACTCGATGCCGGGCATGCCCGGCATCAGGTCGTTTCTATCAGCGCCCCGCGGCCAGCCGCAAGGCGAGGTTCGTTACTGCGTCGTCCCGGCACGAGGTGCCGCGGCTACAGGTTTCGGCTTTTCCACCGGGAAGAAAGTATAGGAAAGCGTGATCGTGCGGATTTGCCGCGCGTCGGCGTCTTCCTCGATCTCCGGCCGGACGAAGAAGACGACCGGCATCGGCATCTTCTCCCCGGGGGCGAGCCGCTGCTCCGTGAAGCAGAAGCACTGCATCTTCGCGAAATAGAGTCCGGCCTGCGGCGGCGATACGTTGTAGGTCGCAGTCCCCACCGTTTCGATTTTCGAGACGTTGGTGGCGAAGTAATGGACCAGCACCGGCTCGCCGATCGCGACTTCGATCTCCCGGACTTCCGGTTGAAACTCCCACGGCACCCCCGCGACATTGGCGTCGAAGCGAACGCGGATCTTGCGCTCAAGCTTCCTTTCCGGCGCACTGGTCGCGACCTGCGTGACGCCGCCGAAGCCGGTAGTGCGGCAGAACCAGTCGTAGAACGGAACGGCAGCAAACGACGCGCCGATCATGAAGGCGACGAAAACCGATAGCGAGAGCGCAAGATTGCGGTGACGCCGCGCCAGCACAGGGTCGATGTTCGGCCTGCCCGTCATGCGATCGTCTCGATTTGCGGCAATTCGGATCTCTTCATCGCGCCCGGGCCGAGTTTCACGATGGTCACGACGTAGAAGAGGACGCAAAGAAAGGCGAGCACGAGTGCGATCGCGAGCGAGCGGCGCTTCCGGCTCTTCTTCTGCGCTTCAGTGAGAACGACGCCCTTCTTGTCCGTCATCGCATTTACCGTGCCATTCCCTCGATCAAGAGGACCGCGAACAGAAGGAACAGATACAGGACCGAAAAGGCGAACAGATGCTTGGCCGCGCGTTCGCCGGCCTCGCCTTCCCGCCTGCGATAGACCTGCCATGCGAAGACGAGAAACAACGCGCCGAGTACGACCGAAGCCGCGCCATACAGCCAGCCGGTCATCCCAAGCGCAAACGGCGCAACGCCGGCCGGTGCGAGTACGAGCGAGTAGAGCAGAATCTGCTTCCGCGTTTCGTCGTCGCCGGCAACATTCGGCAACATCGGAATGCCGGCGTGCTCGTAATCGCGCTTCTTCAAGAGAGCCAGCGCCCAGAAGTGCGGCGGCGTCCAGATGAAAATCAGTGCGAA
>JAGXQU010000076.1 GCA_018335895.1 Hyphomicrobiales bacterium | reverse complement strand
GACGCCGTCCTTCGTGATGCGCGGAGCGCCGAAGGACTTGTCGATCACGACGTTACGGCCCTTCGGGCCCAGCGTGACCTTTACTGCGTTGGCGAGAATGTCGACGCCGCGGAGCATCTTGTCCCGCGCTTCGACCGAAAATTTTACTTCTTTAGCAGCCATTGTTCTTACTCCTGATCCTGACAGCGCGCTTAGGCGGCTTTCTTCTTCGCGGCAGTGCCCTCGAGCACGCCGAGAACGTCGGATTCTTTCATGATGATGAGGTCGTCGCCGTCGATCTTCACTTCGGTGCCGGACCACTTACCGAACAGGATGTGGTCGCCGACCTTGAGATCGATCGGGATGAGCTTGCCGGCTTCGTCGCGGCCGCCCTGGCCAACGGCGATCACTTCGCCTTCGGCCGGCTTTTCCTTCGCGGTATCCGGGATGATGATGCCCGACTTCGTGCGCTCGTCGGCCTCGATGCGGCGAACGACGACACGGTCATGCAACGGACGGAATTTCATAAGCAGTCCTCCAAGACCTTGATTTTGCTAGCGAATTGGACGAACGCGCCGGGGGTTCCAGCCGCGTTCGAAAGCGAGATGGGTGCGGGTTTTCGGCCCTTCAAGAGGGGAAGTCAAATTTTTTGGCACTGGGCGAGTACGAGTGCCAAGACTCGGCATGGTTGTCCGGGGGCTGTTAGCCGCCGGGCCGGGTGGCTGCTAATGCATTGATTCTGAACGGAAAATTCATTCTTCGGGCTTGAAATAAGAGCGGGCAGGCGGAAACATTTGGCGTCCTTCAGAATTAAGGATGTTCGATGAATCGTGTCTCGCAAGACTTCCGGCGCCAGCTCGACGGATATGGGCTCACCACCGCCCAGATCCTGTACCGGCTGCCGGACCACCCGCACCTGCTGCAGACCTTTGTCTGGCAGGAATATGATCTGTTTCCGAAGTTTCCGACGCTTTCGCGCTTCCTCGATTTCTGGACGCGGGAGCTGACGGGGCCGCTTTACTCGGTGACGGTCGCACATGCCCGGCTCATCAAGCCGTCCGAGTTCAGGGCGGTGAATGGGGAATATCTTCTGAACTAGCGCAGCCTCCATCCTTCCCGCGGGCCGGAGCCCCGGGGTTCGGCGAGATCGCCCCCGCGAAAATCCGAGGGCGCGCGGGATGCCGCGAGCGCCAGAAGCGCGTCACGGCCCTCTGCACGAAGAAGAGAAGTGCAGAGGCAAGTCGACCGCGAGCGAACCGGCGATACCGGCATCCCGCGCGCGGATGGTGTTCGGCTTTCCTTCGACCGGCCCCCGGAGGACGTACCAAGCTATCCTCCGCTGGCGGACCTTCCCGGCTTCGCCCGTACTTGCGTTGGCACGCGTTCCCGACGAAGCCGCCAAGCGAAGGCCCTTGTGACGAGCGGCAGGCTCGCCGGAGCCGGGCGACTTCAGCCGCCGCACGATCCGCGTTGCGTAACGCGAGCCTTGCGGCCAACCGCATTCCCGCTCCGCGCTTCAAGCGCCCTAGAAACGCCCCTCGGAGAGGAGCGGGATGATATGAATATAATCCTAGTCTATGGCGGGAGTGTGGCGGCCGGGATTTTTTCGTTTGTTTGTTGGCGAATAACGCAACCGACGCTCTATCTGGGCGTGACCAACGATCCGGTCAGGAGGGACTATGAACACAAAGAAAAATCCACGCCCGGCCTTTCGTCGCGATACGGAACGGAACGCCTAGGCTGGTTCGAAGCAGATGAAGCCGTAACCGTTGCTATCGAGCGCGAGAAGGAAATCAAGAAGTGGAAGCGGTCATGGAAGCTTGCGTTGGTCGAAAAACACAATTCCGATTGGAGTGATCGTGACGACAGTATCTGCAGCCAGGCTGCTTCTGGATTCCGGGTTCGGCGCTTCGCGCCGCCCCGGAATGACAATGAGTTAGCCTCTGCCCACAAATGGCATCTTGGTTGCCATCACGTTCATGAAGAGCACGTTGGCATCTAACGGCAGCTTCGCGATGTAGACGATCGCGTCGGCGACGTGCTCGACCGCAACACGGGGCTCCACTTTCGTGCTTCCATCCGGCTGCAACACGCCGCCCTCGGCCATGCGGTCGGTCATCGGCGTCACCGCGTTGCCGATATCGATCTGGCTGCACGCGATGTCGTATGCACGGCCGTCGAGCGCGGTCGCGCGGGTGAGCCCCGATACCGCGTGCTTCGTCGAGGTGTAGGGCGCGGAGAAGGGGCGGGGCGCATAGGCCGAGATCGAGCCGTTATTGATGATGCGGCCTCCGCGCGGGTTCTGGTCCTTCATGATCTTGAAGGCTTCCTGCGTGCAGATGAATGGCGCGGTGAGGTTCGCGGCAACCGTCGAATTCCAGTCTTCCAGCTTGATGTCTTCGAGCGGCACCGGCGGCGTGCCCTTGCCGGCGTTGTTGAAAATCACATCGAGGCGGCCGAACTTCTCTTTGGTTTTCGCAAACAGATTTTTGATCTGCGCGATGTCGCCGACGTCGGTCGGAACCGCGAGGCACTCGCCACCCGCGGCTTCGATTTCCTTCGCGACCACGTCGAGTTCGGGCTTCCTGCGGGCCGCGATCACGACATTGAAGCCCGCTTTCGCGAGCGCGACCGCCGCCGCCCTTCCGATGCCGGAGCTTGCGCCCGTTACCAATGCAATCTTGCGCGAAGTTGCCATCGCCGTTCACTCCCTGAGATTTTCTGAATTTTTGCTGGCGTTATCGTTTCGGGTTCTGCTGTTGCAGAACTTTCGCCGGAGGCTGGCCCGCGGTCAATTGCGCGTTTGCAGCGTTGGCATGCGCGCCGGTTCTGGGAAGCACGGTGTCGATGCCATCGTTGGGCAGGGATTCCACCGGCCGCGTCGCGTAAGGGGGGCGAGGGATCGCAATGTGTGCGGCGCGCAACGCCGCCGACCAGCGTTCGCGCAGATCGGTGAAATAGGGCTCGCCCGGCATGATGCGGTAATTCAGCTCGATATTGAGCGCGTCGCGGCGAATGACCGCCATGTCGATCGGCAGGCCGACCGCGAGGTTCGAGCGCATGGTCGAATCCATGGAGATCAGGCCGATCTTCAGCGCGTCATAGATATCGGTTTCGTAGTTCACCGCGCGGTCGAGAATGGGCTTGCCGTATTTGTGCTCGCCGATCTGGAGGTACGGCGAGTCGGTGGTGCATTCGATGAAGTTGCCCGCGGCATAGATCATGAAAAGCCGCAGCCGGCGCCCCTCGACCTGCCCGCCGAGCAGGAACGAGACGTCGAAGCTGATGTCGGCGTTCTCCATGAACTTGGAGTCGCTGTCATGGACCATACGCACCGCGCGGCCGACGCGCTGGGCAGCCTGAAACATGGTCGGCGCGTCGGTGAGCCGCTCGCGCTCGCCGGTTTCGAGATTCTCTATCCCTTCGGAGAGCAGGCTCACGACCGTTTGCGACACCGAAAGGTTGCCCGCCGAAGCGAGCGCCATCACGCGCTTGCCCGGTTCCTCGAACAAATGGAGCTTGCGGAAGGTCGAGATGTTGTCGAGGCCCGCATTGGTGCGGGTGTCGCCGATCATCACGATCCCGTCGCGAACCAGAATTCCGCAGCAATAGGTCATCGACTCAACGCGCTTTCGTTTCGGGTGCGGAGTATGCCTTACCGCCGCAACGCGGCAAGAGCGGGACCGGCGCGGCCCCGAACTACTGCTGGGACTGCCGTCCCGCCTGATCCACGGTGACTTTCACGGCTAGCGCTTCGCCGACCCC